>NZ_VPEA01000020.1:0-21963 GCF_013417365.1 Acinetobacter sp. YH12252
TCTCTTAATGATCTTCTCGATGCTTCGTCAGCATCAAGCTAGGTCGGCTATATTACGCTTTATTTCTAAAGTGTCAACTGGTAATTTAAATTATTTTAAACTTTCTTTCTAAAACCCAACTCAATCACTCCTAACCAAGTCATTGTTTTATCAGAAGTTTTAATCTTCATCACCGCCGATGGATGTGCATTATAGGGCAAATATTATACCTTGCAAGACTTTTTTCAAAAGAAATATATCGGGTGTTTATTTTTTGTTCATTTTTGCTTTTTCTACACACATTTTGAGCAAATTTGCTTTAATACATCGTTTCAATTAACTGTTACTATATACCCATCGGCGATATAACAGCTTTTGCTTACTCAGATTTAAGCGCTAGGATTCTTTATGTATCAACAAAAATATCTTTGGGTGTGCCTTGTTTCTTTAGGATTCATCACCTCAACACATGCGACAACGCCTTCTACTGAAGAAGTTGCTCAAGAAGAAACTACTGAAGTTATTGCGGCAGACTCATCTTCTGAAACTAAAAGTAGTCGTTTGAATGCGCTTAAAGAATTAAAAAATGTAAAAGCCAAAGATTTAAAAGTGAATGCAAATGCTGCACAACCCGATGAAGTCAAAGACCCACTGCAACCTTTAAACCGTCAGATTTATGCATTCAACGATATGTTAGATCGTAATATCGCGCGTCCACTTGCGGTTCAATATACAAAGAAAGTCCCTGGTGAAGTGCGCGGTTCATATCGTCAATTTCGTAAAAACTTGGGTGAACCATGGAATGCGGTTAACCAATTGATTCAAGGTCGTCCTTTACGTGCCGCTAAAACTTTAGGTCGTTTTAGTTTAAATACGATTACCACTTTAGGCATGGCTGACCCTGCACGTCGTTTAGGTTTAGACACAGAAGAAGAAAATTTTGGTACAACCTTGGGCTACTACGGTGTCCCTTCAGGGCCTTATGTTATGTTACCATTTTACGGCCCAAGTACTTTCCGTGATGGTTTTGGCACACTTGTAGATGGTCAGGCGCGTCCACAAAAATACATTTTAGATGGCAATGACCGTTTATATTGGTCGGAGCAAGTTATGCGCGGCCTAGATACACGCTCGCAACTCTTGGATGTAGAACAAGTATTACAGGGCGATAAATATGCCGCGATTCGGGATATTTACTTGCAACGTAAAAACTTTGAAATTGCGGAAAAGAAAGGACTCGATGCCGACAGTATTTCGTTTGTAGATGATGAAACCGAAGAACTTTTTGATGATCAAGAAGAAATAAACCTGCCTGAAGAAAGCAAAGAATAATTTGTAAAACATTTTACTCAAGGTGAGTTTTTACTTTCCTTGAGTATTCAGGCATTGTTATAGTAACGCTTTGTTTAGGTTCAGGGTCAACACAAAACTCTATGTATTTCATTCAACCCACACGTGATATTCCATATCTAGAACAGGTGCTCGACACACTTCCTAGTGTGCAAATGATTCACATAGATGACATCAGCTTGTATGACCCAACCATTATTGCAATTGCCGATGTGCAAGATTATTTAACACATCAATGGAATTTACCCACGATTGTATTGGCCTTTGAAGATGAAGGCACAGCATTGGTGCAAGCATGGGAACAAGGCGCTTTAGCAGGTTGGTTGTGGAGTCGTTTACCAGAAAATCCACAACAAGCCTTACGCAAAATAGACGCACAATATAAACGCAATCAAGACAGCCGCGACTTACCTTCAGCTGCTGAACTACAAAAAAAATTACTGCCCAATCCTATCGAACTGTGCAACTACCGTGTAGATACGTTATTTAAGCCTTCGGCTTATTTGTCAGGCGATTGGTTTGATTACTGGAAAATCAGTGATAAAGAAATCATGTTCTATTTAGCCGATGTCTCTGGGCATGGTGTAACTAGTAGTTTACTAACGTCTTGGATGGCTGCATTTCATGGTCGCTCCAAAACACCACGCGAACTGATTAAGAAGCTGAATGGCATGTTGGTTCAAGAAAATATTGAAAAGCATATCACCATGATTAGTGGGATTTTAAATATTGAAACCCACGAACTGCGTTGGTCGAGTGCGGGGCATTATCCACCTGCCATTATTATCGAACCCAATCAAGCACCTAAAATTTTAAATACCAGTAGTTTTCCTTTGGGACTGACTGAAGATTTAGAAGTTGAGGAATTTGAGTGCGTATTAAATAAACAGGCGCGGTTTATTATCTGCTCCGATGGTGCGTTAGAACCTTATAGTGGTGGTTTGAATGAACAGTTTGAACAATTGGTCTTTCACTTGCAAAATCAATCATTCCAAGCCCCCGATCATGTAGCAGATGATATTGCGATCTTGAGTTTGTGTCGAACAAAATAACCAATAAATCAGCCAGTTAACTTCTCAACCCAAGATATACGACTGTAAGCCACTTGAGTCTATATAGTCGCTATGGGATAATTATCTAATCCTTCTCTGCAAATGGCATTTATATGTCAACAGGTCATGTTGAATATGCAAGTTTGAATGGAACGCATATCTTTAAGCTTTTTGGCGAAGTGCGTGCCCAATCTTGTATTAGTCTAGACAAACTACTCAGTAAAATTGAACAACAATCTAATGTGGTGGGTGCAATTGTAGATTTAACCCAAACTACATTTATTGACAGTACAGTTTTAGGTGTATTGGCTAAGCTAGGCTTAAAACTGAAACAAATCCATCATATTCAGGCAGTTATGCTATCTACCAATCCTGACATTACTACGCTCGCAAATAGCATGGGCTTAGGACAGGTGTTTGTGATTTTAAATTACTGTGGCGATCCAACAGTTTGCACACGTGAGCTGGTAGAAGAACACGTCACGCATAGCAATATGCTCACTACAGTATTAGATGCCCATAAAACCCTCATGAAGCTGAATGAAAACAACCAAAATATGTTCGAACCTTTGGTGAAACAGCTACAAAAAGAACAAGATAATCTCGATCAGTGTGCTGAGAAAAATCAGCAGAACGCTTGATCTTCACTCAGGAATGCTTTGATGACTTTACTTTCTGTTGCTCAAATGAACTCGCAAAATGATATTGAAGAAAACTTCAAAATCATTGAAACATTGATTCAACAGAGTAAAGCTGATGGCGCTGAACTGATCGTTTTTCCAGAAAACTTTGTTTGCTTTGCAGCAGGCAAACAACGCGAAACCGCGGCACAGTTTGAAAGTATTCAACAGCGTTTGGAACAGCTTGCACATCAATATCAAATCTGGATTGTGGCGGGTACATTGCCCTGCCCATATCGCCCTGATGGTTCAACAATTGCAGATGGTCGTGTGCGTACGGTCAGTTTATGTATTAGCCCAGAAAAAACTGAAGCACGTTATGACAAAATTCATTTGTTTGATGTGCAAGTTGGTGACTCTGTTGGTGGTTATCAGGAATCTAAGTTTTTTGAACCCGGCTCTGAAGTCGTTGTGGCGAAAACACCGTTTGGCAACATTGGCTTAATGGTGTGTTATGACTTGCGCTTTCCTGAATTGGCCTTAACTTTACGTGCGCAAGGCGCCAATATTTTAACTGCGCCATCGGCTTTTACTTACACCACAGGTCAAATGCATTGGCAATTGCTCTTGCAGGCGCGTGGCATGGACAGTCAATGTCAGGTTTTAGGTGCAGCCCAACAAGGTTGGCATGGTGAAAAACGTCAGACTTGGGGACATTCAGGCGCTGCCAATTCACGCGGACAGTTATTGTCAATGGTGCAAGACGAAGGTACGCAACTGATTACAGTGCCCTTTGATTTAGATGAACAAAGCAAAATTCGAGAGTCGATGCCGTTAATGCAGCATCGTCGTTTATTGCAATTTTAAAATTGAATTTCAATAAAAAGGGTTGATCAACAATATAGTGATCAACTCTTTGTATTTCTTATCTTAACCTTACTTTTTAGCTATTCAGCCGCTTCATTGGTCACGCGCAGCACTTCTTCCAAAGTGGTTTTACCTGCCAATACCTTACGCAATCCATCTTCACGAATCGAACCTGATTGCTGTCGTGCATAATCTTCCAGTTCATATTCCGCGGCATTGCCATGAATCAAACGGCGCATTGCTTCATCCACAGGGACAATTTCATAAATTGCAGTCCGCCCAGTAAAACCTGTATGTGAGCAATGTTCACAGCCTTTCGGTTGCGGAAGTTTTAAATCGCTTGCATCGGTCACACTTTTAAAGAGTTCTTGTTCAAAGTCATCTGCAGCATGCCATGTGGCGCAGTGCGAACATAAGGTGCGCACTAAACGCTGCGCGATCACCCCAATTAATGAACTTGACAGCAAGAACGGCTCGATGCCCATATCTTTTAAACGGGTGACTGCACCAATGGCAGTATTGGTGTGCAGTGTAGATAGCACCAAGTGACCTGTTAAAGACGCCTGCACCGCAATTTCGGCAGTTTCTAAGTCACGAATCTCCCCCACCATCACCACGTCTGGGTCTTGACGCAGCATCGCCTTTAAAGCACGTGCGAAGGTCATATCCACTTTGGTGTTGACCTGTGTTTGCCCAATCCCTTCCAGCTGATATTCAATTGGGTCTTCTGCGGTCAAAATATTTTTAGAACCATCATTCAAGTCTGACAATGCAGCATACAAAGTCGTGGTTTTACCCGAACCCGTAGGCCCTGTGACCAAAATAATCCCGTGTGGGCGATGCACCAATTGTTTTAGACGTTCATAATCATTTTGCATAAGCCCCAGATGAGTCATGTTCAAACGACCTGCCTGCTTGTCCAGCAAACGCATCACCACTCGCTCGCCATGTGAAGATGGCAGTGTTGAAACACGTACGTCCACCTCACGACCTGCCAATCTAAGCGAAATACGACCATCTTGAGGGATACGTTTTTCGGCAATATCCAGTTTTGCCATGACTTTAATACGTGACACCAATAAAGGCGCAAGTTCACGGCGCGGTTGCACGATTTCACGCAACTGACCATCGACCCGCAAACGGACTGACAGTTTTTTCTCAAAAGATTCGATATGAATATCCGATGCGCCAACCCGAATCGCTTCAGACAACAAGGCATTGATTAAACGCACAATAGGTGCATCATCTTCCTGATCCATTAGGTCTTCTGCTTCAGGTACAGAGTCTGCCAAACTGAGCAAATCAGGATGATCTTCCAGCCCTGCCGCGACTTGCTGAGATTCGCCAGTATCACCTGCAAAACTGCTGCTTAATAATTGATGAAATTCTTGATCGCTACAAAGTTGATGCTGCGCAGGATGTCCCAAAAAACGACGTGCTTCCTGAATTGCAAGCATAGGGGTATTTTCACGACGTACAATAAAGGCATGATCGCCCTCATAACGAATTAACACCCCATGGCGTTTGGCAAAGCTATACGGTATTTGTAATTGTTTCAGTACTTGCATCAGCGATTATAATAATGATGAAAAAATTTAATTTGAGTGTACTCTAAGCGTATGACAGCGTGAAGTCTGTTTTCGCTGATTTATCAAGAAAGGGATAGGCCATTGTCACAAAATCATGAGATTTCAGAAACTGATTCGGCTAAATTAAAATGGTGGGGTGACTATGAGTTTGAGCTCAATCGTCCTAAAACGTGGCAATTTGGCTCACTCTTAGTACGTTTGACCCGTGGTATGCAAGAATGGCGTTTGGAATATTATCGCCCGCAGGTTCAATACGATTATGAACAGCAATGGCATAACATTGATGATCCTGAATTTGCCTTTCCACAACCTGTGAAAATTGAACGCTATATGTTCAAATCTACACAAAGTAAATTACAGCTCATGCCTCGTTTGGCAGACCGTTCAGTGGTGATTAAACCTGTCGATCCAATTTATATTCCTGCGGGGCAACGCGGCACCTTGTATATCAGCACACCGTTGTGGATGTCTGCCTTTGTCGATGGTCAACGTGAACCCATTTTTGATTTGCCGATTATTCGCCCGAAAGATACTTGGTTTGGCCCCAATCATCGTACAGGTGAAATTTGCTATGCCACAGCAGTCGATGGCCGTACCGAATTACATCAATTAAAACCACGTGCATTTCGTGCCGTCACGCCGATTGAATTTCACAACACCAGCAATCAACAATTGCGTTTTGACCGAATGAATGTGCCTGTGCCTGCGCTGCCTTTATTTTTCAGCGAAAGTACAGGTCGTTTATGGACTTCACAAATTAAAGTGATGCATGAAGGTTTAGACCGCCCGCCACGAATTCGGATTGAAAATCGCACCCCGCCACATGCAGGTGAAGTGACCTATTTGCAACCACCGCGTGAAACGGCAGGTGCTTTATTTAATATGTTTGATTCATTTTTCTAAGAGGATGTTATGGCAGATTCCAATATTTCCAAAGAAATCACCAACAGCCTCAAAGGAATTTTTACCAGTATCAATACAGATCGTCTGACCGAAATTTTGGTCGCAATTGTATTGTCTTTGATTGGTTTCTTAATTGCACGTTTTGTTTCCAATACTTTTGTACGCACTATTGGCGCACGTTTTAATGCGCATCAACGCTTAGTTTGGCGACGCGGGATTTTTTACTTTATTTTCCTGCTGTTTGTGATGGCGAGCCTGAAAGAAGCAGGCTTTAAACTCAGCGTGTTTTTAGGTGCAGCGGGTATTTTAACCGTGGCTTTGGGTTTTGCCTCACAAACCTCGGCATCCAATTTAATTAGTGGTATGTTCCTGATTGGCGAAGGTTCTTTTGAAGTGGGCGATACCATTCAAATCACCCTGATTCGCGGACACACCATTGAAGGTGAAGTGATCTCAATTGACTTACTTTCAGTTAAATTGCTGACCCAAGACAATATTTATGTGCGTTTACCCAATGAACAATTGATTCGTGCACCCGTGCATAACTTGTCCAAGTTTCCAATCCGACGTGTGCCCATTACCCTCGCGATTAATTTTCACGAAGATATTATTAAAGTGCGTGAAGTGTTGCTCAGTGTCGCCAATCAATATCCGCTCGTGCTGTCTGACCCTAAACCCGCGGTGACAGTTACAGCTTTCCGTGAATCTTCAATTGAATTGTTGTTTGCGGTGTGGTGTCAGCAAGAAAACTTTTTAAAGGTACGTGATGAAATGCAGGAACGTATCCGTAATGGTTTCCTAGACAACCAAATCGAAATTCCTGTACCCAAAATGGGTTTTGTTGATCATCCTTTATCGCGCCCTTTAAATAATGAAGAACTTGATCAATATGCCAATGCCCAAGCACTGAAACGAGAACCTGACTTAAAGTAATCGTTTCAGTCTTCGACACTTTGCCTCTAACTAAACTTGAGGATCTGCTCAAGCTTTGGAAGACGGCGAAGTGTTGTTTTTTACGAGATCTGGCTCAGGAATTGGGGCAATATATGCAATCAGTAGCATACCTAAACCTGCAGCAAAGAATGACAGCACGCGCATTAAAGTTCCAATATTAGATAAATCTAAAAGCACCAATTTTAAGGTCACAATCACCAAAATACTGCTGCCTAAAATCCACAAGGCACGTAATTGTTTCAGACTGGCAATCCACATGGCGATACAAGCCAAACTCACCCAAAGCAAGGTCAAACTGAGCTGCACAGTGGCATCTTGCCAAACAGCAATTTGGTTGATTGGCGTTCCCAAATACAGATGTAAGGCACGTAATAGCACATAACTACTTAGCCACAGTAAACTCAAGACCATAATTACCGCTGCCAAGCCTTGGTCTAAATGGGTTTTGCGTTGCAGATTCAACATCCACAAAATAGCCACCAACATGGCTATACTAACCAAATCAAATGGATTCAAAATAGGCAGTACATAGCCGTAAAATGCGTGTTCAGTCAACAGTTGTGAACATAGCATCCACATCAACATGAAGATTAAATTGCTACGCGCATACCAAAATTTGCGCCAATCTGAATCCGGTTGTTGCCACCAACACCACGCCGCAAAGAGCAATGGTAAAATCACCACGCTGCTATACGGATACTGTGGTAACAGCGTTAAACTCGCCATCGCCAAAATGGGTAACAGTCCTAAACTCAGCCATTCTTTGTCGCTGCGGACAGTCCATAAAGGACGCAACCACAACACACTGAGCACGCCTGCAAACAAGGCAAATAGCAGACGTTCAGTACCCGAAACCCAATGCACCGCTCCATCATAGCTACGGCTGAATAATAAACCTGCTGCAGTGAGCGAAACTGGCGTTAGACCTAACCATTTGGGCAATAGCCATGACCATGTCGCTTGACGAGAAAGTAGTACTTCGTTGATAAGTAAATAAATGACCACCACCGCCAAAAGCGTCTGTACGGTTGCAAGTTCTCCATCAAAGTAATCTAAACCTAACCATAGCCATAAACTGGTTGCAGACAACATCATTAAACACAGTACGCTCGTGGTTGCTGTGCTCAGTTGTTGTCTGAAAGCTGCACGGCTGTTGGAAAACACCACAACCGTGGCATAACTTAGGCTCAGTACCCAATAAATACTACGCTCGAAATAAGGTAACTCGACTAAATAATACAGCCCTGATAAGCCCGCTACGGCAAACAAACCCAGTGCCAAGTAACGGCTAATTTTAGAATGTTGAATAAAGGCAAACATAAACACAGCCACGCCTTGTAATGCCCAACCGATGACACTCCATTGTTCAGGCAGCAAAATAGGTGGAATCAACACACTAAAAATCAGCATCAAACTGAAATAACTTTGCGCAATAAATTTTGTCTGCCGATGCTGTTTGGTCAGCCAATACAAACCTGCAAAAACCACCGCAAATAACAAACTAAAGGCTGCCTGCCCTGCTGTTTCTTCAAAATACATCAAATATAAACAGGCATAACCGACTATGGGTGCGCCAAAAATCAAGGCAAGGTCTAAAATAGGTTTCAGCTGAAACGTGACAACATCATCCTTTGCCAAAAGTTGACTAAAGCGAAAACCCAACCAAATAAAAATAGCCGCATGTGCCAAAACCAAAAGCGTTAAAACCTGCCGTTCAAAGATATACCCATGATAAAAGGCATAACTACCACCCACTACAACGGTCATTAAAAATGCAATTTGATTTAAATATTTCCACGGACGCAAACTACTTAAAATGGCAACCGAAATATTAATCAGCAAATAATAGGCAATAAATTCAATGGCTGTTGCATTTCGAACAGGTAAAGTAAACGGTGCGAAATACGCAATCAGCATTGCCATGAGGGCAAGTTCGACTGATTGTTGTTTTAAACTCAGCCAGAGCGTGAGCACCATCACCACAATAAAACACAGACTGGCGATAGCTAAATTTGGAATGACCAAATTGTAATAGGCAAAAAATAAGGTCAGACACAGCCCAGCCAACCCCAAACCTTGCACACCCAAAGCAAAGCTGCGATTTTTGTTGCGTAACAGATAACCGAATACTGTCACTGCTGCACTCACGCCAGCAACGAACAAAAGTTTCACTGCCAAACTAAATTGCCAATGTTCAGTAGCAAAACGTAGCAGTAACACCACGCCTATGAGTAACACTACAATTGCTGCTTTTAATACAGGATTGCCATGCAACAGCCATGATTGGGCTTGTTGCAATAAACTGTTACTTGATGCACCTGACTCTGTTGCAAAAGGGGCGGCAGACCTTGAGGATTTGGCTAAATCTGGAGCTGAATATTCTTGATGTAGATGCCCTTGATGTGGATGTTCTTGGTCTTGATATGAATCTGGATATGGATAAGAAACTTGAGCTGCTTGTTCCCGAACAGAATTCGGCTCGCTCGATAATGTGGAATCAGATTGAATAGCGATGGTTTCAGGTTGAGAAGCGGTTGATATAACACCATCATCCACATTTGCCTTAACTGATGAAAGACTTGCATCAACTTCAGATGTATTGGCTAAAATATGCTCTGCGAATTGCGTTTGAACCTTTTTCTCTTGAGCATTGGTCTTTTGAGGATAGCTCTTTTGAGCATGCGCCTGAAGCTTAGCGGCACTTTGTAATTGCTGTAATTGATACAGTCCTTGCTCCAAACGCTGCAACCATCGCAACAACATAAAAATCCATGCACTTAAAGCAATAGATGTCAGTAAATACCAATCCAGCAATATTCCTAAAAAAGCAATAAAAGCGGCGATATATAAAGGAGTTTTAGAGCTTTGGCGTTGTACTTGTGACTGTGCATCCACAACCTGTTCCAGTGAGTTCTGCACTCGTCCCACAAAAAACATCACGCTGACCACCGCAGCAACTGCACAGATATAACTCAGCATCGGCACACCGAGCCACCATGCGCCAATTGAAATTATGATTAATAGCATGAACCAAATGATTCGAATTTCATTCTGCCCTGTCTGCATTGCTCTTCATTTTATTGATATTGTCATGGCTCCGATCATACAACAGACAGCACGATTCTGAATCAGGATTCATCAGCAATTCGGTAACTGTGCGTCTGCAACACTTGCCTTAAAAATCAGTTTCTGCGACAACTGCAAAAATCACGTACAATAAACTGCTTATTTGCAGAAGGAATCAATCCATGCCACCATTTGTCTTGGTCGATGGCTCATATTTTCTATTTCGTGCCTTTCACGCACTACCACCATTAACCACGTCAACTGGTTTACATACCAATGCTATTCGTGGCGCGATCTCTGCGATTCAAAAGTTGATGCGTCGTACTCAGCCTACTCACATGGCGGTAATTTTTGATACGCCTGAGCCGACTTTCCGTCACGAACTATCGCCAATTTATAAAGGTGACCGCCCAAGTATGCCTGAGGAACTTTCTCAGCAAATTCCATACTTACATGCTTTAATTCGTGCTTTGGGTATTCCACTTTACATGCTACCAGGCGCAGAAGCCGATGATATTATTGGAACTTTAGCCAAACGTGCCGAAGCCGAAGGACAGCAAGTACTGATTTCTACGGGCGATAAAGACATGGCGCAGTTGGTGACTGAAAAAGTTACCCTTGAAGACAGCTTCAAAGAAAAGCCAATGGATATTCAGGCTGTATTTGACAAGTTTGGCGTATGGCCGCATCAAATTATTGATTATCTGACCCTCATGGGTGATGCTTCCGATGGTATTATGGGCGTGCCCGGCATTGGCGCCAAAACTGCTGCAAAACTACTGACCGAATATGGCTCGATTGGTGCGATTTTAGAAAATGTCGATCATATTAAAGGCAAAGTCGGACAAAATATTAAAGACAATGCCGATGGCATCGCGCTAGATCATCAACTCGCCAGCATTGTTTGTGACCTTGATCTGAACTTTGGTTATGCCGATCTAAAACTACAAGACCCTAATGTTGAAGCCTTACGCAATTTATATACCGAGCTAGAATTCCGTAATCAATTACAATCGCTCGATCATCCAAATAATCCAAATAACAGCAATTATAAACAAGCTGCAAAAACAGTCGCCGCACCGACAGCCAATGAAATTGAAACTGAAGATCAAGCCACGCAAAGCAGTGTTGATGATCAACTCGGTGCAGCAACATACCACACCATTTTAGATCAGGCGCATTGGGATGCTTTGCTGCAACGCTTGCAAACTGCACAGCGTTTTGCCTTTGATACAGAAACCACCAGTCTGGATTATCGCGTTGCAGAAATTGTTGGTTTTTCTATCGCGTTCGATGCCAAAGATGCCTATTACGTACCTTTGGCGCATGATTATGAGGGCGCACCACAGCAGCTCAACCGTGATCAGGTTTTGGCACAAATCAAACCTATTTTAGAAAATAATGCGGTGGATAAAATTGGGCATCATTTAAAATATGATGCGCATGTGCTTGAAAATCACGGTATTCATTTACAAGGTTGGTATTTCGATACCATGTTGGCATCTTATGTGCTTAACTCTGTCGCAACCCGTCACGGCATGGATGATGTGGCACGCTTATATTTAAGCCACCTGACCACATCTTATGAGCAAATTGCAGGCAAAGGCGTCAAGCAAAAAACTTTCAATCAAATTGAAATTGAAACGGCTGCGCACTACGCTGCAGAAGATGCGCATGTTACGTATCGTTTATATGAAGTGCTGTCTGCGAAGCTACAAAAGCATCCTGAATTGGTCAATATTTTGCACAACATCGAAATGCCTGTGGCGCGTGTGCTGACCAGTATGGAAGAAAATGGCATTCAGCTTGATCTGAAATTTTTAGATCAATTGGGTGTCGATTTTTCCCAAACCATGCAAGATTTGGAAAACCAAATTGTAGAATTGGCAGGTGAAAACTTTAATGTCAGCTCACCGAAACAAGTGGGCGAAATCCTGTTTGATAAACTCGGACTCAAAGGCGGCAAGAAAACCGCAACAGGTCAATACAGTACCAGTGAAAGTGTTTTGGAAAAAATTGAGCATCCGATCAGTAGTTTAATTTTAGACTACCGTGGTTTATCTAAACTCAAAAGCACCTATACCGATGGCTTACTGAAACAAGCCAACAACGATACGCATCGAGTGCATACCAGTTATCACCAAGCTTTGACTGCAACAGGGCGTTTATCTTCTACTGATCCAAACTTACAAAACATTCCAA
Organism: Acinetobacter sp. YH12252; assembly: GCF_013417365.1. Taxonomy (NCBI): domain Bacteria; kingdom Pseudomonadati; phylum Pseudomonadota; class Gammaproteobacteria; order Moraxellales; family Moraxellaceae; genus Acinetobacter; species Acinetobacter sp. YH12252. The sequence continues at coordinate 12,583 of NZ_VPEA01000020.1, forward strand.
TTCGTACTGAAATTGGTCGTCAAATTCGTAAAGCCTTTGTCGCACCTGAAGGTCGCGTGTTGTTGGCAGCCGACTACTCGCAAATCGAATTGCGTTTAATGGCACATTTTTCACAAGATGATGCCCTACTCGATGCCTTTAACCATGGACAAGACGTGCACCGCCGTACTGCGGCAGAAGTCTTGGGTATTGCCTTAGAAGACGTAACCTCAGATCAGCGTCGTCAGGCCAAAGCTGTAAACTTCGGTCTGCTCTACGGCATGTCGGAATTTGGCTTAATTCGTCAGCTTGGGTTTACCCGTGAAGAATCACAAAACTACATCAAGCAATACTTCCAGCGTTATCCGGGCATTTATGAATATATGCAACGTACCCGCCAAGTCGCGCTAGAACAAGGTTTTGTAGAAACTATTTTAGGTCGTCGCCTCTATACACCAGATATTGCTGCACGTAATATGATGGTACGTAAAGCGGCAGAACGTGCGGCAATTAACGCGCCATTACAAGGCTCTGCAGCTGATATTATTAAAATGGCGATGATTGAAGTCGACAAAATGTTACCGCAAGCGCAAGCCAAAATGTTGCTGCAAGTACACGATGAATTGGTATTTGAAGTCGATGCAGATGCGGCAGATGAACTCGCGCCGAAGTTGGCAGAAGTCATGCAATCTGTGGTGGAAATTTCTGTACCATTGGTGGTGGAAGTCGGAAAAGGCAATAACTGGGATGAAGCGCATTAAAGTCGTTGCGCTCTCTTTTTTCAGCACCTTCCTTCGCCTAGAAGGAGGTCAGGATGCAGGTTATTTGTATTTCTGAAGACTCATTAAGGTCGTCAGCCCAAACTTAAACTACAAAAAAAGGACTCGATTTGAGTCCTTTTTAATGTTTTAGGATAATGCGACTTATAAGCCAGTCAGCAATACAATCGCTACCTGATTCATAATAATTTCAGCGATATATAAAGCCAAAAATGCAATAATTGGCGACAAATCAATCATGCCCATGTTCGGCAATAAACGACGAAATGGTGCTAATAACGGCTCTGCCAACTCTTGAATCACCTCAATATACGGGCCACGAGATTGAGTAAACATCACCACCCAACTCAAAATAATGGTGGCAAAAATCAAATAACGACAGAAACGGATTAAATCCTGAATCATGGTCACAAAAGTCAGAATCAGTAAGTGAATTGGACTATTCGGCATCGCACCATTGAGATACATAACACCAAAAATTTTGAGTAGATACAACACCACCAACAAAGCCAAGGCTGCAGAGTTAACTCGACCTTTGCCAACCGTTGGAAAAATACGTCCAAATACATCTACAATTTTGGTGGCTTTAATGGTTGAAAGCACCACAGGGTTATAAGGACTCACCGCTGCCAATTGCATTAAGAAACGGAAGAATACGAGCAAAATCGCTACGTTAATGATAATGCCAAAAATTAGCGCAGAATTTGCACCCATACTTAAACTTTCCTAAAATTTAAATTCATTGTTTTTCAATAATTAAATACTATCACTTAACTCTTGCGCTAATTCTTGACTACGCGTTTTAGCAGCAGCCAATGCCGCCTGAATATTTTGTGAAATTTGCGCATGATCAAACACTTCAATTGCCGCTTGGGTCGTGCCATTTGGTGAAGTTACATTTTTGCGTAATTCTGCAGGTGTATTCGAGCTGGTAATTGCCATTTGTGCTGCACCCAAAGCAGTTTGTAACGTCAGTGCTGTCGCCACTTTTTCATCTAAACCTAAGTTCTTGCCTGCACGAATCATACTTTCCATCAAATAGAAGAAATATGCTGGCCCTGAACCAGATACTGCAGTCACAGCATCAATTTGCGCCTCAGAGTTTACCCAAATAGTTAAACCTGTCGCTGCCAAAACCTGACTTGCCAATTCACGGTCAGTGCTATTGACCTGTTCGGTTGCATACAAACCATGTGCACCTGTTTGCACCAAAGCAGGCGTATTTGGCATTACCCGCACTACACGTTCTGTACGTAATAACTCAGAAATCGTGGCAATTTCTGCGCCCGCAACAATCGAAATCACCAGTTTATCTTCAAACTGACCGTGCAATGGACGCAATACTTGTGCCAAAACCTGTGGTTTGACTGCAAATACCACAATATCTGCATCTGCAATCGCGGCCAAATTATCCTCAGTGACATGCACATCTTTTTCTTTTAATAATTCACGCACTTGTTCTACAGGGTCTGAAACTGTAATACGGGTTGGCGGCAAACCTCTGGCAATCAAACCACCAATCAAGGCTTGCGCCATGTTGCCACCGCCAATGAAACTAATATTACAATTCAATACTGCACTCATGATTCACGCTCTTCGTTGAGTTCTTTGTCGTTAAGAGACTAAATTCGGTTGCCATCCATCTGCGACACAATAGTCCGACTGTGCAAGCCAAAAGCCTTTGGGGCTAAAAACGCCTAGCATAACATTATCTAGGCTTAATATTTGAATTGTATGACGCGTCCACGGAAAAATTTGTGCTTCCTGAATGGCTTTTTTCAGTGGCCATGTGCCCACCCGACCATACAAATGAATTTTTTCACCACCCAAACGTGGCCGTAAAGTTAACGGACGATTCAGCAAAGTTGCAGATAAACCGACTTTGGCTTGTTGCAGTTGATAACAGCCAGACCACACTTGAAAAGTCTGATCTGCCTGCAAACATAACACTTGTTCTTCTGCCTCAAAATGTTCTGCAGCTAAATACTCCGCTTTCGGCAAACGAAATAATTGTTGCTGATAACGCAGATAATAATAATCCTGACAATGTAATGCCGCTTGTGCATCGGCTTTGGCTTGAATCACCTCACGTTGCAAGCGTTCGACCATATCAAAACTTGGGCGATATTGTGCCTGTCCTTTCATCCATGCCGATAATAGCTGACGTTGCCGTGACAAAGACAATTGTTGTAACTGAATTAAATTCAACTGCGAGTCTGTGCCACATGCAGCTAAATCCTGCGCCAAAACTTCTGCCAAAATGTTTTCAGTATCTTGCATCAAGTTTGCAGTACGCGTCACAGCTTGCTGCATTTTAGGAAAACGCTGTTGCACGACAGGCCACAATATTTCTCTTGCCCAAGCTCGGTCATAATGCACATCCTGATTGCTTGGGTCTTGCACATAATCGAGCTTTAATTCAGCACTCCATTGGCAAATCTGCTCACGCGAAATATCCAATAACGGACGCCAAATACTGATGTCATCACGCACATCGACCGCTTGCATGGCAGCAAGTCCTTGCACACCTGCGCCTGAAAACAAACGCAGCAATACGGTTTCTGCCTGATCTTGCTGATGATGCGCCAATACTAGAACTTCGTTGCTATCTAAGTGCTGCATATAGGCCTGATAACGCGCCTGACGTGCCTGGTTTTCTAAATTACCCTCAGACACATTAACTTTTTGCAACACACACGGTACATTTAAATTCTGGCAGGTGGCTTGCACCAATGCACCCCACTCAGCACTTGAGCTTTGCAATTGATGATCAATGTAAATCGCGCGCACTTTTTCAGGACACAAAAATGACAAAAGATGCAGTAGCAGCATGGAATCCATACCGCCACTACATCCGATTAAAAATTTTGTCTGTGCAGGAAAAGCCTGTAATTGACTTAAGACGCTAGACCTAAATTGTCGCTGCCAAACTTCATTAAACGCTGGTAACGTTCTTCGCATCGTTGTGTTGCATCCATCGCTTGCAATTCATCCAAAGCTTCTTTTAACACATTTTTCAGACTGTGCATGACTTGTTCAGGGTTTAAATGCGCACCCTCACCTTCATCAACCACATATTCTACAATACCAATCTTTTGCAGTTTTTCTGGAGTCAATGCCAATGCTTCACTGGCTTGTTCGGCTTTTTCTGCAGTTTTCCACAGAATAGACGCACAGCCTTCTGGCGAAATAACAGAGTAAATACTGTGTGACAACATCACCACACGGTCAGCCACACCAATACCCAACGCACCGCCTGAACCACCTTCGCCCAATACTGTAGCAATTACAGGTACTTTTAAGTTCGACAGTTGTGCCAAGCTGGTCGCAATCGCTTCTGCCTGACCACGTTCCTCTGCACCTACACCTGGGTATGCACCCATCGTATCAACAAAAGTGAAAACTGGCAGATTAAAACGCTCTGCCATATCCATAAGACGCTGTGCCTTACGGTAGCCTTCTGGATTACACATCCCGAAGTTGTGTTGTAATTTTTCGCGGGTACTGCGACCACGATGTTGACCTATCACCATGACAGGCTGACCATCAAAGCGTGCCAATCCACCGATCATTGCACCATCATCACCAAATAAACGATCGCCATGTAAGGCATCAAATTCAGTGAAAATTTCACCCACATAGTCTAGAAATTGCGGACGTTCAGGATGACGTGCAATTTGCACGGTTTTCCATGCTTTAGATTGAGCAGCTTTTTTCATAAGTCGACTGTTATCCCTAAATTAACCAAATCTTAATCGACAAATTGTTCCGACTGAATATTCAATTCAATGTCCCAATTCTTGAATTGCACTTGTTCATCGTGCAATTCAGCGACAAGCAATGGCCATTGTTTGGCATCACCCGACACGCTGAGCTGCCATTGTTGCGCATTGCGGATGCTTAATTCAATGGCAGGAAGCATCGCATCGCTACGACTTGCGTTGACCAAAACTGCAAGGCGAAGCAACAAACTTAAGTAAACAATTTTATTGCCACCCGCTTTCAGTACTTCTGTTTTCGCGTCTTGGCGCAACTTTCGACGATGGTTGCCGACCAAATGCGAGAGATAGTTTTGGTCAATTTGTGAGAAACCGGGAATGTCCGAATGTTGCAATAAATATGCACCGTGACGATGATAACTGCTGTGACTGATGGCTAAACCAATTTCATGTAGGTACGCAGCACGACGCAATAAGTCACTATCTTCGTTATTTAATTTTAATGATTCTGCCACGCTGTCAAATAAATGTTGCGCAGTTTTCACCACACGTCCAGCCTGTTTCGGGTCTGAGTTATAACGCCCCATCAAGGCCTGTACACTGCGATCACGAATGTCTTCATGCTGGAAACGTCCCAACAAGTCATACATTACGCCTTCACGCAAAGCCCCATCGGAATACACCAGTTTATCGATATCTAATACATCAAATACCGCATATAAAATTGCCAAACCTGCTGGCAAAACTGCTCGACGGTCTTCTTTTAGACCATCAAATTCCATTTCTGATACGTGTTTAAACTTGAGCAAACGGTCTTTGAGTTTTTCTAAACCTTCACGAGTCAGATTTTCCTGCTCATTGCTCCAGCCCATATTTACCGTAATTTGACGACAGGCTTTAATGGTACCGCTCGAACCTGCAACGGTATCCCAACCTGCTTCTTTATAAGTATTGGCAATCGAATACAGTTCTTTACGCGCTGCAACCACTGCTTTTTCAAAACTGCTCTTGCTAATTTCACCATCGGCAAAATAGGCTTTGGTATAGGCCACACAGCCCATTTGTAAAGATTCGGTATGAATTGGCTCAAATTCTTCGCCAATAATCAACTCTGTCGAACCACCGCCAATGTCAATTACCAAACGACGACCACTATTTGCCATCGTGTGCGATACGCCTAAATAAATTAAACGGGCTTCTTCACGCCCTGCAATAATTTCAATAGGTTTAGGCAAAATTTCTGCGGCTTTTTGAATAAATTCATGTCCATTTTTGGCCTGACGCAATGCGTTGGTTGCCACAATACGCAAACGATTTGACTGCACCGCAGTTAAACGTCCTACAAAACGCGCCAAACATGCCAAACCACGTTGTTGAGCAGCTTCGGTCAAATTCTTATTTTCATCTAAACCTGCGGCCAACTGTACTTTTTCTGACATTGATGCCACTTTTTTTACTTCACCATGATCCACCCGTGCAATTGCCAAGTGAAAACTATTCGACCCCATATCGATGGCTGCGAGTAACTCTTCATCAATTAAAAAATCAGACATTCTTCAAACAAACCTAGACAGAATTGTGCCTAGAGTAATTCACATACACCTAATTTAAAAGCCATTTATCAGCACAATTTGACGACTATTTAAATTTTCTGCATATATGACAATTGTGTTACAGAATTAGCATTTTCGTTTAGCGTTATCGTCACGATCAATTAGACAAATTTGTATTTTGAATGGAAAATCCACAGATTCCCCTACTTTGTTCAAGATGGCTATGTAATACTAACTAAAGCTATCTTAAAAATTATTTGGAGCGTAATCCATGTCTGGCAACATCGTAAACACCACTGATGCAAACTTCGAAGCAGATGTTCTTCAATCGGATACTCCTGTATTGGTTGACTTCTGGGCTGGCTGGTGTGCGCCATGTAAAGCAATTGCACCTGTACTTGAAGTACTTGCAGACGAATACCAAGGCAAAGTTAAAATTGTAAAAGTTGATGTAACCTCTTGCGAACAAACTGCAGTGAACTACAACATCCGTAATATTCCAGCATTATTGATGTTCAAAAATGGTGAAGTGGTTGCACAGCAAGTCGGTGCAGCACCTAAATCTAAATTGACTGCGTTTATTGACGAAAATATCTAAGTCGATTGATCCATCGTCTATTTATAGAGATGATGAAAAAAAATACGCCACGCATTGGCGTATTTTTTTTGCCTACAAATTGACAAGTAGACGTTTCTCTCTTATATTGCATGCTCAGGAAACGCAGGATCTTTCATCCTCTTTCTGAAAAGACACAACACAAAAATGCCGCTCGGCAACAGAAATTGTTTTTCACATTTTTCAATCAAACAATGAATCAGTGCTCTGAATCGTTATTGTGCAAATACAATTGCTTTCATTTTATTGTATGAATGCGGCTAAATGTTGCTCCCTCTCTAACCTGTACCCCAGAATTTTAATTCTATCAGAACCTCTATGAATTTAACCGAACTCAAGAAAAAACCGATTGGCGAACTCATCAAGATTGCCGAGTTTATGGGCCTTGAAGGAATGGCGCGTAACCGCAAGCAAGACATTATTTTTGCCATCTTAAAGCGCCATGCCATGAATGGTGAAGAGATTTTTGGTGATGGCGTTCTAGAAATTCTCTCTGATGGTTTTGGTTTCTTACGCTCAGCTGCAGGTTCATACCTTGCTGGCCCAGATGATATTTATGTCAGCCCTTCGCAAATTCGTCGCTTTAACCTGCGCACGGGTGACACCATTACAGGTACGATTCGTCCACCAAAAGAAGGCGAACGTTATTTTGCTTTGCTCAAAGTCAATCAAATTAACTATGACACCCCTGAAAATTCACGTAATAAAATCTTATTTGAAAACTTAACCCCGCTTTTCCCAACAGAACAGTTGGTGATGGAGTTAGGTAATGGAACAACTGAAGACTTAACTGCACGTGTGGTAGATTTGGTTGCGCCAATTGGTAAAGGTCAGCGTTCAATTATTGTGGCTCCGCCTAAAGCGGGTAAAACCATGTTGCTACAAAACATCGCTCAGTCGATTGTTCGTAACAACCCAGAAGTGTTCTTGATTGTACTTCTCATTGATGAACGCCCTGAAGAAGTGACTGAAATGGAACGCACCGTGCGCGGTGAAGTGATTGCATCAACATTTGATGAGTCACCTGCTCGTCACGTTCAAGTTGCAGAAATGGTCATTGAAAAAGCCAAGCGTTTAGTTGAACATAAAAAAGACGTGGTGATTTTACTGGATTCGATTACCCGTTTGGCACGCGCCTACAACACTGTCGTACCTTCTTCAGGCAAGGTTTTAACAGGTGGTGTTGATGCGCACGCTTTAGAACGTCCAAAACGCTTCTTTGGTGCTGCACGTAATATTGAAGAAGGTGGTTCTCTAACCATTATTTCAACTGCACTGATTGAAACTGGCAGTAAAATGGATGAAGTGATTTACGAAGAGTTTAAAGGTACAGGCAACCAAGAGATTACCTTAGACCGTCGTATTGCAGAAAAACGTGTTTTCCCTGCCATGAACATCAAAAAATCAGGTACACGTCGTGAAGAGCGCTTAATGAGTGAAGATAATTTGCGTAAAGTTTGGATTTTGCGTAAATTGTTACACACTCAAGATGAATTGGCAGCAATGGAATTCTTGCTTGATCGCATGAAAGAAACCAAAACTAATGACGACTTCTTTGATCAAATGAAACGTAAAGCAGCCAATTAAACGGCTATAAATATTAGAACACCTAAAAAAGTCATCTTAAAACGATGGCTTTTTTATTTGGTTGACAAAATTTACATAAAGACACAATTGCACGCGGTATATGTAAACTTATTTTTAAGTAAATGATTATAAAAAAATATTTAGTAAAAACCTTTTAGTTTTTAGCCAGTTACCGTGCAACTCTCCAATCTAAAATGCCAAATTAATTGTTATTTTCTGTTAAAAAAGCACGTATTTTTCGCGTTTTTTTGCCTTTTTTTCAATCAACCTAGTAGCAATTCAAAAAGCGCAGTGATAGCATATTCGCAGACCAGTTAGACTGCGCCTGCGTTGTTAGTGCCTAACAAAATTTAGGAATAATAAAAGCATACAACAGACTAACGTCGGTTTTTTTTAATCTCATATTTTAGAGAGTGATGCCATGTTATTCAAAAAAATCGCTATTGCTGCTGCAGTTGCTACTACTTTAGCTTTCGTTGGTTGTGCTAAAAAAACTGAAGAAGCTGCTGCTGACGCTAACGCTGCTGCATCTGAAGCTGTTGTAGCTGCATCTGAAGCTGAAGCTGCTGCTGACGCTGCTGCTGTAGAAGTTGCTTCTGGCGCTGAAGCTGCTGTAGATGCTGCTGACACTGCTGCTGCTGCTGCAACTGACGCTGCTGATGCTGCTGTAGACGCTGCTGCTGCTGCTTCTGAAGCTGCTGCTCAATAATCGATACGATTATGCAGTACAAAAAGAGAGCCGATGGCTCTCTTTTTTATTTCTGAATATTTTGTCTAAAATTTATTTTACTCAGCACAATATCTCCAAATCGCTCAATCCATCTTTTTCAAGTAGATGATTCAGCATATAAAAGCATTTAACCAAAACACTTAACCCCATTCGGCATTTATTTCGATATAACCTTTTGGTTTCTCATCTCCACGCTCAATTCTTAGGTAGCGTCTTGTTCAGCTCTACAGTGTTTTCATTCATATCCATAGTTTGATTCAAGTCTGTTCCTTAAAATGTATTCAAACATACTCAAGGACTAATTCGCACTCTGTTAATGTCTTGTTGCCAAGCGTGTAACTAGAGCCTGAGTCGGTCAGTTCCGACTTGTAGCGGTCAGTCCGTTCTTGCAATATACGCTTTACAGTTTTGTAAGGCG
>NZ_VPEA01000021.1:0-21668 GCF_013417365.1 Acinetobacter sp. YH12252
GCAAAGTCATTATGAATCTCTCGAAGTAGATGAGTTCTGGAATTTTGTTGGAAATAAAAAGAATAAACAATGGCTTATTTTTGTTCAAAAGTCATATTTTACCTCGGAGAAACCGGACATTTTTATTTTGGAGTTACATCTCTGTTTCGTATAACAGCCATTATGTTAAATGAATGATAATTGACATTTTGTTCATTAATACTGATATGCAACGAATTTTATTATATGTCACCCCTCAATTACAAATATAAATGACTGCTCGTCTAATCATCTCCATTACACAATTAAATGTTAAAATGCATAGCTACTTCATCTAAGATAAAATATATGTATCCAAATCTACAGCACAGCTTCGAAAACAGCGTCATTCTCGTTGTAGAAGATGATTATGATATTGGTGACATTCTTGAAAAATACATAAAAAATGAAAACATGCAGGTCATCCGTGCATTGGATGGACAACAAGCTTTAGAGTGCCTAAAAGCCAACTCTATCGACCTGATTCTCCTTGATATTAAATTACCCAAACTAAATGGCTGGGAAATTCTACAAATCATCCGTCAAACAAGTCATTTACCTGTCATTATGCTGACTGCCTTAGATGATCAAGTGAATAAGATCATGGGGCTAAAAATGGGTGCTGATGACTTTATTATTAAGCCATTTAACCCAAACGAAGTGATTGCACGAATACAAGCCGTACTTAGACGAAGTACAAGCCAAAATATGGAAATAACTAATATTATTCGTTATAGAAATATTGAAATTAATCCAGATCATCATCAAGTTTACATTTCAAATGGTCAAAGAAATCAGTTGCTCAACCTTACGTTAACTGAGTATAAGATACTGTTTTTGATGGCAAAAACACCGAATAAAGTCTTTACACGTAATGAATTGATCCAAAACTGTATGCCTGAAAGTGATGCTTTAGATCGCACTGTAGATAGCCATATCAGCAAATTACGCAAAAAACTTGAAGAAAATGATGTAAATGGCTTATTAATCAATGTCCGTGGCGTGGGGTATCGCTTAGATCAAAATCATGAAATTTAACTTTTTTAAAAATTCTGTTGGAATTAACTTCCAGTTTATTATCATGATGAGCCTATTCAATTTAGGCATTACGCTGTTATCTTTCATGATTGGCTATTTTGTTTATAGCTGGGCGATAAAAATAGGTTTTCTAAATACACAAGTTATTAATTCAAATGAATTTTCAGTTACCTCCGTTGACTTTATCTGGCTGTTTTTAGTGCTATTAACAGGCTTTTTTCTTTCTACTATCCTCGCCTTTAAATATGGAAAACGCTATACACAGCCAATTAGTGATTTAGCAGATGTTATTCAACAAATTCAACAAGGCAATTTAGCACTCAGAATTAAACAGCCACATCATGATATTCCACATGAAATCAAGTCTCTTATTGAGAACTTCAATGAAATGGCAAACCAACTTGAAGTATCAGTTAAGAATTCAACTGTTTGGAATGCTGCAATTGCACATGAATTACGAACACCTGTGACAATATTACAAGGTCGCTTGCAAGGTATTGTCGATGGTATATTTATTGCCGATAAAGCTTTACACCTAAGCTTATTGAACCAAGTCGAAGGCTTATCTTACCTTGTGGAAGATTTACGGACACTGACACTTATTGAAAATAAACAATTACGATTAGAACTAGAAAAGACCAATTTAAAAAATAGTATTGAAAAATGTCTGCAGATGTTTAATGAACGGTTTCATGTTAAAGGTTTAACTATTGTTTTAAATTTGACGGATAAATTGGTTTGCGTTGATATAAGAAGGATGGAACAGGTCTTTATTGCATTGTTCTCTAACTTTCTAAGATATTCGAATGCTGGAAAAATAAATATTACATCTGTAACCACAGCAGAACATTGGGTATTGACGTTTGAAGATGAAGGTCCTGGTATTGATGAATCGCATCTTAAACACCTGTTCAAACCCTTCTATCGACTGGAAGACTCTAGATCATGTCTAGATGGCGGTACTGGATTAGGCTTGGCAGTGATTGATGCAATTATTGAAGCACACCAAGGTCATATTTATTATTCTAAATCCAAAAACTTAGGTGGCAGCTGTTTTACTATTCAACTAAATCGTAAGACATCAACTCATTTATAATGTGTTAAGTTCAGATTAATACGGCTTAATTTAAACCATAAATTTAAGATAAATTGATGTCTGAACTTAACCATTCTGTTTGATGATCCTCAAATAAATTTCATCACAATGAATTCTCATCTCGATATTTAGCTAGCATAAAAAATACCACAATGGAGAGTATCCCGATGATAATCCCTGCTGTTAATAATAAATTAACATGAGCTGAACTGAAGGCAATTTTACCTGCGTTAATCAATGCTGTACCTTGTTCAACGGGTAACTGGCTCGCCACTAAATAGGTATCACCAATCGAAAGTCTGGCTTTTTCTGCTAAAACAGCAGTTAAATCTGACGGCACTTGAAGATGACTGCCAAATATATAGGCCATGAAAACACCAAATAAAGTAATACCTAGTCCTGTACCCAGTTCATAACCTGTACTTTCAAGTGAACCTGCCGCACCGCCCTTTTCTGCAGGTACTGAGCCCATGATCGCAATGGATGAAGCTGTTAAACCAATACTCAGTGTTAATCCAATCGAAGCTAAAATAAAGGGAACGATGATTCCCGGATGATGAAAATCTGAATAACTCAAACTGACCAACGCAATTGCTGCCAATATTAATGACATGGTCGCAACCAGACGGAGTCCAAATTTATTGGATAAAAAACCAGCAATAGGCCCGCCAATAGCGGCCGCAACCATAATCGGAACCATAAAAAGACCGGCTTGCAGCGGTGTTAAACGAATGACATATTGCAGCTCCATTGCCAAAGTTAACTCAACCCCTGCCAAAGCGCCTGCAGCAACCATTGCCATAATAATGCCGGCTAAAATAGCAGGACGTGAAAATAGCGAAAGATCTAGCATCGGCTGAGGAGAATTCAGCTGTTTGCGTACAAATATGGTTAATAAGCCGATAGATAAAACGACCAAAGGCAAGACAATCAACAACGACTGTTTACCGCCTAAGCCTGCTTTTAGTGCATATACAAACGAAATCAAACCGACAATCAGCAATAGCGCTTGACCAAATGCCCAATGTCCAGGGGTTATAGCTTCTTTTCGGGACAATAAGAAATAGCACATTGGTGCGACAACCAGCATGATTGGGACGTTAATCAGGAAAACTGAACCCCACCAGAAATATTCTAACAATCCCCCACCAATGAGCGGTCCAATGGCGGCACCGGCTGATCCGATTGTGCCCCAAATACCCAGCGCAATGGCACGTTCGCGACTGTCTTCGAAGGTTCTGCGAATAATACCCAATACACAGGGCATAATCATGGCACCGCCTAATGCTAATAAAGCACGTGCGGCAATCAGCATAGAAGCCGTTTGGGAAAATGCCGCAAGGACTGAGGCAATTCCAAATATAACCAAGCCAATCAGCAGAATCTTACGATTGCCGACACGATCAGCCAAAGTTCCCATCGGAACTAAAAGTCCAGCCATAAGTAATGGATAAATATCAATAATCCATAAGACTTGGTTACTTGTGGCACTCAGCGATTGGGTTAATGAGGGAACCGCAACATGCAGTACAGTCATATCAATCACAATCGGCAGAAATGCAAGCACGACAGCGAGCAATATCCACCAGCGTTTCGGATCAAGATTGGTAGCTTTCATGATTAAACCTATATTGATGGTTTATTAAATCAATTCTGAAATAAAGATGTAAATGAAAGATTTGTTGTGGGCTAAACTCGTTAACCCACAGCTTTTATTCTCAGTTTTGATGCTTAATGTGCCGCTTTACGTTTCGAGAATTTCTCAACCATGCTCATGACGACAATAAAGAAAATCGGTACAAAAATAACAGCTAGAATTGTTGCGCTGATCATGCCGCCAAAGACGCCTGTACCAATCGCTTTTTGAGTTTCAGAACTAGCGCCACTGGCAATGACTAAAGGAATAACGCCACAGGTAAATGCCAAAGATGTCATTAGGATTGGACGTAAGCGCAATTTAGCGGCTGCAACGGTTGCCTCCACTAAACCCATTCCTTCTTCTCTTAGTGCTTTTGCAAACTCAACAATCAAAATAGCATTCTTTGCAGATAGACCAATAATCGTGATCATGCCGACCTTAAAGAAAATATCATTTGGCATACCACGTAACATTACTGCTAAAAAGGCGCCAATCAACCCTAGAGGGACAACTAGCATCACAGAGAATGGAATTGACCAGCTTTCATAAAGCGCTGCCAAGACAAGGAAAACGACTAACATCGACAACAGTAATAAAAACAAGGTTTGTGATTCCGACTGTTTTTCTTCTAGAGAAATCCCAGTCCACTCATAACCCACACCTTTCGGAAGTTGTTCAATCAAATTTTCCATCTCAGTCATGGCTTGTCCTGAAGATATACCTGCTGCTGGACTGCCAGAAATACTCAATGATGGACGACCGTTGTAACGATTGTATTGTTGTGGGGAATGTTGCCAAATTGGAGTAATTATTTCAGACATTGAAACCAATTTACCGCTTTGACTGTTCACCTTAATCTGAAGAATATCTTCAATACTCATGCGTGATTTGGCATCAAGTTGCACAATGACTTGCTGCATACGGTCATGATTTGGAAAATCATTGATATACATCGAACCCATTGAGGTTGAAATAATATCGGTCACATCACTGAAATTAACACCTAATGCCTGCAATTTATCTCTATCAATTTTAAGCTGTACAGAACTGCCATCTGGCAAACCTTCAGGATAGACCTCCGCCACGATTTTACTTTGTGCTGCTAATGCTAAAAGCTGATCTTGTGCTTCTCTTAAAGCAGGCATGCCAATATTGCCACGATCTAATAATCTCAGTGAAAAACCAGATGAGTTACCCAATTCATCAATTGCTGGTGGTAACACAGACATGGTTTGACCTTCTGAACTTTCAGCCATCGCTATATTGGCATTATTCACGACTTCTTGTGCCGTAATAGTACGCTCTTCGAATGGCAATAGATTGGTAAAATACATCGCTGTATTCTGACCAGATCCACTAAAACCAAAACCTAAGACCGCCATATTGTCTTTAATCCCCGTTTCTTGGTCTAAATAATTTTGAAACTCAGCAACGACTTTACGGGTACGTTCTTGAGTTGCATCCGCAGGAAGTTGAATCGAAGTCATAAACCACCCCTGATCTTCTTCTGGCATAAACGCAGTCGGAACGTGTTTAAAACTAAAAATCAGCACAATGACAATGCCTAAGAAACATAACATTGCGAGGGTTTTATGTTTAATTACTTTAAATAAACTGCGTTCATAGCGATTGTTCAGCTTCTCAAAACTGCGATCAAACGATGCAAAAACACCCTTTTTCTGATGGTCTTGATCAATCGGTTTTAACATCGTTGCACATAACGCAGGGGTTAATGTCAGTGCAAGGAAAGCTGAGAATAAAATTGAAACCGACATGGTAATGGTGAACTGACGATAGATAATCCCCACTGAGCCTGACGCCAATGCCATCGGCAAGAATACAGCGGCTAACACTAAGGTGATGCCAATAATCGGATTGGTAATTTCCTTCATGGCTTTAGATGTGGCTTCAACTGGAGATAAGCCTTCTGTCGCCATAATGCGTTCAACATTCTCAATGACCACAATCGCATCATCGACAATAATCCCGATCGCAAGCACCATACCGAACATGGTCAGCACATTAATCGAAAAACCAGCAAGCAGCATGACTGAGAATGTGCCAAGCAATGCAATCGGTGCAACAATCGCCGGAATTAAGGTGTATCGAACATTGTGTAAAAAGATAAACATGACAATAAAAACTAATGCCATAGCTTCAAGCAATGTCATGATTACTTTTTCAATCGAGATTTTTACAAAAGGTGCAGTGTCGTAAGGTATAGAGAATTTCATACCATCAGGCAGTGCTGAACCTAACTGTTCAATTTTCGCTTTAACACCTTCTGCAGTCTTGACAGCGTTGGCACCAGGACTCATTTGTATCGCCACAGCTGTAGAGGCTTTGCCATTTTCTAAAATCGCAAAGTTATACATCTGTGCCCCGATTTCGACACGAGCGACATCCGACAGTCGAACATTGGCGCCATTTTGTTGAGCACGTAAACTAATTTTCTTGAATTGCTCTACAGTTTCTAATTGACCTTGAGCAGTTAAAGGAATAGTAATTTGTTGCCCCGTCAAAGCAGGAACATCACCAATACGACCTGGTGATATCGGCAAGTTTTGGTTTTGGATGGCTGTATTCACATCTTGAATACTCAATCCATAAGAAACCAAACGATCTGGATCGACCCAAATCCGCATGGCTTTTTCAGCACCAAAATTTTGGACTTTACCAACACCGTCAACCCGCTTTAATTCTTCAATCACATAGCGAGTCATATAGTCACTGACATCAATTTCACTATATTTGCCATTCGGTGAACTTAAGCCCACCATCATTAAAAAACCAGACGACGCAGCATCGACCATCAGCCCTTGTTGTCGCACTGTTTGAGGTAAGCGTGACTCAATGGCTTTAATTTTGTTTTGCACATCAATTTGTGCAAGTTCTACATCTGTACCTGGTTTAAATGTTGCGGTGATTGTTGCTGTTCCAGAACTATCTGAACTTGAACTGTAATAAAGTAAGTTTTTGACACCTGACATTTCCCGCTCAATCAAGGTCACAACACTATCATTCAATGTTTTTGGCGTAGCACCTGGATAGATTGCCGTAATACTAATCTGTGGTGGCGCAACACTTGGGAATCGTGCAATAGGTAACTTGGGGATGCTTAGTACACCCAACAGAATAATAAATAAAGCAATCACCCATGCAAAAATAGGACGCCTAATGAAAAATTGGGACATTATTGCTGTCCTCCATTTTCCTTAATATTTGTAGGTTGCCACTGCTTAATTTTTAATTTTTGCTCAGGCTGTATACGATCAGCCCCTTCAACAATGACTTTCTCACCTGCTTGTAACCCTTGTTTGATCACATAGTTATTTTGATAACGTTGACCAAGCTGAACAGGCTTGCTTTGCGCTAAACCTTTTTGATTAACAATCGTAACATTGGCTTTACCACTAATATCATGTTGAATCGCTTGTTCTGGAACTAGGAGCGCATTTTCAACTTGAGCTCGGCTCATATTGACTCGAACATACATGCCTGGCAAAAGTTTTTGATTTTCATTATTGGCTAAAATACGGATTGTGACATCACCCGTATCAGGATCAACTTTAGTATCCGAAAATAGGATTTCACCTGTAACGTTATAAGGTTTACCCTGACTATTTAGGATTTCAACCGTATGTTTGGTATTTGACACGTCACCTTGCTGTAAAGCTTCCTGTAGTTTTTCATAATCACTAATTGATTGCTTTACATCAACATAGACTTTATTAATCTGTTGTATTACGGCCATTGCATTAGTATCACCTTGACCAACTAATGCACCCTCAGTCACTAAGATTTCACCAATCGTTCCCGAGATAGGGGCTGTAACAGTCGCATATTTAAGATTAAGTTGTTGTCTGCTTAACATGGCTTGCATTTGCGCCACATCGGCTTTTGCTTTTTGATAATCTGCTTCGGTATTGTTGTATTCCTGCTGACTAACCGCATTTACTTTTACTAATTCAGTGTAGCGTTTTAACAGCACCTGCAAACGTGTCACCTCAGCTTGTGCACGGTTTAAAGTGGCTTGATTGCTTTTTACATCTGCCTGAAATATTTCAGAATTCAATTTAAAAAGCGGTTGACCTGCTTGCACATAAGAGCCTTGCTTAAAAAGTACTTTATCAACAATTCCACCTACTTGCGGGCGAATTTCAGCAATACGGTAAGCGACAACACGGCCTGGAAGATTTTCAATTAAATTCATGGAATGCGGTAATACCGTGATGGTACTGACAACCGCTGGTGGCATTTCTGTTGGGGACTGTTCAGCATCTTTGGCTTGTGTACAGCCGATTAAAAGTACAGTTGTAATAAGTATTGAACCTATTAAATGATAATGTGTTGACATGCTTTTTCAGAGGGGGGGTTTTAGATACTACTATTTTGAAATAGCAGTGTTTATGAATTGCTGATGTTGTGTGGAGATTGTGTGGAGATTGTGTGGAGAGATTAAAAGATTTATTTTTTAATGACACGCTTAAACAGCGTGGCTTGTAAATTAGTATAAATAATTTTGTTGTTCTACAATTTTGATCGTATCTTAGTTTTTTCTCATAGTTCATGAACTTTAAAATTCTAAACCAAGACTAATATTTATATAAGCAATTGAAAATACAATACATAGTTTCTTTATACACTTATGAAGTGAACTTTAGGTGAACATAAGTTAAATAGAAATTTTTAATTAGTTCAGCACAAACGTACAATCTTTAAGGCCTATAACTCGATACCGTTCTCTCTTTGATGTTTATTGCTATCTAATTGAGTGAACTCTGTGGAAATATTTCTTTATACATTAAGCGTTATGTATAGCCCAGGCCCTGTAAATTTTATGGGGCTAAATTCTGGCCTTACAGGTCAATTAAAAAAGACTATAGGATTTTACCTAGGCATTGGTTTCGCCATGTTGATCTTATTCGTATTGTTTGGCTATATAGGTGAAGCTGTTATTCCACATGGATTGATTCATTATATTGCTTTAGCGGGTGCAATTTATACATTCTACTTGGCTATAAAAATGATTAGGGCGAATGTAGAAACAACTCAACAGCAAGAAAGCCATCTAACATTCTTAAATGGCTTATTTATTCAGTTATTAAATCCAAAAGCCATTCTCGTCATTCTACCTGTTACGACAATTATGTACCCTGCAGCCAAAATCACAGGAATCATGATCTTGATAGTTTCTTTACTGATTTCACTTGGTGCTGTTGGCGCACCATTCACCTATGCTCTGGTTGGAAAAGTATTAGGCAACAAAATTGCTAATCCTATCTGGTTTAATCGGCTAAATAAGCTGATGGGTATACTCTTGATTTTATCAGGGCTTTTTATGTTCAAAGATTTTCTTAATGGAATAAATCTGCTGTAGGACAAATTAGCCGTTCAAATCGAACGGCTATCTTTTAATATTTATCATTTTCCATTGAGTGGGAGTTAAACCAAATGTTTTTATAAAATGTCTGGTCATATGACTCTGATCAAAAAAGCCTGCATTTAAAGCAGCATTAACAATAGACTCCCCTTGAGCAAGGTAGAACTTAACTGTTTCTAAGCGACGCATGATCATATAACGGTGTGGGCTAGTTCCAAATAATAATCGGAAATCACGAGAAAGGCTCCAGCGGTCACGATCAGCATGTTTCTCTAAATCTGACAAACTTAAGTTTTCATGTGGATACGCCAAAATACACTCACGCGCTCTCTCTGCTGCCTTGTAGTCAAATTTTTTGTTTTGGTTAGATGAAGTATCTGAAATTTCACACTGTGTAGTTGCCAAATCAAATAGAGCATCTTCCTCTTCTAGGGTATCCATATAATTATTTATATTATTTAGAAAGCTATCCATTGCCCTAAACAGGCGAATATCATTACTTAAGCCATGTCTGATAAAAGGCAAAGGTTTACCCTTTAAAATGGTTTGGATCATCGCTGGTTCGATGTAAATCATTCTATAGCGATAGCCATCTAATGTTCCTGATTCACCATCATGCTTTTCATCCGGGTGTAGAACCATAGTCATGCCTGGCAAGCTATGTTGCAATGTACCTTTGTAATGAAAGTTTTGAACTCCGGAAAGAGTCCTGCCAATAGCATAAGTATCATGTCGGTGAGGTTTATAAGCATAATTGGAAAGAAATGCTTCAATTCTTTCTAATTTATGATTTTGAGTGGGGGATCTCACAATCCAATTATTTCCACTGGAGAAATCAGGCATAATTGATGGCCAATTTTTCGTAGATTCTATTGTAGATTATTTTTCACTTTTCCTAAAATTAACATAATACACGTTATACGAAGTTGAAATGAAAAATGGAGCTTAAAGCTCCCTTTTTTACTAGTTTTTTTTAAATTGCTAAGCGTAAATTCAGTGCTTTTACGACTTTAATAACAGTATCAAAGCTTGGATTTACATCGCCAGAAAGTGCTTTATAAAGACTTTCTCGACCTAAACCAGTGTCTCTTGATAATTGAGCCATTCCTTTAGCTTTAGCAATATTACCTAAAGCTTTTGCAATGAATGCCGCATCACCATTAGATTCATCGATACAGGCTTGTAGGTAAGCTTGCATATCTTCTTCTGTTTTAAGATGTTCAGCACTGTCCCATTTGCGAAGTTTGATAGCCATTTACAGCTCCTCCTCTAAATCTTGTGCTAATTGTAGGGCAAGTTTTATATCTTTACTTTGCGTAGACTTGTCTCCGCCTGCTAAAAGAATAACGACCCTTTGCCCTTGCTTACAGTAATAGATCCTGTAGCCAGGTCCAAAGAAGAAACGTAATTCAGAAACACCTTCACCTACTGGTTCAGTATCTCCAAAGTTTCCATCTTCAACCCGATCAATTCGGACTTGTATACGTCTTTTTGCCTGCAGGTCTTTTAACTTAGTAAACCAGTCATCAAAGACTTCAGTGGTATATATTGAGTACATAAGAGTAATGTATCCTATAGGATACATTCATGCAAGAAATAAACTTGAATGTATGGGGCTACAACAGAATTTCGTATAACCACCATTATGTTAAATAGATAGCAGTTGGGAGATTATTTATTCTTTCAATAGACAAAAACTTGCGGAATTTTTCTTAATTTGTAATCCTTGCGGCCAAGGGTGTCTAGCGTAGCTAAGACAGGTATTCGTTATAGTCGGGCCGCTATAATACGGATGACGAGTGCCTGTATGTTTAACCTAAATATCTTTAACAAGATCTCTAGCGAAGTATTGACCATCAAAAATGATCTTGAGCTGAATTCTGAAAATCAACTGATAACTAAGTATAAGACTTCTACTTCTGAAGATTATAAACAGGCTATTGTTTTGATTTTTAAAGAACGTGGCTATACACGTTTGGAAATAGGTCAATTACTTGGGGAGCCAAAAGCTTCATAAAATACCGATTAAACAAAGCTTGGATATAACATCCAGGCTTTATAAAAAAGTACCTAGCTGTTACCCTTGTCCTGATTTTTTTACTCTAAAACGTTCTTTCATCTTATGACACTTACGCCACCTTAAGTTTATTTATCGTCTTAAATCTGTAAATAACTCATCACTGTCTAGTGATGTGGTGTAGTCGTTTGTGTGTTGTATATATCACATCACTAGCCTATCTGAAAAATTAAAAAACAGGCTATGTTTATGTTATCTAATGTCCGAGAACAGTGGTTCTCTAACATCCGTGGGGATGTACTTGCCGGATTAGTCGTCGGTCTTGCACTCATCCCTGAAGCCATCGCATTTTCAATTATTGCAGGTGTAGATCCTAAAGTTGGTCTATACGCATCCTTCTGTATTGCCGTCGTGATTTCTTTCGTAGGTGGTCGTCCTGCCATGATTTCAGCAGCCACTGGTGCAATGGCGCTGCTTATGGTCACATTGGTCAAAGAGCATGGGCTTGAATATCTGCTGGCAGCAACAATTTTGACAGGCGTGATTCAAATATTGGCAGGCTATTTAAAGCTCGCCAAGTTAATGCGGTTTGTATCTAAATCTGTGGTTATTGGATTCGTAAATGCGTTAGCGATCTTAATTTTCATGGCTCAATTGCCTGAACTGATTAATGTGACCTGGCATGTATATGCTTTTGTTGCTTTAGGTTTAGCAATTATTTATCTATTCCCTCTGGTTCCCAAATTAGGAAAATTACTCCCTTCTCCACTAGTCTGCATCATTGCAATCACATTATTGGCAATCGCTTTAGGAATTGATGTACGGACCGTGGGCGATATGGGGTCTTTACCTGACACACTTCCAATGTTCTTGATTCCAGATATTCCTTTGAATATTGAAACATTGATGATTATTTTGCCTTATTCAGTCGCACTGGCGGCTGTAGGTTTACTTGAATCGATGATGACAGCAACTATCGTGGATGAAATGACTGATACGCCAAGTGATAAATATCAGGAATGTAAGGGACAAGGGATTGCGAATATTGCTTCTGGCTTTATGGGTGGCATGGCCGGTTGTGCAATGATTGGTCAATCTATGATTAACGTAAAATCAGGTGGCCTTACACGCTTATCAACATTCTCTGCGGGCATTTTTCTTCTTATTCTGGTTGTATTTATCAGCGACTGGCTCAAAGTGATTCCAATGGCTGCATTGGTAGCGGTAATGATAATGGTCTCTATCAGTACCTTTGAATGGAGTTCTGTCACTCAGTTAAAAGATAATCCTAAGAGTAGTAATATCGTCATGATTGCGACGGTGATTGTAGTTGTTGCTACGCATAACCTGGCTTTGGGTGTGTTAACAGGCGTATTACTTTCAGCCTTGTTCCTGGCGAATAAACTTGAAAATGATATCCAGGTGACAGCATCTTTTGAAGGAATGGCCCGTTTATATGAGTTGAGAGGTCAGATCTTCTTTAGTTCTTCTGAAAAATTCATGCAAGGTTTTGACTTTAAAGAGGATGTAAAGGAGGTGATTATTGATTTGACCCATTCTCACATTTGGGATGTAACATCAGTCGCCATGCTTGATTCTGTTGTAAATAAATTTCAAAAGAATGGTGCGAATGTCACAGTACGTGGTCTAAATGAAGCCAGTTCGATCATGATTGATAAGTATGGGACACATGCCAGAATTTAAGTTTTAAAAATTCTATATTTATATAGAATTTCTAAAATTAACATAATACACCTTATACGAATCTAAAAATGGGAGCCTTTAGCTCCCATTTTTACTATATTTTTAAAGTTTTAAGCGTGTTGTACTGTGAGTTTTAAGCCTAAAGCATTTACTACACGATTAATCGTATCAAAACGTGGTGCTGAATCCTGACGTAGGGCTTTGTAGAGTGCTTCACGCCCAATCCCTGCTTCTTTAGCGATTTGAGTCATGCCACGAGCTTTAGCAATAACACCAAGTGCATGGGCTAATTCAGCTGGATCATTTTCTTCAAGAACCATATTGAGATACATCACAATGTCTTCTTCAGTTTTGAGCGACTCAGCCATATCAAAACTTGGTAAATCAGCGACTTTAACCATTTTAATCCTCCAATGTTTTCGATAGTTTGACTGCCCGATCGATGTCTTGTTGTTGAGTTGATTTATCTCCACCACCAAGCATTACAATCACAACGTCACCATGTTGGATGTAATACATCCTCCATCCAGAACCGAAGAATTCTCTCATTTCCCAAACGCCATCTTGGAGAGGTTTAATGTCTCCCCAGTTTCCACGTTGAACCTTATCTAATCGACGATTCAGGCGGATACGGGTCATATTGTCTTTAATGCCATCCAACCATTCATCAAATTCTGGAAGACGTTTAATTTCAATCATGAGGATTCCTTATCTTCTCACTATATTGTATTCGATCGAATACAATATGCAAGTAATTTATACGAACATCCATTAATTTCGTATAACACCATTATGTTAAATACATAATTTTTTTGGTTAAAATTTAAACTTTTTTACTGTTTTTCAGGCAAGATGCATATTTTTTTGAAGCCATACTTTCCTTGTCAGATGTTCAAACATTTTAAGGAGAAAGCAATGACACAAACAGCGAATGATCAACGTGCTACAGTAAAAAATCCTAATAATATTCAACATGCGCAGAATCAGGACAACCGTAGCCGACAATTGAATCCTAATCATAAACCTACGAAATCTAAATAAGGATGAAAACTATGAGCACAGCAGGTTGGCCTAGTACTACTGGAAATCCATCAGGTGGTGGCCGAGACAATAATCCACCTCGTAAATAAAAATTTATTTATCTTGTAATATCAATTCAGAAGGCCAAAGATATTGGCCTTCTGAAGGATATTTCTTCAGGAAGGCTTCCCATATCACGATAAAATCTTCTGATGTAGCTAACGTAGAAACGCTGGCTGTTTTTTGAAAATGTTTATAATAAAAGTCTTGCCAAAAATATATTAACCATAGGCCAGCTATGGCATTAATACTTTCAAACCACTTATCTTCTGGAAGTTCATTTTTCAGGAATAAATAATTCTCTTCTGAGACTTGTTCATAAATTTCATCATTTTTAAACTCACCATAAGGTAGACCTAGGAACTCATAGACTTCATTCAAGTAGCATAGTCTTCTGTTTTCTCTAACTTTTTTAATTAGTTGTATAAATTCTTTAATTTGTTCATCTTCGAGAGAAGGATCTAACCATTGCTCAAAACCATTAGTTGGAGGAATAGTCTTCAGAATCTCGACTTTATGTCCTTTTGTTGCTTCAAACTTTGCATTTATCTTTAAGATAAATAAAAGAAAATCTGTAAAAGTTTTTGATGGGAAGTATGGTCGTTTATTTTTAAACTTAAACTTTAATGCTTGGTTTAGTGAGATTGATTGGAATCCCCACTTCTTAGAAATTAAATGATCTAAGTGAATTAAAATTAGCAGTATATTGACGCCAGAATTTCTAAGCATCTCATGACTAATAATATTCTTTAAATCACCGTTAAAGCTAAAGTTATTTACCAGAAAATCATGTAGTTTGCAGACATCTTCATATAAAAAATTATTTTTTTCTAATTCTGAAAATAGCTTTATATGCTCATTCCAATAAAAAAAATCGTTATTCTTAATTGGATATAGTTCTAAGATTTTTAAGCAGTATGCAAAATTATAGTTTTCTTCATCTACAGCTAAAGAAGTTGCTGAATTAAGTACGAAAAACCCCATTTCTGAAGCAAATTCGGATTTAATTTTAACTTTAGCTATTTCATCATTTTTAAATGGAACATTAGTATATTTTTTCTCAATTTTACCTAGTTTCTTAGCCAGGTTTTTATCCATATTTTTCAATATTAAACAGTAGAATTCTAAAGGATTCATGGATGCCCTAATTTTTTAAAAAATCTAAAATTAACATAATACACCTTATACGAAATGCGTTTGTAACTCCAAAATAGAAATGTCCGGTTTCTCCAAAGTAAAAATGTCCGCTTTTAGAATATGCGCTTTTGCGATTATCGAAGCGGACGGTTTGATATGTTGGTGTCTATGTCGGATAAAGAACTTAAACGATTGTCGGTCGTGCAGGAAATCTGCGATCAACGCATAACTCAATCCCAGGCTGCTCAGCTACTTCATATTTCAGAACGTCAGATCAGGCGTTTACTGCAAAAATACAAAGCTCAAGGCCCAGCTGCATTAGCCCATGCCGGTCGTGGTCAAACCAGCAATTCCAGGCTTCCTGAAGAACTCAGGCTCAAGTGCCTCAATATGGTTGCTGAGCAATTCCATGGTTTCGGACCCACTTTAGCGCATGAAAAGCTGACTACCATTCATGGATTCGATATTTCAGTGGAAACCCTGCGTTCCTGGATGATTGCAGCCGATTTATGGATTCCTCGCTCCAAACGCCTGAAACGCCCATATCAGCCTCGTTATAACCGGGACTGTTATGGTGAACTGATCCAAATTGATGGCTCACATCATGACTGGTTTGAAGGAAGAGCCCCTAAATGCTGTCTATTGGTGTTTATCGATGACGCCACAGGAAAATTGCAGCACTTACGCTTCTGTGAGTCAGAATCAGCCTTTGACTATATGATTTCAACACGTTTGTATGTTGAGCAGCATGGTAAGCCTTTAGCCTTCTACAGCGATAAACATTCAGTCTTCAGGGTGAATCAAAGCAGCAAGAAAGACACCAAGATTACGCAATTTGGGCGCGTACTCAGCACCCTGAATATCGATATTATCTTCGCTAATTCACCACAGGCCAAAGGCCGTGTAGAACGAGCCAATAGAACGCTTCAGGACCGTCTGATCAAAGAAATGCGCCTGGAAGGCATCTGTTCGATTGAACAAGCGAATGCCTGGCTACCCTGCTTCATTGAGCAATTCAATCAGAAGTTTGCCAAGATGGCCTTTAATCCCAAGGATCTACACCGGACTGTCACTGAAACAGCCGAAGAATTAGATGATATTTTTACCTGGCGTGAACCCCGCAGAGTCACGAATAGCCTGACGATTACTTATGATAAATGCGTATATCTCCTGGAAAACACGGAAGAAAACCAAAGATTGATTAGTAAGTATCTTGAGTTCCTGGAATACCCGGATGGTACAGTCGCGATTGAATATCAGGGAAGAAAAATCAATTACAGCATCTTCGATAAATTAAGTCAGCTTAACCAGCGAGAGATTGTTGAGAATAAACGTTTAGGTGCAGTTCTCAATCATATTCAACAACAGCATGAAGAATTGGAACAGCAAAACAAACGTAATCGTTCTCAATCTATGCCAAGCAGACGTGCACAGAAGACAGTAATCAAAGAACGAAATCTGAATCCTGTGCTTGACTTGGAAATGTCTGTATAGGACATTTCTATTTGGTTTTAAGGTAGGACATTACTACTTAGGAATAACAGCGTTATAATTCTCTATAGAAATCAATGCTGTAGTTTCTAGTTGATAGCCCATCTTCCCCAAGGTGGGCTTTTTTTATGATTTTTCACGTTCCACGCTTATTATTTAATCAAAAGACCTCTTGCGAAAGTATAGTTTATCTAATTTTTGAATTGGCTAAAACCTCATAAAATATAGCTTTTGGCTGCTTAAAATTTGACTAACGCAAGAATTCTAAAGTTTCTCAACTTTGATTAGCTCAAATAAATACCATTTCTCTTTTTCTAGGTCTCTTTAAATCACGAATTATGTAACTATAGAGTATAGCCTAACGGAACAAAATAAAGTCTTAAAAAGCAACTCAAAAACCGTATTTATAGACTTAATATTTAATTTCGGTACAATATGTATTTAATTATCTAAACTCTAACGGTACAGAATGCCTAATCAGGTCGGATATATTCGAGTCAGTTCAACTGAACAAAATACTGAACGTCAATTAGATGGAATCAGCCTGGATAAGACCTTTACTGAAAAGGCAAGCGGTGGTAGCCGTGAACGTCCTCAGTTAAATGCAATGCTCGACTATCTGCGTGAAGGTGATACGGTGCATGTTCATAGTATTGATCGTCTGGCACGTAATACAAATGATCTGAACGAAATTGTGAATAGTCTGAATGATCGTGGTATAACCATTATTTTTCATAAAGAGAATTTGACCTTCAGTCATGATGTAGCACAATCGGCAATAAATAAACTCATGTTTCAGATGCTTGCTGCATTTGCAGAGTTTGAACGCTCCATGATCCGTGAGCGTCAAAAGGAAGGAATTGCAAAAGCCAAAGCGAAGGGCTTATATAAGGGAAGAAAGCGGAAGGTTGACTATGTTGAAATACGAAAAGCAATGGCTGAAGAAAATTCAACATTTAGAGGTGTTGCAGAAAAGTTTAAAGTAGGGATAGCAACAGTACAAAGAGCTTTAAAAGAAGAAACTAATAATCAATAAGGTTGATTAATGAAGACGCTTAGATATTCAAATTTAGAAAAGATCATGACCATTTATACTGAAATTTCTACTTATATTACATTTCATAATGCGACTGGTTTAACAGATATAAATAAATCAATGGAAGATTTTTGAACCGTACCGGGTTTGTCGGAGACCAAGCTTTCTGAGAGAATGTCCCGATGAAAAAAGTAAAATATACCCCTGAAATCAGAGAAAGAGCGGTTCAATTATTGATTGAATCCGAGAAAGATTATCCATCGAATTGGGCTGCGATCACCGCTATTGCTCCCTGAGCAGTATACTGCGCAAGGGTTGTACTCCTGAAACACTACGTGTTTGGTATCAAAAATATTTAGATAAACAAAATCCAGTTAAAGTACAGCAGCTTTCAGACCAAGAACGTATCAAACAACTCGAACGCGAAAATAAAGAACTGCAACGCGCCAATGAAATTCTACGTAAAGCAGCCGCTTTTTTCGCCCAGGCGGAGCTCGACCGCCCACACAAATAATGGTGGATTTTATCCATAATAATAAAGAGCTGTACGGAGTCGAGGCGATTTGTAGAATTTTACCGATCGCACCTTCAACCTATTACCGGACTCTAGATCTCTGTGAAAATCCAGAACATCGAGCAAAGCGAGATTTACATGACTTGCATCATGCTGAGGAGATTAAACGAATTTGGAAGGAAAGTTCAGGTCGGTATGGTGTACGTAAAGTCTGGCAAAAACTGAAACGTGAAGGCTATATTATTGCGCGCTGTACTGTTGCTCGATTAATGCAAAAGCTAGGTATAAAAGGTGTTTGGCGTGGTAAGAACAAACAAACCACCCGTAGCCGAGATGATCAAAAACGAGCGGATGACTTGGTAAAACGTAATTTTACTGCTGATCATCCTGACCAACTGTGGGTGAGTGACTTTACGTATATTCAAACAAATTCAGGCTGGGTTTATACTGCATTTATTATTGATGTGTTCTCACGAGCAATTGTTGGATGGAAAGTATCGACACGGATGAATACAGATATGGTGCTCGATGCATTGGAGCAAGCATTTAGGGCGGCAGAGGGGGCTGGAACGCTGAGTGCGCCCATGCCGCATTGCAAAGCAAAAGATAATCGGATAAAATGTAGCAATTCATATTCGTAAGCGTGGAGTAATCAGATGGGAAATTCCAAGTCAGCAGACAAGTAAGCCGCAACAACCAGTATTGTTGTTGCGGCGCTCTGTAAGGCTAGTCTCATCTGATTGCTGACGAGCAGACGTCGCCCGGTATTCCTTAATCGAGGGTTGATTCGTCATGACCACCACACGCCCCGCGTGGGCCTATACGCTGCCGGCAGCACTGCTGCTGATGGCTCCTTTCGACATCCTCGCTTCACTGGCGATGGATATTTATCTCCCTGTCGTTCCAGCGATGCCCGGCATCCTGAACACGACGCCCGCTATGATCCAACTCACGTTGAGCCTCTATATGGTGATGCTCGGCGTGGGCCAGGTGATTTTTGGTCCGCTCTCAGACAGAATCGGGCGACGGCCAATTCTACTTGCGGGCGCAACGGCTTTCGTCATTGCGTCTCTGGGAGCAGCTTGGTCTTCAACTGCACCGGCCTTTGTCGCTTTCCGTCTACTTCAAGCAGTGGGCGCGTCGGCCATGCTGGTGGCGACGTTCGCGACGGTTCGCGACGTTTATGCCAACCGTCCTGAGGGTGTCGTCATCTACGGCCTTTTCAGTTCGATGCTGGCGTTCGTGCCTGCGCTCGGCCCTATCGCCGGAGTATTGATCGGCGAGTTCTTGGGATGGCAGGCGATATTCATTACTTTGGCTATACTGGCGATGCTCGCACTCCTAAATGCGGGTTTCAGGTGGCACGAAACCCGCCCTCTGGATCAAGTCAAGACGCGCCGATCTGTCTTGCCGATCTTCGCGAGTCCGGCTTTTTGGGTTTACACTGTCGGCTTTAGCGCCGGTATGGGCACCTACTTCGTCTTCTTCTCGACGGCTCCCCGTGTGCTCATAGGCCAAGCGGAATATTCCGAGATCGGATTCAGCTTTGCCTTCGCCACTGTCGCGCTTGTAATGATCGTGACAACCCGTTTCGCGAAGTCCTTTGTCGCCAGATGGGGCATCGCAGGATGCGTGGCGCGTGGGATGGCGTTGCTTGTTTGCGGAGCGGTCCTGTTGGGGATCGGCGAACTTTACGGCTCGCCGTCATTCCTCACCTTCATCCTACCGATGTGGGTTGTCGCGGTCGGTATTGTCTTCACGGTGTCCGTTACCGCGAACGGCGCTTTGGCAGAGTTCGACGACATCGCGGGATCAGCGGTCGCGTTCTACTTCTGCGTTCAAAGCCTGATAGTCAGCATTGTCGGGACATTGGCGGTGGCACTTTTAAACGGTGACACAGCGTGGCCCGTGATCTGTTACGCCACGGCGATGGCGGTACTGGTTTCGTTGGGGCTGGTGCTCCTTCGGCTCCGTGGGGCTGCCACCGAGAAGTCGCCAGTCGTCTAACCGACGACTGGTAGCAGGCCCGCTCCGATGCGGCGCACTAACCATCGAAACCTCGTGAATGTCGGTATCCTGTCTGGCAGGATACCGCTCATTTCCCTTGTTCAGTTCATCGCCGTCGCCGAGCATCTGAATTTTCGGCATGCGGCCAAGGCACTTGGTATCAGCCAGTCGAGCGTCAGCGCGCGTGTGAAAGCGCTGGAGGATAACCTTGGTGTCCTGCTATTTGAGCGCCATGCGCGGGGCGTTCGGCTAACAGACGCAGGCAGGCACTTCATGGAGCGTGTCACGGCGGGTGTCGATCAACTCGATCACGCAGTGAAGACCGCAGGCATGACAGCTCAAGGAGAATACGGCCGGCTTCGCATCGGCATCCATGCCTTAATC
Source organism: Acinetobacter sp. YH12252 (assembly GCF_013417365.1). Lineage (NCBI taxonomy): Bacteria > Pseudomonadati > Pseudomonadota > Gammaproteobacteria > Moraxellales > Moraxellaceae > Acinetobacter > Acinetobacter sp. YH12252. The sequence goes on from NZ_VPEA01000021.1 coordinate 20,545, forward strand.
CCACGCAGCTTTCTCACGGAGCTGATCCGTCATTATCGGGAAGAACATACGGGCATTGAGGTTGAGATCACCGAAGGCACAGCCCGCGATGCGGTGATGCAGCTTCGTGCTGACCAGCTCGACGTGGTGTTCGTCGCGGGCAAGCCCGAGATGCCCGACTGCCATACCCGACCGATCTGGACCGAACCGCTGGTGGCCGTGCTATCGGATGGGCATCGCCTCGCCGGGCAGTCCGCAATCACTTGGTCCGATCTGGTCGGCGAGACTTTCATTGTTCGCTATGGTGGCACCGGCCCGCAGGTCCATGACCATATCGTGCTGCGCCTTGCCGGGCGTTGGCCCGCACCGTCGATCCGGCGCTTTGATGTGGGGCGCGACACGCTGCTATCTATGGTCGGACAAGGCTTCGGCATCACTATCGTCGGCGAGGCAACGTCATTGTTGCCGACGACCGGCATCGTCTTCCTGCCCTTCCTCGATGAACCGGAGCCGGTTGCCTTTACAGCCGTCTGGTCGCCGTTCAATCGCAACTCCGCACTGAAAAATCTACTCAACCTCGCAGGCAAAATGAAGCGTGACGGCGATTCGCCCAATCGTTTCCTGGATGGCACTCGACCGGCACGATAACGGCACAGGCGATCCATCCTATTTGCCGCCGATAGTATCCGGCAGCCCTCCGGCATCCTCTTTCCTGTTGCCCGTCCCGATTTTGCCTACTCTCTGATCGGCTCCGTCTCTTTTGCCGACTGGAGCCTGCATTGCGCGGAGGCCGAATCCTTTGGGGTCAGATCGCCGTAGTCATCACCATCGTTCTGGTGATGACACTGAGAAATTTGACGATAATCAAAATACTGACCTGCAAAGAAGCGCTGCATACGTCGATAAAATGATTGTGGTAAACACTTGATGGGCAAGGCTTTAGATGCAGAAGAAAGATTACATGTTTGCTTTAAAATAATCACAAGCATGATGAGCGCAAAGCACTTTAAATGTGACTTGTTCCATTTTAGAGATTTGTTTAAGATAAGATATAACTCATTGAGATGTGTCATAGTATTCGTCGTTAGAAAACAATTATTGTGACATTATTTCAATGAGTTATCTATTTTTGTCGTGTACAGAGA
>NZ_VPEA01000022.1:0-19543 GCF_013417365.1 Acinetobacter sp. YH12252
TCATCCAATTATTTTAACAGTATTTTTCTTAATAGTGACTATAGTACAAGTATTTAAAACGACATTTCGTGTCGTTCATATGGTTTACTCCAGTCGCTTATATCCTCGTGCTGAACCACGAGGTTTTACGCTCCAGTGGATAAAAAAAAGCTCAACCATATAGGGATGGTTGAGCATAAAAAGGATGTGTATAAAAGCACATCCAGAGGGTTTGAAAATCTTGCTGCAAATGATATTTCACTGATTATTGAATACAGTGGATCATTTTCAGTACGTGAATTATGGAGTAATTTAGTCGACTATACAAATAGATTTTTCCTATTAATCCAAGACAAATATTCAATGAAAGATTCATCTTTTTTTCTTAACAATTTAAATTATCTTACTATTTTTACAATTATTTTAGAAAAATTAAAAAAACTGTCATAATTCATAACACTCAATACTGTATAAATTTTGAATAAAAGACATTTTAAATACACCTTTATGTGATCAAAAAAAACACCAATTAAACTCAACTTTTTGCTTGAATGTGTACGCGTGCTTTCATTTGTGCCAACACAATACCCGTTAAAATAATCAATCCACCGATACTGTGATAACTCCCCCACACTTCTGCCAACCAAAAATATGCAATGATAGCCGTGAAAACAGGCATCAAATTCATAAAAATACTGGTGCGATTTGGCCCTAAATATTGAACGGCCAACATCCATACCAAAGGTGCAATAATTGAAGGAAATATACCTGCATACAGCACACTTAAACCATTTTGGCTATTTAAATGATCCAAGCCGAACCACAAAATAAATGGCAGATGGTAAAGTAAGGCGAATATAATTTGCACATAAAGACTCAGCATGAGCGGCAATTTTAAATTCCATTTCTTTAAAAACACCCCATAAAAGGCGTAAAAAAATACCGCCAAAACCATGAGCATATCGCCCGCATGTCCTGTCAGCTGACTGAGTTGACGCAAATCTCCTTGTGCAATCACATACAACAAACCCGAAAATGAAATAATGCAGCCCAAAACCGCAAATCGTGTCGGAATGTCTTTTAAGATCAGCAATGAAACCAAAACCGTAAACATGGGAATAAACGCATTAATAATGCCCATATTGGTTGCAGTGGTGTAATTGGCTGCGGTATAGCTTAGACCTTGATACAGCACCAAACCAAAAGCACTAAGCACTGCCAACTGTTTCAAATGTGGACGAATCAACTCACGCTGCTGCCAAACTTTGGGCAATATCCACGGGGTTAAAATCAGAAAAGCAATCAACCAGCGATAAAAACTGATACTGACGGGTGAAATATACTCCGCCACATACCTCGTTACTGCAATATTTAAAGACCAAATCAATACCGCAATCAATGGCAATAAAATTGCCCAAAATACGCTTTTATCTGACCGTATCATGTATTCATCATCCTTGTTGTACCAAACAGCATACCTGCTGTGAAACCCTTTTCTATAACTGACTTGTGATGCAAAGTGCTAAAAAACCAGTGTCTATTTATGGCACTTTTCGCTCGATTTATCCATCAATAAAATAAAATGCAGATACGAATTACATTTTTCTGCGCAATATCACGGCTATGCGGGATTCCATCAGTGTCGTAAATTTCTTTGCTATAAAACTTGCTGTACCCAAAAATTACAGTTACAACAGTAGCGGTAAAATACAGATTCTAGGAAGCAACTATGCGCACTTCAGTTTATGACATTGCAGTAAAAACCAATCAGGGTACGGAAACCACATTAAATCAATATGCAGGAAAAGTGTTGTTGATCGTGAACGTGGCATCAAAATGTGGCTTAACCCCGCAATACGAAGGCTTACAGCAACTCTACGCAGCAAAACAGGCACAAGGCTTAGAAATTTTAGCCTTTCCATCGAATGATTTCTTGGCACAAGAACCGGGCAGCGATACAGAAATTCAGGAATTTTGCTCACTGAATTATCAGGTGAGTTTTCCATTGTTTGCTAAAATTCCAGTCGTGGGTGCAGAAAAACATCCTCTCTACACGGCTTTAACGCAAGCAATTCCTGAACGTATTGGTGAAGGCCCATGGTGGAAAGATTTGGTTGATTACGGCTTAACCCCAAATGAACCACCTGAAGTATTGTGGAACTTTGAAAAGTTTTTGGTGAATAAACAAGGTGAAGTGGTGGCGCGTTTTGCCCCAGATTTAACCGCAGATGACCCGCGCATTGTAGAAGCGATTGAGGCTGAATTGGCTAAATAATTTTTTATTCAGCAAGTTAAAGAGTTCTTTCATAAATTCTCTTTAAATCAATAATTCAGCTCCCTCATCCTCTTGCGGAATATATTCCTCATCCTGAGCCATATATGGCGCAAGAGAAGGGACTATCAATATCAATTCGACGCATTACTTATGATCATTTTTCTTTTATGAAAGAAGTGTAATTCATAGGAGTTTCTTTAAAACTCCTATTTTTTTTGATTTAGACAAAAAAATTAAGATTTGTTATTGCTTTGCAACAATCTGTTTTTTATTCATATTTTCGTTTTATATTCATTCTCAATGAGTACCAAAAATCACATGAATATGAAAAATGTATCTTCGAAGACACTACTTCCGTTTGCACTATTGAGTTCTGCCTTGCTACTCAGCGCCTGTGATCAAATGAACACGCCGCAAACGCAAACAACTAATCAAGATGATTCCAACGCATCATCCAACAGCAATACAAACCCAACCAACGCTCCATTAAGCAGTGGCAATATGTTCTATATTGTGCGCGATGTGGCTGATCTACAGCTCAAAGCAGGTCAATATGTCGAACAACTAAATCAAACCAAGTCTGAATTGCAAACCGCTGTAGATGCGCAAGATCCACAACAATTACAAATTGCAGCGACTCAATTACAACAGCAGTTACAAGGCTTCAATCAAACACTAAGCAGCCTAGACTTAAAAACACAGGAAATTGATACCATCCGTCAAAACTTATTGGCTGCCAATCAGCAAGTTTTGGCTTCACCATTTTTAAATGGACAAGTCGATTTAAGCAAAGTGGACTTTAAGAAACTGGAACAGCAAATGGGGAGTATTCAAGCTGAAATGCTAAAACTGGCGGGGATGATTTTACAAGGTGAGTCAAATCAGCCTACTGAAACTACCAATACAGCATCTTAAGCAAAGATAAGGCTTCAATTCCAAACAGCATAAAAAAAGCCACTCTTTCGAGTGGCTTTTTTCAATCTTAAACCGACAATTAAAGTGCGCGGTTTTTGATTTTGCGGATGGTTTCCAACTGTGCAGCAGTTTCTGCCAAAGCAGCCAAAGCAGCAGCAGAGTCCAAATCGCTCTTTTGATTTGCCAACAATTGTTCAGCGTGTTTACGCGCTTCAATAATTGCCGCTTCATCTAAGTTTTCTGCACGAACTGCAGTATCTGCAAGAATCGTAACAACATGCGGTTGAACTTCTAGAACGCCACCAGATACATAGATTAATTCTTCTGTACCATTTTCCAGCAGAACGCGGATTGCACCCGGCTGAAGCAAAGTTACCAGTGGTGCGTGACCCGGCATAATACCGAGTTCACCGCCAGCACCTTTTGCAATTAGCATAGTCACAGTGCCCGAGTACAAAGACTCTTTTACACTTACAACATCACATTGCATAGTCGCCATGAGAATCTCCTAAATTAGAGCTGCTAATTAAAGTTTCTCGGCTTTAGCAATCACTTCGTCAATACCACCAACCATATAGAACGCTTGTTCTGGGATATGATCGTATTCACCAGCTAGAAGACCTTTAAAGCCACGAATTGTATCTTTAAGCGGTACAAGTTTACCAGGCGCGCCAGTAAATACTTCAGCTACGTGGAACGGTTGAGAGAAGAAACGTTGGATCTTACGTGCACGGTATACAGTAAGTTTGTCTTCTTCTGACAATTCGTCCATACCAAGAATTGCGATAATGTCTTTCAATTCTTTATAACGTTGAAGAACGTTTTGAACTGAACGAGCAATTTCGTAATGCTCAGTACCAACAACTAATGGATCTAACTGACGTGAAGTTGAGTCTAGTGGATCGATCGCAGGGTAAATACCTTGAGATGCAATATCACGGCTCAATACTACAGTTGCGTCTAAGTGCGCGAACGTTGTAGCAGGTGATGGGTCAGTCAAGTCATCGGCAGGTACGTATACAGCTTGAATAGATGTAATCGAACCAGACTTAGTTGAAGTAATACGTTCTTGAAGAACACCCATCTCTTCTGCAAGTGTAGGCTGATAACCTACTGCAGATGGCATACGACCTAGAAGTGCTGATACTTCAGTACCTGCTAGTGTATAACGGTAGATGTTGTCTACGAACAATAATACGTCACGACCTTTACCGTTCTCATCTTTTTGATCACGGAAGTACTCAGCCATAGTCAAACCAGTTAACGCTACGCGTAAACGGTTACCAGGCGGCTCGTTCATCTGACCGTAGACCATTGCTACTTTGTCAAGAACGTTAGAGTCTTTCATTTCGTGATAGAAGTCGTTACCTTCACGAGTACGCTCACCAACACCAGCGAATACAGATAAACCTGAGTGCGCTTTAGCGATGTTGTTGATCAACTCCATCATATTTACGGTTTTACCAACACCCGCACCACCGAACAGACCAACTTTACCACCTTTCGCGAACGGGCAAAGTAAGTCAATGACTTTAATACCAGTTTCTAAAAGGTCAGTAGAAGCCGCTTGTTCTGCATAAGAAGGCGCTTGACGGTGAATTGGTAAACGCTCTTCAGTTGCAACTGGACCAGCTTCGTCGATAGGGCGACCAAGAACGTCCATGATACGACCAAGGGTCGCTGTACCTACTGGTACAGAGATTGGCGCGTTAGTGTTAGTTACGTTCAAACCACGCTTAAGGCCTTCAGTAGAACCCATTGCAATAGTACGAACTACGCCATCACCAAGTTGTTGCTGAACTTCTAATGTAGTTTCAGTACCGTCAACTTGGAGAGCGTCATAGATCTTAGGAACGCTGTTGCGTTCAAACTCGACGTCGATAACCGCGCCGATGATCTGAATGATACGACCGCCACTCATTGCTGTCTCCTCAATTCAAACTAATAATGTTAAACGGCAGCGGCACCACCAACGATTTCAGAAATTTCCTGAGTAATCGCGGCTTGACGCAGCTTGTTATAAATAAGTTGTAGGCTCTTGATCAGTTCACCTGCGTTATCTGTTGCAGCTTTCATTGCAACCATACGCGCAGACTGTTCACATGCGATGTTTTCAATCACACCTTGATAAACCATAGACTCGATGTAACGAACCAATAAACCATTTAACAGCTCTTCAGCTTCTGGTTCATAGATATAATCCCAACCGTATTGACGGTTAAGAGTCTTGTTTTCTTCAGCAGATGCTAAAGGAACAAGTTGTTCGATTTTCTGATCTTGAGTCATGGCATTGACAAAGCCGTTTGACACGAGGTAAATGCGATCTAACTCGCCTTTATCGTACGCATCTAACATCACTTGCACAGAGCCAGATAACTGTTCAAGACTTGGCGCGTCACCTACGTTTGTAGTTGCACCAAGCACTTTACCGCCGTAGTTTTTAAAAAACGAAACCGCTTTTTGACCAATTAAAGCAAACTGAACTTCAATTGACTGCTCTTGTTGTTGCTGTACATGCTTTACAACTTTCTTGAACAAGTTAATGTTCAAGCCACCTGCCAAACCACGATCTGAAGACACGATGATATAACCAACGCGTTTTACAGGGCGTTCAATCATATAACGGTGTTTGTATTCAGGGTTCGCCTGTACCAAATGAGCAATTACACGGTGCATATTTTCGGCATACGGACGGCCTTGAGCCATGCGCTCTTGCGCACGACGCATCTTAGAAGCAGCAACCATTTGCATCGCGCGAGTAATCTTTTGCGTGCTCTTGATACTAGCAACTTTGGCGCGAATTTCTTTTAAATTTGCCATACGCTTAACCTAGTATTCGAAAGCCCTTTCAGGCTTCCGAAGGTTGATTCCGTGAACCAAACCTCTAACTAGCCAATGCTAAATTAGTAAGTTTGAGTCGCTTTAAAGCTTTCAATACCTGCTTTGATTGCAGCTTCGATGTCTTTGTTGAAATCACCAGTTTCATCGATTTGTTGCATTAACGCAGCATGTTCTGAACGGAAGTAAGAAATTAACGCAGCATCAAAGTCTACGATTTTCTTCACTTCTACGTCAGCCATGTAGCCTTCGTTAGATGCATAAACTGAAACAGCTTGGTCAGCAATTGAGTATGGCGCATATTGTTTCTGCTTCATTAACTCAGTTACACGTTGACCATGTTCAAGTTGCTTACGAGTTGCTTCGTCAAGGTCAGAAGCGAACTGAGCAAACGCTGCCAATTCACGGTATTGCGCCAAAGCGGTACGGATACCACCAGACAATTTTTTGATGATCTTAGTTTGAGCAGAACCACCAACACGCGATACAGAAATACCCGCGTTCACAGCAGGACGAATACCCGCGTTGAATAATGATGTTTCTAAGAAGATCTGACCATCTGTAATCGAAATTACGTTGGTTGGTACGAATGCAGATACGTCACCTGCTTGAGTTTCAATAATCGGCAATGCAGTTAAAGAACCAGTTTGACCTTTAACTTCACCGTTAGTGAATTTCTCAACGTAGTCAGCAGATACGCGAGAAGCACGCTCAAGTAGACGCGAGTGTAGATAGAACACGTCACCTGGATACGCTTCACGACCTGGTGGACGACGTAAAAGCAATGAAATTTGACGATACGCAACAGCTTGCTTAGACAAGTCATCATAAATGATAAGCGCGTCTTCACCACGGTCACGGAAGTATTCACCCATTGTACAGCCAGAGTACGGAGCAAGATACAACATTGCTGCTGGATCTGCCGCTGCTGCTGCAACAACAGTTGTATACGCCATAGCACCAGTTTCTTCTAGCTTGCGTACTACGTTAGCAATAGTCGATTGTTTTTGACCAATAGCTACGTATACACACTTAATGCCAGAGTTTTTCTGAGCGATGATCGCATCGATCGCCATTGCTGTTTTACCAGTTTGACGGTCACCAATGATCAACTCACGTTGACCACGGCCTACAGGGATCATGGTATCAACTGATTTATAACCAGTTTGTACAGGTTGATCCACTGATTGACGCCAAATTACGCCTGGTGCTACTTTTTCTACAGCATCAGTTAATTTTGCATCAATAGGGCCTTTACCATCAATTGGGTTACCCAAAGCATCTACTACACGGCCTAAAAGTTCTGGACCAACCGGAACTTCTAATACACGACCTGTGCAACGTGCTTTTTGACCTTCTTGAAGGCTTAAGTAGTTACCTAAAACAACGACGCCCACTGAATCCTGTTCTAGGTTCAGTGCCATACCAAATAAGCCGCCGTCGAATTCGATCATTTCACCGTACATTGCATCAGCAAGGCCGTGAATGCGCACAATACCGTCGGATACCATAACAATGGTACCTTCGTTTTTAGCGGTCGCGCTGGTGTCCAGATCGCCGATACGCTGTTTAATGAGCGCACTGATCTCGGATGGATTCAGTTGTTGCATTGCGCTATACCTCAATCTTTTATTAGTTCAGTCTTCGCAATTAAGCTAAAAGACGTGTCCGCATTTTTTCAAGCTTGTTAAGCGCAGAATCATCTATCACTTGGTCGCCTGCACGAATAACCACACCCGCAATTAACGCTGGGTTCACTTCTACAGAAACATTTACTGCCGCAGCGAAACGTTTTTCTAACGCTTGAGCAAGAATTTGTTCTTGTACAGAAGTCAATGGGAATGCTGATTCAATCACAACATCCACAGTATTGTTATTCTGTGATTTGAGCTGTTCGTATTCTGCTTGAATTTCAGGAAGCAAAGCCAAACGGTTGTTTTCAGCAAGCAATGTCAAAAAGTTTGACACTGCTGCAGTTTGGTCTTCACCTAAAACTTTGGCAAAAATACTCACCTGCTCAGCAGGCGTAAGCTCAGGGCGATTTAAGTAAGCTGAAAATGCTTCGTCTTGCACCGCAGCACTGAGCAAGTTAAGTGCTGTTGACCAATTGTCAGTTGCACCTTGCTCAGAAGCGTAAGCAAATGCTGCTTTAGCGTATGGGCGTGCCAACGTCAAGAGTTCAGCCATAATCTGCCTCTCTCTTAAAGTTTAGCAGCCAGCTGAGTCAGCATGGCATTGTGAGCTTCTGCGTCAACTTGCTGGCTAAGAATTTTCTCTGCACCAGTTACTGCAAGCGCAGCTACTTGTTGACGTAATTCTTCGCGAGCAGAATTGATTTCTGTATCAACAGCTTCTTTCGCTTGTTGACGAATACGCTCACCTTCAGCAGATGCTTGGGTACGCGCTTCTTCTACCAATTGTGCTGCACGACGATTCGCTTGTTCGATCAATTGAGCCGCTTGTGCTTTAGCTGCATCTAATTCAGCTTTCACTTGAGCTTGCGCATCGGCAAGATCAGCTTTGGCTTTCTCAGCTGCATTTAAGCCGTCAGCAATACGACGCTGACGCTCACTAATCGCATTGATTAGTGGTGGCCATACAAACTTCATGCAGAATGCGACGAAAATCGCAAATGCAATCGCTTGGCCAAACAATGTGAGGTTGATATTCATTGCAAATTCCTCAAATAGTGAATTTCGGAATTAAGCTGATTAACCTACAAATGGATTAGCGAAGATGAAGAACAAGCCAATACCAACACCGATCATAGGCACAGCATCAAGAAGACCTGCGATTAAGAACATACGAGTTTGAAGTTGTGGAGCCAATTCTGGTTGACGAGCAACAGCTTCAAGGAAGCGACCGCCTAAAAGACCAAAACCAATCGCAGTACCTAAAGCACCGAAAGCGATCAAGATAGCAGATGCAATTGCAACTAGACCTAAAGTGAGTTCCATGATAATTCCTCAGAGGTTAGGTTTTATACCAAATTAAGTTAAAAAATTGTGTGCCCAACCGCCCGATGACAGTTAGGCCATACCATTAATGCTTTTCGCTTGCCATGCTCATGTACACGATAGTCAACATCATGAAAATGAATGCTTGTAGCGTAATAATCAAAATGTGGAAAATCGCCCAAGGCACAGACAATGCCCACTGGATCCAGAACGGTAATAACGCGATAAGAATGAAGATTAACTCTCCCGCATACATGTTACCGAACAGTCGTAGAGCCAATGAAACTGGTCGCGCCAAGAAAGTAGTCAATTCCAACAATAAGTTGAATGGAATTAAAAGCACTTTAGCAACTGGATTACTTGGGTTGAATGGGTTAAGTGCCAACTCACCAACGAAGCCGCCAACACCTTTCTCACGAATACTATAGAAAATAATTAAGAAGAATACAGAAATAGACATACCTAAGGTAATGTTTGGATCTGTAGTCGGAACAATTTTAAAGTAAACCTGATGAGGGTCCACACCCAGCATAGATGCAATCGCCTGTTGAGCTACATAAGGAATAAAGTCAACAGGGATCAAATCCATCAAGTTCATGAGGAAAATCCACACGAAAATGGTTAATGCTAAGGGTGCAATTAATCGAGACTTCCCATGGAAGGTATCACGTACACTTGAATCCACAAACTCGATAATCACTTCAATTACTGACTGGAATTTACCAGGCACGCCTGAATTTGCAGCTTTCGCAACAATCCAGAACAATAAACAGAAGATCAGACCAAGTCCGATAGACCAACCCATTGAATCCAAGTGAATAGCAGTGAACCCCATCTGTTGAGCTTCTTCAGCAGACTCAGCCAACTTCCATGAACCGTCTGGCATTTTGCCATAGGTCATATTGGTCAAGTGATGCTTGATATACTCGGTCGAAGTAAGGGCATGTTCTTCAGCAGCCATAAATCACACCTGGTCAATGTAAAAAAACTAATAGAACAAACGAACATCGCGTGCTGCTTGATATCTCGCCTATTCCTGAAAAACTTTTCAATTTTTGCTGCGTTTAGACTCGTTTTTGTAATCGTGACACCCAAAATGGCGCAACCCACGACATGCTTTGAACGAGCATAAAACCACAAAACAATGCCACCGGGGATAACGGCTGTACATTGCTTAAAATTAAAATGAATCCTACGATCACGATTGCAAACTTACCGAGCATTCCTCTATACATGTTCGAAAGAACCTGTCTGGACGCTCGTGCACCTGCTGCTCGAAACGACTGCCATGAAAAATAACAACTTGCCAACCAACAAACACTAGCACCAAGTGCAGCGCTTAAGGCAGCCGTTGAGTCTTTCAAGACCCACGCTATCAGGGCTGAAACTGGAATCATGAATGCTTGTAAGAAGACCAAAGCTTTAGCTAATCGTCGGTCAATCAAGCGACTAGTTCGGCTCATTTTTTTATCCACTCACAGCATTAATGCTTGACAAGTTCAACTGATGATCGTTTTTTATCGCAGGCATTATAGAGTTAGCCCCCTGAACATGCAATCGTTTCCCGACCTTAGTCGTGTTTTTTTGCATGTTTGTCTCGGAATTGTCATATTTCAATTTTGCTTAAAAAACGCATCATTTTCGTGCATTTAATACACAAGCCTTGGTTTGCTTGGCTAATTGCTGCCACGCTTGCACAAAATCATCTGCACCGCGCATGCTTTCATCGACCTTTTGAAACACAATTGGATTCAATTTCATATACTGATTTTTACTGGCATGTCCTTCTGCAAGTAGGCACATTTTTGGATTTGGTCGGTGATCGTTCAAATATTTAATTTGTGCGACTGTTGGCGCAATATGCGGATCATTGGTCATCGACCCAGAAAATTCTAAATTTAAGGCACGTTCTAAATATTGATAGGCATCGTGATAAGCCCAATATGGCTGTACTGCAGTTTGAGTCTGAAACTGACTTGCACTTTTGAATAAACTCTGTGCGAAGGCACGTGCGTTATTCCAATAAGCATCGCGATGTTCAGGCATTTGCTGAGAACGTAACGCGGCAATAAAGAAGCCGATACGCACCGCATTGTTTGGGTCTAGCCAGACATGGCTGTCTACTGTATTTTTTAATGCTGCACCACGTTCTGAACGCTGCGGCAAAGTTTTCATAATGCCCGTATCTAATAAAGCAATCGCTTTAGGATTTTGATGTAATACACGTTCTAGCGGTGCTTCATGCGCCTTACCTAGCCAAATAATTAAATCCGCATCTTGGATGATTTTTCGATGTGCAGGCGTGAGCGATACATCATGCCCTGTTTGATCTGCCAGTAATAACGTGGGTGTTTCGATATTTTGCGTGACTTTTTGGGCAATCAAATAGATAGGATGGGTAGACACCACCAAAGCCTGCGCCATGCTGACAGTACTGCATAACGCTAAAAGACAGAAACTAAATAAACGAAACATTGCGGCATATCACGAAAAATCGACAAATGTTATAATATAACAAATTTATAAAAATACCTACGTATAATCGAAACTAATAACGCTTCATGCTAAGATTTACTGTCGTTTTTCTTTTAAAGTTCAACTGGGGTGGCTATGAGCTTATGTTCGCACGAGCATCACAATGCATTACATGGCGTTCACGACCATCACAATGTCGATCAACGTCTTGCCGAAGCTGAAAGTTTATGTGCGGCAACAGGTGCTCGTTTAACACCGCTACGTAAAGAAGTGTTGGAACTCATTCTCAAGGCATCTGCACCAATGGGTGCTTATGATTTATTGGCGAAAATTAAAAGTGAGTCTGATCGTCCTGCAGCACCGCCAACGGTGTACCGTACTTTAGATTTTTTACTGGAAAAAGGACTAATTCACCGTTTGACTTCAATCAATGCCTATATTCCTTGCTGTCATCCACGTGAAGGACACCAAGCGGCTTTTTTAATCTGTACTGAATGTAAAGTCGTTAAAGAAGCTTCAGCGCAAGGTTTATTAGAGCAATTAGATCAGTTGGCAGCCTCTGACCGCTTTAGCCCGCATCACAGCATTATTGAGATTTCTGGAAAATGTCAGCAGTGCAACAGCAAATAACCACTGCACCGCTCATCGCCTTGCACAATATTCAGGTGCGAATAGATGAGCGCGATATTTTAAAAAATGTCGATTTTGAATTACATGCACGTGAAATTGTCACGCTAATTGGCCCCAATGGCGCAGGAAAATCGACTCTAATTAAAGTCTTGCTTGGCATTGTCAAACCAAATGCAGGCAAGCTCGTAAATGCTCGCAAATTGACCTTTTCTTATGTGCCGCAAAAGTTTAATCCTTCACACAGCTTGCCTTTAAGAGTGAAAGATTTACTGGCTTTAGAAAAATGCCCAGACGCAATTAAAGCAGAAATTATCCGCGATACTGGCATTGCCAAACTGCAAGATTCAAAAGTACAACAACTGTCTGGTGGTGAGCGGCAACGGGTGCTATTGGCACGCGCCTTATTACGTCAACCTGATGTTTTGGTACTGGATGAGCCGATGCAAGGACTAGATATTCAGTCCGAAGCTGAACTGTATGACTATGTGCGCAACTTACCGAGCAAATATGGCTGTGCGGTGTTGATGGTGTCGCATGATTTGCAATGGGTCATGCAAGGTACGCATCGTGTGGTATGTTTAAATAAACACATTTGCTGTAGCGGTTTGCCCGAAAATGTACAGCAACATCCTGAATACCAAGCTATTTTTGGAACCAATCGGGTGTTTTATCAACATCACCACGAACACTGCGCCCATGGCGATCATGCCGAGCCTTGTCAGCATGATTCACGTCCTCATATTCACCCTGAACCGGAAGCTTAACCCATGATGGATTGGCTACAATTGCTGTTACCTGCATGGATCATGGGCAGTTTATTGGTATTTTTGACCGCCCCACTTGGCTGTTTAATGCTGTGGCGACGTATGTCCTTTTTTGCCGATACGATGGCGCATGGCACCTTATTGGGTGTGGCGATTGCAGGCGCGTTGAGTTTACCTCTGTGGATGGGTGTGACCTTCTTGGCATTATTATTGGTGGGTGTTTTATGGATTTTACATGATCCACGGTTGCCGAATGATGCATTATTGGCGCTCTGCTCTGCGACCTTGCTCTGTTCAGGGTTGCTCTTTATTCAACATATTCCAAGTTTGCGCCCTGAGTTGCTGAGCTATTTATTTGGTGATTTACTCACCATTTCATGGGCAGATTTACCTGTATTTGCCCTAGTGATTATTGTTGCTTTAGCGGTGCTGTATAAATTTTGGCAGGCACAAATTCAAATTGCAATTGACCCTGATATTGCGGTCAGTGAAGGCGTGAATGCCCAATGGCAACGCCTGATTTTTATGTTGTTGTTGGCATTATTTACCGTATTGGCTTTACGTGCAGTCGGTTCTTTATTGATGGGCGCATTGTTGGTGATTCCCGCTTTAACCGCACGTTTATTGGCTCACTCGCCTAAACAAATGGTGATTTGGGCATTTATTGTGGCGCAAATTGCAGTCAGCGTAGGTTTATGGTCAAGTGCGGGCTTAAATATTTCGACAGGTTTAAGTATTGTGATGACTATGGCGATCATTTTTGCGGTGATTTTTAGCGTACAAAAAGTCAGAACGATGGCTTAGTTTTTCGTTCATGAGTATCTATATTTTTTTATTGCAGCAATGAGCATTACGACCAAAAGTGGCAGCATGTACACTATCCACAGTGCCATATCACTGTGAATCACTTGCTGTAAAAGACTCAGTTGCTGCTGAGCTTCTGAAACAGCATTCCAATCTATTGTTTGTAGATAAAACATTGCATGAATGGCAATCAACAACACAGCTGTGATATTAATCAACACCACACTTTGCCACACCGTATGTTTAAAATAAGTTTGCAAAGCGGAAAATACAAAAGAAAAAATCAAATTGATACTCAAATGCACCATCAAAGAAATTGGCCAAAACACGCGATCTACTGAAAAGTGAATCGCTAATCCAATTGCAATTAAAGTTGAAAAACTCAAAAGCAACATGCTAATCCACCAATGTTGCCAATAACGTGCTCGCGGAATACCTTTTATTTTCAACGTATATCTCAATCTATTTTTTTATAATTACAACATACACTTTTGTTTAATTGAAGGCATTACTGATGCACCAAACTCAACAAAAAAGCAGCGCCTGCAAACAATGCAGCAAAAGTACGATTCATGACTTTTTGCTGCTTCGGTGATCTTAACAAACGTAAAACTTTAGCAGCCAAGCCCGTATAGCCCGCCATCACAATCAAATCAATACTAATCATGGTCAACGCCATAATTGCATATTGCGCCCATTGCGGTTTAGATAAATCTAAAAATTGCGGTAAAACTGCCAATAAAAACACAATTGCTTTGGGATTGCTCATATTGACCAGAAAGCCGTACATCACCAATTTTCCAGCAGATTTTCGCGTCAGCTCATGCTGAATTTCAATCGACTGTGCAGGCGCTGCCCATTGCAAATACGCCAGATATAACAAATATGCCACACCAAACCATTTCACAATTAGAAATGCCCAAGGTGTTGTCGCAAATAATACCCCTGCCCCTGCGGCTACAATCGCGATTTGCAATAATAAAGCGAGTTGTAGACCAATCGCATTCCAATACCCATGTCGAAAACCATAATTCAAACCACTCGACATAGATGCTATTGCACCCGCGCCAGGTGAAACACTAATCACCCAACAGGCCAACATAAACGCAATCCAAACTTGATAAGACATATATCGCCGCTTTTCACAAGACAGTGCATTATATGATATTTCACTTAATCTCATGACTAAAAACGTGGAATAAAAATCGGGTTGAGGCTATTAAGCCTACATACAATCAGGCACAATAAAGTCAACTTTATAGAAAACAACAAATTTTCAGGAGCTATACATGACTGCCCAATCTGTAATTTTGCCACTACCTTCAGATCATGCTCGCTTTCTTGTACTTCGTTTAAAAGACTTAAGCATTACTGAGTTAAAAGAAAAATTGGCTGACTTGTTTAGCACACGGGATCGTTTGATTACCCAACATCCACATGCCCAAATTAAAACTGGCGTTGCTTTTGGTCCTGAACTTTGGGCACAACTCTATGAGCAATCTCCAGATGGTTTTAAACAATTACAACCGATTCAAGGGGCGTACCCAATGCCTGTCGTGCCTGCAGATGTGATCATTCACCTCGCCAGTACACGTGCGGATATTTGCTTTGCACTTAGTCAGGCATTTTTTGAGGGGATTCAAGACAAAATTGAAGTCTTGGATGAACGGGTTTGTTTCCGTTATTTTGATGGACGCGACATGACTGGCTTTATTGATGGTACCGAAAACCCACAATTTCCAGATGATCGTGCTGAAGTTGCACTTTTAGGCGAAGATGCAGGCGTGTTTGCCGATGGTTCATTTATTTTTGCACAGCGCTATTGCCACGATTTAGAAAAATGGAAAAAGCTCAAAGTCGATGCCCAAGAACACGTGATTGGACGTACCAAGCTAGAATCGATTGAATTAGATGAAGATGTACAACCTGAAAATTCGCACGTTTCACGTACTGTCGTTGAAGATGATGCAGGCGATGAAATGGAAATTTTGCGCCATTCTTTACCTTATGGTGATGGCAAAGGCGATCAGGGTTTATTCTTTATTGCCTATACCAAAGATTTGAGCATTATTGATGCCATGTTAGAACGTATGTTTGGTACTTCAGGTGATGGCATCCACGATCGTTTATTGCATTTCGTCACCGCCTTGGATGGTGCATATTACTTTGCCCCGAGTGAGGAGTTGCTAGAAGAAGTTTTGGAAGACTAATCTGCAATTAGTATGAAGTCGTAAAATATCAGCGACTTCATACTGATTTATCGTTTCTTTTGGACTGAACCGTACCGGGTTTGTCGGAGACCACTTTTCTTGAGAGAATGTCCCGATGAAAAAAGTAAAATACACCCCTGAAATCAGAGATAGAGCGGTTCAATTATTGATTGAATCCGAAAAAGATTATCCATCGAATTGGGCTGCGATCACAGCAATTGCTCCTAAAATCGGTTGTACTCCTGAAACACTACGTGTTTGGTATCAAAAATATTTAGATAAACAAAATCCAGTTAAAGTACAGCTGCTTTCAGACCAAGAACGTATCAAACAACTCGAACGCGAAAATAAAGAACTGCAACGCGCCAATGAGATTCTACGTAAAGCAGCCGCTTTTTTCGCCCAGGCGGAGCTCGACCGCCCACACAAATAATGGTGGATTTCATCCATAACAATAAAGATCGATATGGTGTTGATGCGATTTGTAGGATTTTACCGATCGCAGCTTCAACCTATTACCGAACTTTAGATCTCGCTGACAATCCAGAACATCGAGCGAAACGAGATCTACATGATGAGCATCATGCTGAACAAATTAAACGAATTTGGAAAGAAAGTTCAGGTCGATATGGTGTGCGTAAGGTCTGGCAACAATTGAAACGTGAAGGTTATGTTATCGCACGTTGTACAGTTGCTCGATTGATGCAGAAGCTAGCTATACAAGGTGTTTGGCGTGGTAAGAATAAACAAACCACCCGTAGCCGAGATGATCAAAAAAGAGCAGATGATTTAGTGAAACGTAATTTTAATGCTGATCATCCTGACCCTTGCGAAGCAGTGCTTCTCAGGTGAGTGACTTTACGTATATTCAAACTCATTCAGGCTGGGTCTATACCGCCTTTATTATTGATGTGTTCTCACGAGCAATTGTTGGATGGAAAGTATCTACACGGATGAATACAGATATGGTGCTCGATGCACTTGAGCAAGCATTGCACGATCGAGGCATGCCAAAGAATGTGATTCATCATTCCGATAGAGGTGTTCAATATCTTTCTATTCGCTATACCAATCGTTTAGAAGCTGCAAATTTACGAGCATCAGTCGGTACGACTGGTGATTCATACGATAATGCTTTGGCTGAAACAGTGAATGGCTTATACAAAACAGAGGTGATTGAGTATTTAAAAGCAGATTGGAAAGGTTTAGCGGATGTACAACTTGCGACACTCAACTGGGTAGATTGGTTCAATAAAGAGCGTGTACACAGTGCATTGGGTTACAAGTCGCCTTTTGAGTTTGAAGCAATGTACTATGATAAGATTAACCCGTTAGGTCAGGTGGCCTAACTTAAATAAAAAAGTCTCCGACAAACCCGGTACGGTTCATTAAGCTTTAGCATAATAAAAGCATGCATATGCCTTACATATATAACTGCTATTCGGGAGTGATTTATAGCAAATAATTATTTTGACAGATATAGTCAAACATATACAATTTAGGTATTAAATTTTAAAAAAACTTGCAATGAAATACTTGGCTGAAAGCTTAAAGAAAGTAGAGCAAGACCTTGCTTATTTTGTATCCCCTGAAAATAAAGATGGGTTTATTAAGGAATTTGCATCATGGGTCTATGGTGAGTGGTCAAAGAATGATTTCTATGAAACCGATATTGTAGATTTAGGCTATGATTGTTCTTCGTACCCTGAAAAAACAAATCAATCACTCTCCGATAAATGCCCCACCTATGCTGATTTTATTAATGCAAATACAGGCTTTTCTGAATGTACTCACGTTTCAGGACAAGGTATGCGCTGTCAAGAATATGAGGAAAAATTATTAGAGATTTTTGGTGATGCTTGCGCTAAAAAACTAGATGATTTAGTAGAGCCATATCAACTAGAAGTGCCTGAAAAATACAAAAAATTTGCAGACAATATTAGTGAACTAATTTTCCTTGAAGTTTTTGATCATCATGAGGATTCAGAACTTTATGAGGTTTGTAACGATATTTTATTAAAATATAATCAGCTAGGAGTCGCATCATCCCCTTATACATGCCCTATCTGTGGATGGGATGAAGACAATGATCTAGCCATATATTGTGATGAATCCATATTTAAAGACTATACACTTGAGGATTTCAAGAAGTTAGCGGAGATTGATTAATGTATTCTCCTGCTAAATTCGGTGAAATGATTGGGAAGTCGGTTAAAACTCTACAAAGATGGGATGCCGAAGGTATTTTGGTTGCATGTCGAAATCCTAAAAATCGCAGATACTACACGCACGATCAATACCTTGAATATATCGGTATAAAAGCAACGGAAGCTAAATCATCAGTAATTGTTTATTCAAGGGTATCTAGTGTTGCTCAAAAGCCCGATTTAGCTAATCAGGTGTCAGCTTTAGAAACTTTTTGTACTGTAAATGGCTATGCTGTTGATGATTGGGTGTCAGAGGTTGGAAGTGGTTTGAATTATAAAAGAAAGAAATTCAATCAGCTTTTTCTTGATATTGAAATGGGTAAAGTTTCAATGCTTGTCATCGCTCACAAAGACCGTTTGGTGCGTTTTGGTTTTGAGTGGTTTGAATCTTTTGCTGAAAGACATGGTTGTAAAGTTATTATTATGAATCAAGAATCTCTTTCCCCAACGGAAGAAGTAACACAAGACTTGTTAGCGATTATTCATTGTTTTTCCTCTCGACTTTACGGATTAAGAAAATACAAAGAAAAAGTTAAAGAATTAGTGAACATCAAGGAATAACTTTTGAAACTAACACGCATCCACCATTGTAAAAACTTGAATGTGCAAAAGTACAAACAGCTTGAGAAACAAGCTGTTTTACTTGGTCGTATTCGTAGCGAGGTGTGGGCTAAATATGGTGCTATTTCAGGTTTGAATATCAGTGACAGAGCTATTCGTGATGCGTGGATGAAAGAAAGTCGTGACTTTGGTGTTTCTGCAAATGCGTGGAAAGAAACGCTACGTGATTGCATAGGTGATATTAAAGCCTATCGAGAAGCATCAAAAGACAAAGTAAAGCAGGCGATCCGAAAACGCACCTCCTGTAATAATGAACAAAAAAGACTATACACCTTGCTTAAAAAAGATGAATGGATGACTGATAATTTCCTCCATCGTCAAATGCGTAATCACTTTAAGCATGGTGTTAATCACACACATAATCAAATTATTGTTCGTGCGGATATGTGTAAAACTTTTGAGTTAAATGGTCAATGTTGGCTTAAAGTACCAAGCCTAATCCCTCGACAAACCATTAAAATTCCACTAAACACCACTGTTGATTTTGCGCCACAAGGCACACTTAGAATCATTCTAAAAAATGGCAATATTGAAGTTCATTCAACCTATGATGCAGTTGAAACACAAGATTGTGGTCAGGAAACAGTAGGTGTTGATAAAGGGTACTCAGAAGCTTTTGTGGACTCTGATGGCGATGTATATGGGAGTGGTCTAGGCAAGCTGATCTCAAGTGAATCAGATTATTTAAATCAAAAGTACAAGCACAGAAACAAGCTCAGAGCGATTGCTAAAGCTAAACCACACAA
This sequence comes from Acinetobacter sp. YH12252, assembly GCF_013417365.1. Classification (NCBI taxonomy): domain Bacteria; kingdom Pseudomonadati; phylum Pseudomonadota; class Gammaproteobacteria; order Moraxellales; family Moraxellaceae; genus Acinetobacter; species Acinetobacter sp. YH12252. Next base: position 19,422 of record NZ_VPEA01000022.1, read on the forward strand.
GAAACAGAAAATTGAGTTAAATAATCTAGGTCGAAAAAAACTAGATAAGCGACAAGATACTCAAAAAGCAAAGCTCAAAACATTAATATTTACAGCAACTCACAAGTTGGTTGATAAAGCCA
>NZ_VPEA01000023.1:0-17657 GCF_013417365.1 Acinetobacter sp. YH12252
TGTTCAAATGGCGATTCAGCGTTTAATTGGTTTTGGGAAAAAAGAAGAGTTTAAGGAAATTTTGGCAATTTTAAGAAAGCAGAATCCTGATAGGATAAGGGTTCTGTGAAATTTGTCGTGTACAGAGAAATTTATTAATCTGTTTCCACTTACGCGCCATGCTTGGAATAATCTGCGCCTGCGCATCAGTAATACCTAGAGGCTGTAAAAAAGGACTACTTTGCTCGACATAGCGTTGCTTTTCACGATCATGCCCTTGTTGCTCTTTGGGTTTTGCAGCAGACGTTACCGCTTTACTCATACTAAGCATGGCTTTCTTTTTATTCTTTTTAAGCTGAATTTCTTGATCTAGGGTAAATAAATTCGCCTGTTTACAATCTGCCAATAACTGACTCAATTGTGACTGGGCTTGCGCCAAAGGATAATTTTTGGTGATATCCTGCGTTTTATGACGATACAAACAACTCAATACCTGCTCTTGATTGAGTTGAATAATACGCAGGGTAATTTTTTCTAATTGTTCCAATTCGCCTTTGTACTGGCTAAGTACCACACGATCAAGTTTTTGTGTATCAATGGCTTGCTGAAAAGCCTCCAAGAATTGTTGTTCCTGCGCAGAGGGAGAAGCCAAAGTCGACATAGTGAAAACCTGAAAAAATTACAATTCAAGTTTAAATGTTATTACCCTAAAAGCAAAATTGAATTACTATACGGTTGTATAAATAAAAAAGAACACCTATGAAATTGAATGCGCCTTTAGTGCCTGATTATGACCATCAAGAGGAACGGATTAACTATCTGAGCCATGGTATTGGTGCAGCTTTGGCCTTGATTGGAGGTGTTTTTTTACTGATCAAAGGTGCATACCTGAGTACAGGACAATGGCTAGGTTTATGGGCCTATGCCATTAGTATGGTGTTGCTCTTTTCAACTTCTATGCTGTATCACATGGCAACTGCCGCAGACCGCCGCTATTTTTATAAAAAGCTCGATCACACTGCCATTTATTATTTAATTGCAGGCACCTACACCCCATTTCTCTCTATTGCCATTCCTACGCCCAAAGCACAATATTTATTAATTGCACTATGGATCATTGCACTAATTGGCACCTTGTTCAAACTGGTATTTATCAACCGTTTTCATAAAATTTCTTTAATTGCTTATTTGGTCATGGGCTGGTTAGCCGTTTTGGTCATGGATGATATGCAAACCTATTTGAGCAGCCAAGCACTAACTTTTTTACTGATTGGTGGCCTTGCTTACACGGTGGGTGCATTGTTTTATGCCTTAAAACGCGTAAGATATACCCACGCAATTTGGCATGTATTTGTCTTGATTGGTGCAGGAGCGCACTTTTTGTCAATTTATCTGTATGTGATTTAATCGCCCTAAAGATACGGTTATCCATCATTTATGGATTTCTCAGTATTTGATTAAGTCCTGAGATAACATCTTTTGACTTATTTCTTGTTCAAAAAAGTATAACTGCAAGAAGTATTTGCGATTACAGCTGCACCTCTTCTGTCTGTGCTGAATTATATTTTCAAATTCACTTACATAAGGTCCTGTATGGCATCTTCCTCTACTGCTGCCGCTGAACAGCCGACTCAAAATTCTAAATTTCGAGTACTGACTGCAAGCTTGGTCGGTACTACTATCGAGTTTTTTGACTTTTATATCTATGCCACTGCGGCAGTGATCATCTTCCCCTATCTGTTCTTTCCGACCAGTACCGACCCAATGACTGCCACCATTCAGTCACTAGCCACCTTTGCAATTGCCTTTATTGCACGCCCTATTGGTGCAGCCCTGTTTGGACATTTGGGTGATCGGATTGGGCGCAAAGCCACCTTGGTTGCAGCCTTACTGACCATGGGAATTTCTACAGTCTGTATTGGTTTACTGCCGACGTATGCACAAATTGGGATTATCGCGCCATTACTGTTGGCGTTGTGTCGCTTAGGGCAAGGTTTAGGCTTGGGCGGTGAATGGTCGGGAGCAGTACTGTTAGCCACAGAAAATGCCCCTGAAGGTAAACGTGCTTGGTATGGCATGTTCCCACAATTGGGCGCTCCGATTGGTTTTATTCTTGCCACAGGTTCATTCCTTATTTTAGGTGCGCTGATGTCTGAGCAAGACTTTATGACATGGGGCTGGCGCATCCCGTTTATTTCGAGTGCCTTATTGGTGATTGTCGGTTTATGGATTCGCTTAAAACTGCATGAAACGCCTGCCTTCCAAAAAGTGTTGAATAAACAAAAAGAAGTCAATGTGCCATTTATTCAGGTCTTTAAAAAACACGCTAAAATGTTAGTGCTCGGTACAATCGCTGCAATTTGTACCTTTGTGGTGTTTTATCTGACTACGGTATTTGCCTTGCAATGGGGCACCAAACAACTGGGTTATTCACGTGAAGAATTCTTAAAACTTCAACTACTAGCCACATTGTGTTTTGCTGCTTTTATTCCCCTCTCAGCCGTTTTAGCCGAAAAATTTGGACGTAAAACCACCTCTATCGCAGTGTGCATCATCTCTGCAATTTTTGGCTTATTTTTTGCCGACATGCTTGCTTCAGGCAGCACGTGGATTGTATTTATTTTCCTGTGTATTGGCTTGGCAATTATGGGACTTACTTACGGGCCCATTGGTACAGTATTGTCTGAAATTTTCCCAACATCTGTACGCTATACAGGCTCCGCACTCACCTTTAACTTGGCGGGTATTTTTGGCGCATCGTTTGCCCCACTCATTGCCACCAAACTTGCCACCACTTATGGCTTGGCTGCAGTTGGTTATTATTTAAGTGCAGCATCCATCTTGTCTTTAATCGCATTTTTAATGATTCGAGAAACCAAGCATGATGATGTAAACAATCAAATTTAAGCGCAAAAATTGCATCAAAAAACCAGCCTCGGCTGGTTTTTTTCATGTAGGCGATGGTGACGGTGCTTACAATAATTCAATAATATCAATCGTGGGCGGCACACCAAAACGAAAAGGAACACCGACCATTCCTGTCCCTACAGTCACAAATACATCGGCATGATCATGGCGATATAACCCCTTTTTATGCCCTAAAATAGATACTTTTTTCATCACATAATCGGTCAGCCACGGCAGTTCAACCTGCCCACCATGGGTATGTCCTGCCAACATCAACGGACGTGTCGGCAATTTTGGCACCATATCCACTGTATCGGGGTTATGTGATAACAACACCCACGGCTTATCCTGAGGTAAATCGGGCATATAGCGCATGTCGGTTTTACCTGCCCATAAATCGCCAATACCGAGCAAACGAAACTCATCAAACTCGACAATTCTACCTTCAATATCAATCACGTTATTTTGTTCTAAAGCCGTTTTTAACAGTTCTTGAATGGGCGGGCCAGGATACTGCTCATCATGATTACCATTTACCGAATATACAGGCGCACAAATTTCTTTTAATACCGCCAATTCTTCGACCAATTTATTTTCAGGCTCATAAGTCCAGTCGCCTGCTACAACGACAATATCGGGGTTTTGCAAATTGAGTTTTTTCACAATTTGCTTCAATTGACGCTCATGCCCAGAAAACAAGCCAATATGTAAATCTGCAATTAAAGCAATTTTGACAGGCTTTAATAAACGGCGATCTGCATGAATTTGATATTTGGTAGTTTTGACTTGAATCAAATGCGGTTCAATAAAACGCGCATAGCTCAACACAGCACTGACTAAAAATACAAAAATCGCTTCGTGGATGGAGTAATAGCCCTGAATACCCGCATAGACACTAAAAAAAACCAAAGGCGGCAACAGGTAAGACAAATAAAATGCCAACAAATGCACAAAGGCCTTAAACGGGTGAATGGTTTCTGTATTGGCCTGACTGCGCCATGCTTGCGAAACTGCCCACAGCGCCAAAATTGCCATACCCATATAGAAATACAACACGACTGAATCGTTATCCCACATATTTATTCTCTATTACTTCATACTTCTGCTATTCAATGCTGCGCTAAACCCAGATGTCGCATTTAACCCACACACGTCATATATCTGTATTGTCATATTTATCTTTTCATAGCTGACAATTATACTCAAACCCTATTTTTAACTTATTTGCTCCTCGTGCTAAAAAGGAATTTAATTTGGCAAACCGCAGCTCATCCGCTCCATTTCAAAATATTCGGCACAACGTCTTGTGGCTGAGTTGCGCCTTCGTTTTGACACTCTCAGGCTGTAGCACGCTGCCCAAACAAATTGAACATCCGATCCAGATGGCGTTTGAAACCCCAACCGATCAAACCAGTTTGGCCAAAATTGTACTGCCGCTACGCGAAAAATATCCACAGCTTACGGGTTATCATGTCCTGTATGATCCGCTCGAAGCCCTAGCAGCACGTATCTATCTAATTAATAAAGCAGAAAAATCTTTAGATTTACAATATTATATTTGGGATAACGATAAAATTGGCGCGCTTGCACTACACGCCATTATTCGTGCGGCAGATCGTGGGGTGAAAGTCCGCTTATTGGTCGATGATAACAATGCCAAAAAAATGGAAGGCATTTATCTCGCGCTCGATCAACACGTCAACATCGACATCAAACTGTATAATCCATATCGCTTTCGACATTATCGTGCCATGGACATGATTTTGGATTTGAAGCGTATTAACCGTCGTATGCACAACAAAAGCTTTATTGCCGATAACCAAATTTCTCTGATTGGTGGGCGCAATATGAGCAATCAATACTATAACGTCAGCGACAATTATCAATTTTCTGATGTCGATGTGATGTTAGTCGGCTCGGCTTCGGATGAAATTATTCACTCTTTTGATGAATACTGGAATGATGACTATGCTTATTCAGTCAAGCAATTGGTCAATCCACAACATTACACCTTGCGTTATGAAAGCTTAAAACAGCAATTAGAACAGCACGATCAAGAAGCCACCGTACAAAATTATTTAGATTTGGTGACTCGTTCTAAAGCGATTGAACAGTGGATGACGCGTAGTATTAAGTTCGATTGGGTCAGTGCTGAAGTGGTCAAAGATGCGCCGAGTAAAATTAAAGACCGCGCCTCAAAAGAAGAACATCTCAACTTTCAATTGCTGACGCATTTAGAGAAGCCAAGCAGTAGTGTCGATATTATTTCTGCGTATTTTGTCCCTGAACAATCGGGGGCAGAAAAACTAAAAGACTTGGCGGATGATGGCGTTCAGGTACGCGTACTGACCAACTCCTTTAAAGCCAACGATGTTCCTGTGGTGCATGCTTTTTACGCCAAATATCGAGAAGATTTATTGGCAAATAACGTGCAGCTGTATGAGTTTTTGGCGCGACCTGAAATGGAAAACCTAAACACACATACGCACGAAATTTCCAAAAAAGCCAAAGTCAGTATGAAAGGTTTAAGCCGTTCTAGTTTACATGCCAAACTCATGGCATTGGATGAAAAACAGGTATTTATTGGTTCGTTTAATTTTGACCCACGCTCGGCATATTTAAATACTGAAATTGGGGTGATTTTAAACAGTCCGCCATTGGCTCGCGCAGTTCACCACACCATGGATGTCAATTTGTCCAAATATGCTTATAAACTGGTTTTGGATGCACAGCAAAACATTCAATGGCACATGAAAAATCCACAAGGCGAAACTCAAATTCTGAAAAAAGAACCAGGGATGAAATGGTATCAACGTGCGGCAATGAAAATTACCTCATGGCTGCCAATTGAAGGCTTTATGTAGCAACATAATATTGAAGCTGTTGGATGATGACCATTATTCTTAAAAAAATGTGATGTGCTTAGGCTATCTTTAACATGAAGATGCGCCTAAGCATGTTTTATGATGTCAGCACTTGTGGTTTTAATACCTGACGATGCAACTCAGCCAAACCTTCTGTCATGCGTTCCTGTACCACAGCAGTTAAAGATTCAATATCGTGCCCTTCTACCACAATTGCAGGTAACGCCATTAAATGCGCTGTCACTTTCGGCATTTCCAAAACATCTTTCACATGATCAACAAAGGTCATGTCATTAATAAACGGCGCAACAGTATCTAACTCACCTTGCTGATTCACATAACAAATCAGACAAATTTGCACAGGTCGTTTGGCTTCAATTGCTGCCCCTAAAATACGACCATGCACTTTTTTAATTTTGCTTCCATCTGACGTGGTCGCTTCAGGAAAAAATAATACAGGAATATCTTGTTTTAAAAATTGCGTGATTTGTTCACGAATTTTGACTGAATCGCCAGAGCCACGCTTAATAAATAGCGTCCCCCCACCTTTGGCTAACTTACCCAATAACGGCCATTTTTCAATTTCAGCTTTGGCCAGAAAAAATACCCGCGCACTAGAACCCAATACCGCTACATCTAACCACGAAATATGATTACTGACCCATAGCGCAGGGTCATGCGGAATTTCACCATGAATTTGCACTTCAATATTAAAAACTTTGCACAATTGACGGCAAAAATATTGCACATAGCGCGTATTGTTCGGGTTGTTGGTGTCTTTATACAATTGATGACGATAGACCAAATAAAACCCTTCACCAATCGCGCCAGCCGTTGCCAGAACTTTTTTGCTATACAAAGCAAGCTTTGCAAAACCATGAATTGGAGATGTGTGAGTTTCAACAGCTGGGTTCATAGGGTCATCACTAATTGTTAAACGCAAAACAACGTATAAAGGTCTATATTTTGCTCATTCTATACTGTTCAATCTGAACTTGCATTGATAATAAAAACCGAAACCTGCATGCAAACATGCGACTTTTGGCAAAATCTAAATAGATAAATTCTATATTGGGGTCATCCTTATAATTGAGTTTACATACGTTGATATAGCATCAAATCAGGGCGCAGGAAAAATCCAATCATCTATTTCCCTGCACAAACATTTTTTCTACTAGAATATAGCTTTAGCATGGAGATTGCGCTGAGTGGAAAATTTTGTGCCACATCAAGATGGCGAGCGTGTTGTACTGGTCAGTGTCGCTGTCCAAATTTTAGAAGACCTAGATGCCGAAGAATTTCAGCTCTTGGCTGAATCTGCGGGTGCAGAAGTTTTACAACACGTCCACACTCAACGTAGTAAACCCGATGCCAAACTCTTTATTGGCTCAGGCAAAGCCGAAGAAATTGCCGCATTGGTCAAAGAACACGACGCCAATTTGGTCATTTTTGATCATGCACTCAGTCCTGCACAGGCACGTAATTTAGAAAAAGTGATGCAATGCCGTGTGGTTGACCGTACCGAACTCATTTTAGATATTTTTGCTCAACGCGCCCGCACTTACGAAGGTAAATTACAGGTCGAATTGGCACAATTACAACATTTATCTTCACGTTTGGTGCGTAGTCGCAGCAACTTAGACAGTCAAAAAGGTGGTATCGGCTTACGTGGTCCTGGGGAAACCTTGCTTGAAACTGACCGACGCTTATTGCGTATTCGCATGGGACAACTAAAAACCAAACTCGATAAAGTCCGTCAAACCCGTGCACAAGGTCGTGTGGCTCGGCAAAAAGCCGCCATTCCTACCGTGTCATTGGTCGGTTATACCAACGCAGGCAAATCGACCTTATTTAATATTTTGGCGCAAAGTGATGTCTATGCTGCTGACCAACTGTTTGCTACGCTTGACCCTACTTTACGGCGTTTAGAATGGGATGGCATCGGACGTCTGGTATTGGCAGACACCGTTGGCTTTGTAAGAAACCTATCTCACTCTTTGGTGGAATCTTTTAAAGCAACTTTGGAAGAAACCTTAGAAGCCAGTTTATTGCTGCATGTGATTGATTCAAGCAACCCCGATGTGTTGGAACAAATTGAAGCAGTCGAAGGTGTGCTAAAAGAAATTGGCGCAGATGTACCTATTTTGCGGGTTTACAATAAAATTGATGTCTCAGGCGAAACAGCCAAAATTATCTATGAAAAACCGCATCAACCTGACCGTGTCTATGTATCGGCACATTCAGGGCAAGGTTTAGACTTGTTAAAACAAGCCGTACATGAATGTTTGATGGGGCAAATTCAAAAGTTTGATCTTAAATTACAACCTGCTTATGGCAAACTGCGCAATCAACTGTATGCGCTCAATGTCATTCAGGCAGAACAGTACGATGATGAAGGTCAATTACATCTACAAGTCAGCATGGCACCACATAAACTGGAACAACTGATTAAACAGGCACATTTACCGATAGACGAAATTTTAGGTGCACAGGCAGAACAATTTAAACGTCCGCTTGAAGCATTTGAAATTGACGATCAGATCGGTTAAAACGTGATAAGTAAAATTTTAATGAAAGATCAAAAATGAGCAGGATAAAACATATCGATTGGCCAGCATGGATCGGCACACTCCTTTTGATTATTGTGTTTCGTGAAGCCTCTGTATGGATCATGACCCAATTTAATCACCCAGAATTAGGCAATTTAGTCGGTTTGCTCAGCCTGCTGGCGGTATTATTTACATGGCGCAAACTCAGTAAAATTCCTGCTCGTCTGGTCGATACCAACAACAAAATCATGAAAGAAAGTGCCTTTGCCTTTTTACCCATCAGCGCGGGTTCATTAATTATGCTCACGCACATGGGCAAACAAATTCCAATCTTCTTAATTGTGTTGTTTATCAGTACGCTGATCCCGCTTTGGCTGTATGCCAAAATGGCAAAACGCTGGCTTTAGGAGATTAAAATGCTGTCAATTCTATATGGTTTTTTAATCACTCTCGTTGCATATTTACTGGCAAAACCTTGCAACCAAAAAGTCCCGCAAATCCCTGTGATTGTCTTTGGCATGTGTTTTGTGTTGCTACTGTTGTATTTTTTCGGGATTCCATACGAAACTTACGTCGCACAAACCAACCCTTTGTTTAATCAATTATTGGGCTATGTGACAGTTGCACTCGCCATTCCTCTAGCAGCCATGCGTTATGACGATTTACCCCTCAAAGCGATTTTAGGTATTTTGTTCTTTGCCAGTCTTAGTGCTGTGGCGCTGCCGATGGGGCTTGCTTATGCGCTACATATGTCCAGTGCCGATATTATGGCATTTGCCACCCGTGCAGTGACCACGCCGATTGCGATTAATATCGCAACCTTATTAGAAGCACCGATTCAATTGGCAGTATTAATTGTGATTTTATCAGGTGTCGTGGGTGCTGCTTTTTCACCACTTATTTTAAGGCATATCAATGATGAACGTGCTTCAGGTTTGGCACTTGGCTTAGCTGCACATGCCATTGGTACTGCTCAAGCATGGCAACGTGGCAGTGTTGCAGGACGTTATGCTGCCTTTGGCATGGCAGTCAATGCAGTCTTTACCGCAGTATGGCTGCCAACTTTTATACTGTATTTACAAAAAATGTGACTGAGCAATCACTTATTTAGACTTGTCGAGTTTTAACTTTCTTTTTACTATGAAATATCCAGTTAGCCAAAAACAAGGAACATTGAACATGGTCAAGATGAAACTCACCGTTGCCTTAATCTGCTCAGCGTTAGGAAGTTTTGCGCTAGCTCAAGATATTACGGGTACTTGGAAAAATATTGATGACAAAACAGGTTCATCAAAAGCAATTTTAGAAATTCGTCAGGAAGCCAATGGCACCTATACGGCTAAAATTGTCAAAGTTACCCCTCGTCCTGGCTACACCCCTAAAGATACCTGTGTCAACTGTCCTGCGCCTTATACCAACCAACCTATTTTAGGAATGGATATACTTAAAGGCTTAAAACATACAGGTGGTACTAACTTCTCTGGTGGAAAAATTATTGACCCATTAAACGGCAATATCTACAGCACCAAAGCCAAATTAAGCAGCAATGGTAAACGTCTGACCATGCGTGGTTATGTGGGCGTATCTGCTTTAGGACGTAGCCAAACTTGGATTAAAAGTGATTAATTTATAAGTTATTCCATCAACTTAATTAATTCACTTTTCACTTAAAATGCCACACGTTCGTGGCATTTTTCACATCTTTTCCAGCATTTTCCCTGCAAGTTTAAGATTAAAAATTTCCTCAAATCTCTTGACTCTTACCACAACTCGCTTTATATCTTGAATTAACCTCTGTAATAACTTTCGACAATCAAAGGAACTGATATGAAGAAAAATGTATTGATGGGTGTATTTGCAAGCTTAATCTTCAGTGGTTCAGCATTTGCTGCAGACCTAACAGGTATCTGGCAAAGTATTGATGACAAAACAGGTTCACCCAAAGCCCTGATTGAAATTACCCAAGCTGAAAATGGCAGCTTTACTGGTAAAATTATCAAAGTCACACCAAGACCGGGCTATACCCCAAAAACTATGTGTGTGAATTGCCCTGCACCTTATACCAACAAACCTTTGGTCGGTTTGGAAATTATTAGTGGCTTAAAGCATGTGGAAAATAACAACTATGCCGATGGGCGTATTTTAGATCCACTTACAGGCAAAATGTATAGCCTGAAAGGTCGTTTAGCATCTAATAATAAACGTCTCACTTTACGTGGTTACGTCGGAATTTCAGCCATTGGTCGGACACAAACGTGGATTCGCCAACAATAAGCGAGTAATTGTGTCTCATCGGTCATTTTTTCTGGATACTCGGGACTTTGTGTCCGTTAATTCACAGATTAGACTAGCCGCAAAGACCGAGTAAGGGAAATAAAATGATTCAGAAATTGGCTTTAGGAATAGCCGTCATCTTCGGCAGTCTAAGCACTTTGGCGATGGCACAAGATTTAGCAGGAACTTGGCAACAAATTGATGATAAAACAGGCTCACCCAAAGCTGTCATCGAAATTCGTAAAGAAGCCAATCAAACCTATACGGGTAAAATTGTGAAAGTAACCCCGCGTCCGGGTTATACCCCACGTGAACTTTGTAATAAATGCCCTGCGCCTTATACCGACCAACCTATTTTAGGGATGGATATTTTAAAAGGCTTACAACAAGTCAAAAACAGCAACAATTACGAAAAAGGACGCGTAATTGATCCATTGGCAGGTCGTATTTACGATGCAAAAATTCGCCTCAACTCAACAGGTAAACGTTTAACTTTACGTGCTTATATGGGTGTATCTACACTAGGTCGCAGTCAAACTTGGATTCGAATTCAATAAAATTCAAGATAAAAAATAGCCACCTCAATAGGTGGCTATTTTCATTTCATCATCACATTTTTAAATTTTAAAGATGAATGTTATTACCATTCTGCCAGCGGATTATCCACTGCAAACAATTGCTGATCTTCCAAACGATAAGCCACAAGCTGATTGCCCCACACACAACCGCCATCCACATTTTGAATATTGTCGGCTACCGTTTGTCCCTGCAATGCTGCCCAATGACCAAATACGATTTGATGTGTTTGCGCAGCTAAAGATGGATATTCAAACCACGGTTTAAAACCTTCTGGCATCGGATCATCTAAGGCATCTTTAAAGCTGAATTCCAAACCACCCTGTGCATTGGCTAAACGCATACGGGTCAAATAGTTGGTAATACAACGTAAACGCGCATGCCCCTCTAAATCATCCGACCAAACTGCAGGTTCTGCCCCATACATTTCCTTTAAGAATGCATCCACCACCTCAAAGTCCTCATGCCCAATCACCGCCTCAACTTCTTTTGCCAAAGCTGCGGTTTGTTCCGCATTCCAAATATGTGGAATACCTGCATGAGTTAAAATGGTGTTTTCATTAGGAAAAAGACACAATGGTTGTTTACGCAACCAATCAATCAAATCATCACTGTCAATTGCATCAATCACATCACGAGTGTTGTCTTGTGCTTTGATTTTCTTTAAGCCACGTGCGCCTGCCAACAAGGTTAAATCGTGATTGCCTAACACCGTTGCTGCAACGCCACGATCTACCAGTTTTTTAATAAAACGCAAAGCACCTACCGAGTTTTCACCCCGCGCGACTAAATCGCCTGCAAACCAGATAAAATCTTGATCGGGATCGAACTGTATTTCTTTTAATAACAGTTTTAAGGCTTCAAAGCAGCCCTGCACATCACCAATGACATAGTTGTATCGAATTGCTGCCATTAATTCACCATCTGATCTGCCAATGCGACAAATGCACTCAAACTTAAAGTTTCAGGACGTGCCATTGGGTCTACCCCTGCACCTTCAAACGCATCTTCAGCCAACATGCCTTTTAAGCTATTGCGCAATGTTTTACGACGTTGGGTAAATACATGCGCCACCAAACGTGCCAATGCTTTTTCATCTTTGGCAATAATCGGTTTAGTCACATAAGGCTCTAAACGGAATACTGCAGAAGTCACTTTAGGCGGTGGATTAAATGCGCCAGGCGGTACTTCAAACAAGAAGGTTGGCTTACAGTAATACTGCATCATCACCGATAAACGCCCATATTCTTTGGTATTCGGTTCAGCCGTGATACGATCTACCACTTCTTTTTGCAGCATAAAGTGCATGTCTTTAACTTTGTCACCAAACTCTAAGAGATGAAACAAAAGCGGCGTCGAAATGTTATACGGCAAGTTTCCAACCACACGTAGCGGGCGCCCTTCCTGAAATAACTCGGTAAAGTCATATTTCAGCGCATCACTTTCTACAATAGTTAAACGCTCAGGATGTGGCACACGTCCCGGTAAGCCTGCGGCCAAATCACGGTCTAATTCCACTACAGTCAAAGCATCACACTCACCAATTAAAGGTGAGGTCAATGCCGCTAAACCCGGTCCAATCTCGACAATATTATCGCCTGGACGTGGGTTCACTGAGCGGACAATTTTGGCAATCACGCGTTGATCATGCAAAAAGTTTTGACCAAAGCGTTTACGAGCCTGATGCCCTTCATCTTTTGGGTTTAGGGCATTAATTTGATACATAAAGATTTCCAAGCTGAAATTATGAACGTGCTAAATCCAGCGCTAAATCGACAGCAACATGCAAGCTAGAACTTTTCGCAAGTCCCGTACCTGCGAGGGAGAGCGCTGTGCCGTGATCGACTGAAGTGCGAATAAACGGTAAGCCTAAAGTAATATTGATTGCTTCACCAAAGCCCTGAGATTTTAACACAGGTAAACCCTGATCGTGATACATCGCTAAAACTGCATCGGCATCTTTTAAATTTTCTGGGGTAAATAAAGTATCTGCAGGTAAACTTAAACTGAGATTTTCACCGCGATTACGGTAATTTTGCAGCACAGGATTAATCACCTCAATTTCTTCCATGCCTAAATACCCATCTTCGCCCGCATGTGGGTTCAAACCACAGACCAATACTTTAGGATGTTCAATTTTAAACTTGCTTTTTAGATCGTGCAGCAAAATATCAATTACTTGTTCTAAACGTGTTTTGGTAATGGCATCTGCCACGGCACGTAAAGGTAAATGCGTGGTCGTCAAGGCAACGCGTAAGGTTTTGGTGGCTAACATCATCACCACACGCGCAACACCTGCAAACTCCTGATAATATTCAGTGTGCCCACTAAAAGAAATACCAGCTTCATTAATAATCGATTTTTGTACTGGCGCTGTCGCAACACCGACACTTTTACCCGTCATGGCATACGATGCAGAACGACGTAATTGCTCTAACACATAAGCCGCATTTTGAGCATTTAAATGACCAAGTTGTACCTCTGCGGCCAAGGGCACATGTTCAACATACAACTGCCCCACTGCAGCTGCGTGCTGCTGACCTAAATATTCAATCAATTCGACTTTTTGGTTTAGAATTTCGGCACGTTGTTGTAATAATTGATGATCTGCCAATACCACAATTGGACGCTCATCCACTCGGTCTGCCAAACTCAAGCAAATATCAGGTCCAATCCCTGCGGGTTCACCACTGGTGACATATAAAGGTCGCATAAATGCTCAGTCCAGATTTATCTAAGGATAATTAAAGTATAGCGCCATCTTAGTTGATTGTTTTATTTCCAGTCCAAGATAAATCGAGTCTGCAAAATCCCTTGCACATGCGCCCATTCAGAAATAGCGGTAACAGCAACACCCAATAACAGCCCCATCATCAATATTTTTTGTGATTTTTTCAGCACCTCCCGATATTGGGTGTCTGCTAAACACAGCAAAATGATTCCACCAACGCCATACAATAAAAATGGGAAAAGTGCTAAATGGAAAAAAATTGAATACAGCAATAAGATGCTAAACACATCCACACCATATACAGCACCCAATACTACAAAAGCCAGCATATAGACACTGAGTAATGTAATAAAACATCCAGCAATAAATTTAATGAATTTTGAAGTAGGTAGATCAGACTGCTGCTGTATTTCTGATTGCAAATCTTGCGACATCCTATCCCCCCTTTTGTTTCAATATTGTCTGCTAAAAACTTTACTTATAACCCTATAAAGGCGATTTAAAACAGCATAAATCTAGGCTTTTAATGTTGAATGTTACAAATTTATTCAACTTTTCTTTTGTATTTAAGCTCGCTAAAATATAGCGCTTAAAATGTGACATTTCCATTGTGGTTCTAGTTAATTTCAGGTAGAATTCGGACTCCTTTTTGTTTGGACAGCTTCCATAGTCCAAACCAACTATAATAGGTAGTGGTTTAATGAAAACTCTCAGCGCTAAGCCAGCTGAAGTTCAACACGACTGGTACGTTGTTGATGCTTCTGGCAAAACTCTAGGTCGCCTTGCGACAGAAATCGCTCGTCGTTTACGCGGTAAGCACAAAACTTCTTATACTCCTCACGTTGACACTGGTGACTACATCGTTGTTATCAATGCTGAGCAAGTTCAAGTGACTGGTAACAAATCACTTGATAAGAAATACTATCGCCACACTGGTTTCCCTGGTGGTATCCGTGAAACTAATTTCGAGAAATTAGTTGCTCACAAACCAGAAGAAATCTTCCAACGCGCTGTAAAAGGCATGTTGCCAAAAGGTCCTCTTGGTTATGCTATGATCAAGAAAATGAAAGTGTACGCTGGTGCTGAGCATCCTCACACAGCTCAACAGCCACAAGTTTTGGACATCTAAGGGATACAGCACATGGCTACTAATTATGGTACAGGTCGCCGTAAGACCGCAACTGCACGTGTTTTCTTATCAGCTGGTACAGGTAAACTCGTAATTAACAACCGTACTCTTGAGCAATATTTCGGTCGTGAAACTGCTCGTATGATCGTACGTCAACCGTTAGAACTTCTTGAAGCTACTGACAAATATGACCTTTACATCACTGTTGCTGGTGGTGGTATTGGTGGTCAAGCTGGTGCTATCCGTCACGGTATTACTCGTGCATTGATCGCATCCGACGACACTTTAAAACCTGCTCTTCGTCAAGCTGGTTTCGTTACTCGTGATGCTCGTGAAGTTGAACGTAAGAAACTTGGTTTACGTAAAGCACGTAAACGTCCACAATTCTCTAAACGTTAATTCGTTTACCGAATCGGACACAAAAAGCCTTGGATTCTCCAAGGCTTTTTTATTTGCATAACAACACCAAGATATACGGTTCAGCCAAAATCTACACTTTAGCTACTTATAAAACCCAATCAGCAGCTCAATAAATATCTCATACACTTTTGTCAGGTTTGCTGCGTGATTTTAGTCGCCAAGTCTAGTATCCTATTCTATTCATTTGGTTTTATTTCGGATTATGTCAGTCGAAAACGCACCTTTACAAGGCATCACCCTCTATAGTCATGCAGACGACTTTCGCTCACATTGGATTCGTTACGTTCTTGCCGAAAAACAAATCAAATATCAACTGATTCTTGTCGATCATGAGGATGAAGACCTCGCTAGTCTCAATCCCTACAATCAATTGCCCATATTATTAGAAAATGATCTCAAATTATTCAATAGCAGCATAATTTCAGAATATCTAGATGATCGTTATCGACAAAATAAGCTCTATGCCGATGCCCCTATGCCACGCGCAGAACAACGTCAATATATCTGGCGCTTTGAGCACGATTGGTTCAAGCTCGCCGATGACATGCTGCGCCACCCTGACAGCTTAAATAGCCAAGCACAACGTACAGCACAAAAACAATTACGTGATACACTCATTTCACTCACACCACTGTTTCAACATTATCCTTTTTTTATGTCTGAAACATTTAATATTTTAGACTGCATGCTAGCACCATTATTTATACGACTCAAAGCCATGGGCATTGAGCTACCCAAACAACACTGTAGACCTATTTTTCTCTATTGCCAGCGTATTTTTAATCGCCCTGCATTTTTAAAATCGATGACCTTGCAGGAAAAAAATCGCTATCAGGAATTTTTAATTCATACTTAAAGAGCACATTATGTCTGAATCTGAAATCGACTTAAGTCCAACCCGTCCCTACTTAGCTCGCGCAATTTATGAATGGATTTGTGACAACCAACTCACGCCACATTTATTGGTCGATGCTACACAGCCGAATACGCTTGTTCCTGAACAATTTATTCAGGATGGTCAGATTGTCCTAAATATCGTTCCACATGCAGTGCATGCCTTACACATGAGCAATGATGCAATCACCTTCTCTGCACGCTTTGGTGGCGTATCACGCGACTTATATGTACCTATGAATGCCGTCGTAGGTATCTATGCAAGAGAGAATGGACAAGGCTTATTCTTTGATCCAAGTGAGTATGCACATATCCAAAATGATCAAGATGCTTTAGAATCAAAGACTGAAGAAAAAACCGAACAAACTAAGAAAAAACCAAGCCTTAGATTATTAGATTAAAACAATGGAGTAGTGAATGGCTTTTGATTTAGTACAATATTTTGCAGCGCAGATTAAACTTCAAAAGCCCTCGCTTTTGAAACAATATAATGCTGTTGATCGCGACCAATATATTCAAGAAATCAATGCGCTGAGCTTAGGCAAACTGGTCAGTCTGTGGCGAGAAGACAACCAAAAACTTTATCAAGAAATTGATCATCAAGATGAATTATATATTCAGGAAATTGCACGTCGACTCACCACAACTCCACACAATCAGTCACCTCTCTCCAAAACTGAGCTTGAACAGAATATTAGTGAAGTCTTAGCCTTACAACTCACAGAGCTCAAGCAATTGGATCAAACTGGTAATTTTGGCAATAAAGGTCTAGGTGAATTATTGCTAGGTCAAATTGAACATTTATCTGGTCAAGCGGATGATTGGGTTTGGTCAACAAACGATCTAATAGAGTTAAAAGGTTCTAAACCAATTCCTCAAGAAGAGCTATCATTAGAGGCATCAATGAAGGAGTTTAATCAAATGGTACAACAACATACCCACGATGATCATCAAAATATTGAGCTTGTAGAAGCAATTGTACCCACTTGGTCTAAAGTACTAGAACCTATCGTTGCGATTGCGATTTTAGCAATTCTATGGTGTTCTGTTACACAATTATTTGCTTAAATCAATCTTCTCTCTAAGCCCTAATAAAACCATCCTCAGATGGTTTTATTTTGCCTTCACTTTTATGTTTCCTTTCTTTTTATAATTTTATTTTTCTAACTTTATTTTCTCTCTTGCATAAAAAAACACCCCCAACGTGAGTTGAGGGTGTTTAGAATAATGAGCTGGCGATGACTTACTCTCACATGGGTAACCCCACACTACCATCAGCGCGAAGAGGTTTCACTTCTGAGTTCGGGAAGGGATCAGGTGGTTCACTCTTGCTA
>NZ_VPEA01000024.1:0-10787 GCF_013417365.1 Acinetobacter sp. YH12252
GCCGAGTCGTAAAGCTCAGAAAGCTAGCAATGAACAAAGAAATTTAAATCCTGTTCTTGACTCTTGCAGTTAAAAACAGGACATTTTAAATGGTTTATCGCATAGACATTTTAATTGGTGAATAACAACAGCTTTTTAAATTGTGTTATAATTCAGTATGCTAACACCTAGTTTACAGCCCACTCACCCTCGAGTGGGCTTTTTTTATGATTTTTCACGTTCCACGCCTATTCTTTAATCAATGTTCCACGGTTTTATTTAATGTTGCTGAACAATCAATGGATACCAGTAAAGCCCTTTAGGTCTTCTGTTGCTTCAAATATAAAGTCTCTACGATCAAGGATTAGACAATCTTTATTGTGTCGTCTGACTGATCTTGTGGCTTTGCTAATATCATGGCAATCCCAAGATTTGGGATAATACTTTATTAAAGAACGGACAATCTTGTTTTTATATTCTGAGTTTTCTATAATCTTAATTATGTTACATAATCAAGATTGATAATAAAAATGACGCAAAATAAGCATGGTGGTGCACGCAAAGGTTCTGGCCGTCCTTTTGTCTATAACGAACCGACCAAGGTCATTCGGGTGCCAGAGTCTCGTGTATTGGAAATCAAGAAATACCTGAAAAAAAATGACACTCCAAAGTTTAACGATATTTCCTCTATTACATTGCTTGAGACAAAAACACATTATGAGATTCCTGTTGCTTTGCAAAAAGTTGCTGCAGGCTTCCCTTCCCCTGCTCAGGACTATATCGATAAGACCCTTGATCTAAACGAGTTTCTTATTCAAAACCAACAGGCAACCTTTATCGTTGAAGTGGAATCCTTATCCATGCGTGATGCAGGGATTGATCTGAATGACAAGCTAATCGTTGACCGTAGTATTGAAGCCAAGCATGGGGATATTGTTCTGGCATTGATAGACAATGATTTTACGATTAAACGTTTAATGATTGAGGGTAATCAATGCTGGTTGCAGGCGGCTAATCCTGATTTTGCTGATATCTATTTGAAAGATAATCAAACCATGCTGATTTGGGGTGTGGTTACCAGTGTGATCAAGAAGTTCAGATGAGCAGTTACGAGCGGATTTATGCCCTGATTGATATTAACAACTGTTATGTCAGTTGTGAGCGGGTATTTAATCCCAGTCTAAACAACAAACCTGTCATTGTTCTCAGCAATAACGATGGCTGTGCTGTGGCAAGAAGTAATGAAGCCAAAGCGCTGGGCATCAAAATGGGCGTTCCTCTCTTTCAAATACAAGATATTGTTCAGCAACATCAGGTCGTGGTGTTATCCAGTAACTATGCTTTATATGCTGAAATGTCCAAGCGTTTTCATTCAATTTTGGCTAGTTTTGTTGCGCCACCTGAACAGGAAATCTATTCAATTGATGAGTGTTTTTTAGACCTGACCAGTTATGCACAAAATTTTGACTTAACTCAGTATGCGCATCACATGAAACAACGATTGTTGGATTGGATTGGCTTGCCCGTCTCGATTGGTATCGGGCGTAGTAAAACTGAAGCCAAAATGGCCAACCATCTTGCCAAAAAAAGACAGGGTTTCAAGGGTGTGTGTAACTTACTCAATATGGATTTCCTAGATCAGGAAATGCTTTATTCAGACATTGAGGTCGGTGAAGTTTGGGGCGTTGGTCGTAAGTTAGTTAAAAAACTAAATGCCATGGGAATCTATTCGGTACTGGATTTAGTGATGCAAGATTCTCATCGCATGGCGAGCCTTTTTTCTGTGGTAATGCAAAGAACAGTATTGGAGCTGCAAGGTGTTTCTTGTATGCAGTTAGATGATGCCCCTCCCCCCAAACAGCAAATCATAGCAAGTCGTTCATTTGGTGAAAAAGTTACCGAGCAAGATGATCTCAAAGAGGCTATGGGCAAGTATGTACAGGATGCGGTCATACGTTTACGAGCAGACGCTTCCTTATGTGGATGTGTCATTGCTTTTGTGCAATCGAATCCTTTTGATTCAAAGGTTCCCTATTACAGTAAATCGTTGGCTTTTGAGTTTCCTGAACCGACGGATTGTGTTTTGGATCTGATTAAAACAGCTATGCAACTGCTGGAACACATTTATAAATCTGACGTGAAATATAAAAAGTGTGGTGTAATTCTGACGGATTTAATTGCTAAGCAGCGCTTTACTCCTGACCTGCTGACGGACCACAGCCAGCGTGAAAGTAATGAAAGCCTCATGCAGACTTTAGAAGCGGTACAGGCGAGATATGGGAAAACTAAATTAGCTGTTGGCAGCTGCTACTTGCCACAACGAAAGTGGTCCATGAATCGTACCCATTTGACCCAAAACTATTTCAGCTGGCAGGGATTATTAAAGATCAGCCATTAAATTAATTAGCCTCACCTATTTGGTTTAAGTCAGCTTAATGAAGAACTCGACACATAAGCCGACACAGGCTTGATCCTCAGTCAACCATTTAACAACGTAAGTATGTTGTTTGGGATCCATGTAACACCTCTCGAGGAAAAGGTGGTTAGTAATAAAACTCTGCTCAAGCAAATTTATTGGGTTAACTGTCAGTTTTCACCATCTCATGTCCTTTATTTCTAGAACATTCTAGACTTTTCTCGACCTAGAATTTTTATTCTTTAAAGGTGTCATTCAACGCCTGTTGCACAGCATCAATACGTAATTTGCAGGCTTTATAGGCAGTCATGGACTCTTCAACGATCGCCATAAGGTTATCAATATCCGGTTCTTCCTGAGATTCAAGAAATTCGGCATTTTTCTTGAGAATTTCATAACCTTTCTTGAAACTTAGTTCTTCATTGTTCATGTGCGTTTACCTGTGTCACGGTGGCATCAATGGTGCCATCCTTAAGTTCAATCTGTAATTGCTGGTCAGTAATCTGCTGTATGGAACGGATGGCTTTGCCTTGGCTACGGACAATTGCATAGCCCTTGGCCATCACATTACGTGGATTCTGTAGCAAGGTTTCCCTCATCAATGACTCTACCTGCTGTGAAGCTAGTTTAATCTGTTGTTGAGCAAGATACTTAGTATCACTCTTCAGCATATCAACTCTACGTTGGGCTTCATTGATCTGGTTCTGTGTCAGAGTTTTGATAGTTTTCAGATACTGATCACTCTGGCTCTGGTAGGTGATCAACTGGTGCTGTGACAGTAGCTTGATGGTCTGCAAAGCAGTACTAACTTCATTGACTCGCTCCACAATCAGGTTACGGATCCCTGCGATCACTTTACTCGGAGTATCAAAGGAACGGTGTGCAATTTCATCCAAAATAGTGTGGTCTTTCTCGTGGCCAATACCGACCCAGATAGGCACAGTTCTTTTACACAGCAGTGCGGCCAGATCATAATCATTCAGGTAAGCTAGGTCATTCACGGCTCCACCACCACGGATAATCACAATAAGGTCTGGTGCTATCAAGTAATCTTGAGCCCACTGTCTTAAGGCACGGCCCAAAACCTGAATGATGCTGGCAGAAGCAGTATTACCCTGAAAAGTTGCTGAATGATAAACGAAATGGCAGACACCAGCCTGAGCCAGGGCATCCGCATCTTTTTTAAAGTCACCTAACCCTGCAGCATTTTCCGGTGCAATGACCAAGACATTCTGAATATCAAAGGGTACCGGCAACTGTTTATTGTTATTGAGCAGGCCTTCCTCAGTCAGTCGCAGCAGAATCTGCTGATAGCGTTTGGCGATGTCTCCTAGAGTAAAGCTAGAGTCGATATCTTCGATATTGACCGAGAAGCCATATTGCGGATCAAATCTAGCTTTGACCTTGATCAGTACATTCAGGTCTTTCGACAGTTCAATACCACTTTCTCGTTCAAACTTTAGAACTATTTTTTGTGCCGTAAATTTCCAAATGGTGCCTTTACAACTAGCGATCACCTTATGGCTTTCTTCATCTTTCTCAGCCAACTCAAGATAATAGTGACCGCCTTTAATACTTAAATTACGGATCTCAGCCTTGACCCACACTGCCCCATCAAAAGTCAGATGGATGACTTCCTGTACAGTGGCAAGGTATTCACTAAGGCTGAGTTGTTGACGTTCTGACATGATGTAAAGGATAGCTAAAATATAAGGAGGTGAGATTTAACCTAATATTGATCAATTCTACTGCAAATCAGATGAGTTTATTGCAATTTTGAGAAATGTATAAGTTCTTCTTAGACACCTAGAGTGATCATTGAGATTTTTAGTTTAATTATACTTTTATATTAAAATAGATATATAATCAATAAAATCATTATATTTTACTATTTTAATAAAATTATGAAGCAATACTGTACACTGCAAATCTACCAAGACTATGAATGGCATGACTGTGCTTTGGTTGAGGTTACGGATGATCAAAATGCTGGATGGCAGGCAGCTACACGTACATCATATTTGTTCGAATATGCTATTTCATATATGGATCTAAGAGATGGTCATGCGCTTGCTTATGACTTACCAGTGAACGTTCAAAATAGATTGGAATCAACTTGGCCAGCATTTCTTATGGATCTATTACCTCAAGGATACGGCCGCAAAGAATTACTAATACAGCTTGATTTTTCTGAGAATGTTCAGGAACAAGCGGACTGGGCGCTTTTAAAAGCAGGCGCAGGAAATCCAATTGGGAATCTGCGAGTCAAAGAGGCTCATGAGTGGTTACAAAGTCATTTCCCAAAGCTGCAGAATCAGGGATTTAGCCTAAGCCAAATTATTGAACGTAAAGAGAAGTTTATTGAATCGCTCGCATCTTATGGACTTTTTATTGCTGGTTCATCTGGTATTCAGGGTGAGTGGCCAAAATTGTTGTTAACACAAGGTTATGATGATCTTTTCTATCTAGATCATACTCTTCCAGATGATCAAGTTAAGCAGCATTGGTTGGTTAAATTTAGCCGCGGCAGTGATCAAAATTTGAATAAAATCCTGATGAACGAAGCTTTGTATATGAAAGTCGCTCAGTACTTGCAACTACGTGTACACCGGGATCTTGAGCTACATGGCAAGACTTTGTTTATTCCAAGATTTGATCGCAAAGTAATTAATGGCAAAGTTGAAAGAATTGCTCAGGAAAGCCTTGCATCTCTAGGTGGGAAGGCGGGCTTTGGGGTTAGAATGACCCATAATCAAATATGTACCCTGCTTATGGAGGCTTGTACCGAACCAAAGCAGGAAGTATTTGAGTATTTGAAGCGTGATCTCGCAAATGTTGCCTTAGGCAATAAAGATAACCATACTCGCAATACAGCAATCCAACGCTTCAATAATGGTAAAATTCAGCTCACACCATTATTTGATTTTGCGCCAATGTGGTTACATCCTGATGGTATTGCACGTACTACTCGTTGGGAAAGAGATGATCATGGTGGTATGCCACTTTTGAGTTCTGTGATTGAGCAGATAGCTGAAAGCACTTCGATTGGTCCACAAGAAATTAAAACTTTATTAATTGAACAGTTACCAATTTATCGGGGATTGTTAGAAAAGATGCAGGCTCTTCAAGTAGCGGATGAAATTCTGGAAAATAGCCAATATCGAATAATCAATATTTGCCAGCAGTTGGAGGAGATCAGCCATGGATAAACGTTTTAAACCATTGACCCCTATTCAACAAATGGAAAAAAGACTATCTGTGCTTGAAACCATCAATAATCATCCAGACTGGTCTTTTTATCAAGTTGCTCGATTTATTCGAACAGAGCTACATTTAACACTGAATGATATGGCTAAAATTACTAAGATTGCGCCACAGACACTGCAAAAAATGGAGCAACCAGGGAGCAATCCTACTTTGAAATCCATGCAGAAATTACTCGATACTTTCGGTTTACAATTACAAATAAAAGTTAAATGATTTTTAATTCTGAGCCATCGGTTTTTCTAAAATCTTATCCGTTTAAGGATACAAAGAGGAAATAAACAGGCTCTAGGTTGTTTTATGATTATTTTTAGACAAACGACTCCAAAACCTTATGTAGCAAGGGTTTTGTCTCTACAGTAATTAATTTGTTTTTGAAAAAATGGAGTAGAGTGTTTGAAATATGAATAATCGAATTCGGTTTCTGTAAGCACAGTAATTTCATCTGCATGTGCTTTATATTCATCTATATTTTCGAGTAATTCATCCTCTGAGAATGGGAGTTTTTTTTGATTTTCAGTGTCGTTCATAGAGTCATATCCTGAGAAGTTATTTAGATCATCATAAACCAGACATTTTTAATGGTGAGAATACAGACACTTTAAATGGTTTCTAACACAAAAAAGGGAGCTTATAGCTCACTGCTGTCCCATAGTTTGATTTAAATAAAAAAACCTGAGTCTGAATCGTTAAAATATAAGTGCGAACCAACACTTTAACGACCAAGGACTCAGGTTTTGTCATATCAGAATACCGTATTTCATCAATTGATTAAACCCATACTCCGACAAGATTTTGAACGTCTTGTTCAAATACATCATGTCGGTCAGAAATTTAGAGCCGCTTCAAGATGGGATCAGTTCATTGCCATACTGATGTCTCAACTTTCCTGCAGACAAAGTCTGCGGGATATTCAATCTAATCTAGAGTGTCAACAAGAAAAGCTGAATGCTCTCGGAGCAAAGTCTATCACCCTCGCAGTACACTGGCTCGAATCAATCAGGAACAGCCTGCAGCCTTGTATGAACAGCTATTTTACACCTTGCTTAAATCTTATGAACACTCAAAAGTAGCTCATAAATTCCGCTTTAAGAATCCCTTATATTCCCTGGATGCCAGCCATATTGATCTGTCATTTTCCTTATGTGAATGGGCCAAAGTGCATGAATCCAAAGCCAGCATGAAACTTAGCGTTGGCTTAAATTACAGCAATACCATTCCTGAATTTGTGGCGCTTGGGGATGGCATTGAAAATGATATGGTACAAGGCAGAGCATTCAAATTTCCTGCTGGCAGTATTGTCGTATTTGACAAAGGATATATTGATTATCAATGGTTTGCCCAATTGACTCATCAAAAGGTCAGTTTTGTCACCCGATTGCGCCCAAAGACAGTTTATCAAGTGAAATCTAGCCGCAGCGTATTAGCATCTAAAGGTATTATTGCGGATGAATGGATTGAATTAAGTAGTGCTTATGCAAAGAAAAGAGGTGCTCCCAAATTATTAAGACGTATAGAATTTTATGATACCGATAAGAACAGGACGTTTGAGTTTCTGAGTAATAACTTTCATCTGGCAGCATTAACGATTGCTGCAATTTATAAAGACCGTTGGAAAGTGGAGCTGTTCTTTAAAGCACTTAAACAGAATTTAAAATTAAAGTCATTTCTAGGCCGAAGCCGTAATGCCATACAAACTCAAATTTGGATCGCGTTAATCGCCTATTTGCTGGTGAGTTTCGCTCAACATCTGGGGAAAGAAGGCTGGACAGTGCAGCGCTTACTCAGAATCATTCAAGTGAATTTGTTTGAAAGAAAAACGTTAAAAGCTTTATTCTCACCCGATAAAATCCCCATTAAACAAGAGGAAGCTTATTTAAGCTTCCTCTTGTGAAAAATTGTGGGACAGCAGTGGCTTATAGCTACCTTTTTTATCGTTACACATTAAATCCTATATGTTTTCCTGTTGGAAGCTCCACATCAATACGGAGCTTACCACCCATTGCCTCAACATACTTTTTCATGGTTGAAATCTTTAAATCATTACCACGATTTTCAATTGCTGAAAGTGATGGCTGTTTTATTCCCAAAGTTTCAGCAAGTTCTTTTTGGGAAATCTCTAACTCTTCTCGAATAAGATGGAGCTGAGTCTCTAACAGTAGCTCATCAGCCATTTTTTTAATACGTGCTTGGCTCTCTGGAGAGCGACTAACCAATAATTCCTGTAAGGTTTTAGCCATTAGATTGTTCTCCTAGGGTTGAGAGATGAAGTTCGTATTGCTGTTCTGCAATGTCCAGCATCTCTTTTATAGAAACGCTTTTTACCGCCTTTATCACCGATGCAAAGCACAATGGCCTGTCGTAATGGATCAAATGCAAAAAAGGCTCTAAGTGGTTTACCTCTATGCTGAACGCGTAGCTCTTTCATATTGGTAAATTTAGAGTCATACACGGTATCCACTAAAGGGCGACCTAAGCTAGGTCCCTGCTGCTGTAGAACGACCAAAGCTGCGAGGACTTTCTCTTGTGTTGATTCATCTTGCTGCTCAAGCCACTCATTAAACAGATCTGTTGTGATGACTGTCCACATATCACAACCAAAATATAGATTATAGTCTATATTTTATAGTGAACTTAGTCAGTTTTCAAATGGTAATAAAAAACCCCGACATCCTGTCGGGGTTTTTCGTGTTTGGTTGCAAGGTATAACTTCTGTCGTACCTAACCATCCTTGTGCTGATCTTTCTTATTCTTGTTGTTTGGAGCTTCCTGCTTTCCTTGACTACATCATAAGAAATAAAGCTTTGATCAGCTAGAAGCAGATTCCTTAAATTACTGTACGTCAAAGCGTACAAAAATGGCTTAAAAATAGCCCCAGAGTTATCCCCATAAATTGTGGATTTTTTTCAGGTTGAAAGCCTTATAGATTGTAGGTGATTTTCTGTTTTGAGTGTTTTTTGAGCAAAAATGTTGGCAAAAAATATCAAAACCGCTCATAAAAAAGCCGACTTGTTTCAAAATCGGCTTTTTGTGCATTTTTAGATTTTTCTGGTTTTATTAAGTATCTGATATTTATATTAATATACAAGTGTATTGCGTATAACCACCATTATGTTAAATGGACAATTAATAATTGAATATTTCACCTTTTTTTTAATTAGTAGCTAAAATTACTTTATAATTTAAACTTATAAGGTATTTAAAGTGAAAAGTCCTCTTTCTAAAATATTTCTACTAAATATTCTCATAATGGCTGGTAGTGTTGCGTATGCCATTGAAGTTAAGCCATTCAAATTTATAAAAAATAATGAAGGTTATCCAGAAAATATTGGTTTATATAAAATAACAAATAAATACAGTGAGTTATATGTAAAACAGTATCCATTTTCTATTGAGAACAATAATAGAAATGCTGGTTTTATTAGTGAGATCGACCCACAATGTGAAATCTTAGAAAAGATATATAAGCAACAGCAGAATACTTATGTTGTAACAAGTACATGTGGCGCATGGTTTGGTATGAGTAGCCCAGAAAGCCATTATTTTATATATGAGTTTAACGATCTAGCAAAATTAATTAAATCTGAAACTATTGAATTCAAAGAGTCATTAGATATTACTATTTCAGAGCTTAATTCAGGTATAAAAATAACATCAAGCCAAAGTCCTAAAACTGGGAAAAAATATGATTATGAATACAAAAATGGGAGCTTATATGACTTCTCAACATCTATGAATAGAAATTTAGTTTCAAAAGAAAATGATAGAATCTGTAAGGGATTCTATGATCAAGTTTATACTCAATTTAAGTATTCTTATGTACCTGGTATGACTAATCTTTTTGAAATTTTACCTAGACATGCTTATTCATGGGTTCCAAACAAAATAAAATCTAGTGAAGAATTATCAGATAAATTAGCCAATGATTTAAAAGGGAAAGATCTAACACAACGTAGAAATGTTCCTTATTCAAGATTTAAACAAGACTATTGTTCTTAACTAAACTTAAGTATTCCTAAAATTAATATAATAGGTGCTATGCAAAGTCAAAATGTTAGAACCCATTCAAAATGGGAGCTATAAGCTCCCATTTTTAGTCTTTAATACGCTTTTTAGCTTCGTCATAAACTATGCTATCAGCTCGTTTCCCGACTGTGATGAGCAAGATAACTACCTGATCATCTTTAAATTGATAGACAAGTCTGACACCAGCTTTTAATAATTTAATTTTATAGCAACCTGCAAGATTGCCTCTCAGCATATTCTTTGGAATATGTGGCTGCTCTATGACTTTGGCTAGTTACTTCTTAAATTGATCTCGTATAGCAACAGGGAGTTTTTCCCATTTGTGTGTCCTTACCCATTTAACCCATTTAAAATTATTAAATTAAAAAATAAATTGAACAACAGAAATAATATAAGTATATTTCTGGAAATTAGCTTTAAAGAGACTAAGTAGGTGAAAAGACTATTAAAAATTACATTAATCAGCGTAATGGTTCTTAATGCTCAAAA
This sequence comes from Acinetobacter sp. YH12252, assembly GCF_013417365.1. Lineage (NCBI taxonomy): Bacteria > Pseudomonadati > Pseudomonadota > Gammaproteobacteria > Moraxellales > Moraxellaceae > Acinetobacter > Acinetobacter sp. YH12252. Next base: position 10,175 of record NZ_VPEA01000024.1, read on the forward strand.
TATATTTGCAAAAATAATTATAGATAATGCAAATTATCAATCTAAAATTATAAAATTAAATAGTACAAAGAATCCCAAAATAACAAGAGCTTGGGTAGAAACCGAGTTTAAAGAGGAGAAGAATAGGTCAACAGTTCTATATGAGATAGATTGCGAACAAGAAAAATTCCGAAGACTAGGAGGAGTTATGTACAAAGAAGTAACAGGTGATCCAATAGCTATGGAACCTACAAAAGAAGAATATATAATTCCAAATACAAATCTAGATACGCTTAAAAGGGAGGTATGTACAGGAAAATATTAGAAAAACTTGAGAGATTTGGGGGATCAGAGAATTATTGTAGTTATCCTGATCTAAATGACAATTCAAGAGTAAAGATAGAAAAAATTTGTTATTTAATTTAGGGCGGCACTGTCACACGAGGGTGTAAATAATTCTGTGTAAATACAGTTTTATTTACAGTCTCTAAAGCTCCCTTTTTATAGGGCACTGTTGCAAATAGGCTGACATGATAAGCTAAATATCTTATTTATTTCGAGATACAGCAGATGAATCCCTTCCACGGTCGGCACTTTCAAGGTGAAATCATTCTTTGGGCTGTTCGTTGGTATT
>NZ_VPEA01000025.1:0-7815 GCF_013417365.1 Acinetobacter sp. YH12252
CAAAATGACACCAAATGAGTTTTACTATGATCAGCTACCCCAACAAAACAAGGTGGCTTAACTAGAGCGGAATATCACTTATAAATACGCTTTTAGTTGTTCAAACAAGTGGAACCACCTCTGTTTGTAATGATATTTTATAAAATTCAATATTAGATCTGCAGAGAAAAACTTATCAAACTAAGTATTGGCTAGTCTTTTTCTTCGAAAAACTTATCAAACGAAGTATTAAGTTAATCTTTTTCTTCAACTTCTTCCTTAAACTCAAACAAATCATTCATCGTACAGTTAAAGTACTTACACAACTTATCGGCGACTGGTAATTCAATACGTACAGCACGGTCATAATACATACTTGTGAGCGTGTTGCGATTGATACCTGTTGCATGCACCACTTCACTTAATTTTAAAATTTTTCTATCGCCCATGAGGCTAGATAACTTACAAGTAATCATATTTAAATTAATTTACAAAAAATAACTTGCTGTGGGTTATTTGAAGTTGTTGACTGAGTAATACTTTGCTAAAATTAACCTACAGCAGGTTATTACAACTTATAGAAAGTATATTTTATCCATTTCAACTAAATTATAACTTTTTAAATATAAGGATTGAACCTGCATTAGATTATTTTGTGGAGATGACCGCCGTGTTACCAAATGAGTTATTGATCAGCCAGCAAGCTCGTGACTTAGGAAATCAATTAATTAAAGAAATGAACATCAATAGAAGTTATGGAATGGCTAATTTTCTTGGAGTAAATACTTGCTATGATAATCATCAGGCTGTACTTATTTGGACATTTCAACTGCTTGAAAGGGAACCTGCCTTAAATGAATTAGCAGAAATTAAAAAATATTTTCTTTTAATCTTTCCAGATAGTGTTTATCAATTAGCCTAAGTTGTTTTTAAAATTAATTTATTAAATAAAAAGCACTAAATCAAAGAAAGCTTTATTTAAAAATACCTATTAATTCAAAAACATACCATTTACTGAATATATGAAGCATAGGTTCCTGCTCTATCACTCACTCGTACTAAAATTACATCGCTCTTTTTACTGATACTAAACAATTTATGTCCACGCCACGTTCTGCGGCTTCGAGGGCTAGTTTTTGTTGAACCACTGAGAACAAGGACAACAAACTGCCTACTATATTTTCCCGGAGAGTGGTGTAGGAACTTTTTCATTATTGCTAATCATATCAGCGACAACATCAGCAACGAGCTCCTCTATTCCTGAGAATGCTTTAGACTGATCCGCATCAAGCCAAGACAATGATGGAAACTCAGCACATCATTCGTTTAAGACCTATTTTAATGACGGCACTGGTCGCAAGTTTAGGTTTTATTCCAATGGCGTTAAACACTGGAATTGGTGCAGAAGTACAACGACCACTAGCAACAGTTGTTATCGGCGGTATTGTATCTTCTACAATTTTAACTTTGTTTGTATTGCCTATTTTATATCAATGGGCGCATGGCTCTGAGAGTAGCAAACAGCAATCCGACGAAATTTAAAATCAAAAAAAGCAGCTTAATTACTAGGTTATGCCTAATTAAGCTGCTTTTAATATTGTATGCCCAACATTTTATTGATAAAGCTTACTGCGCTTCATCCCGACAATTTTCATTTAAAAACTCAAACTCTATCGTTGTATGCGATAAATGATAGGAAGATAATTTAGCTGCAACTTCTTGTTTAAGCCTAATTAATTCTTTAACGTCAAAGTTGTCACTCAGCTCAAGGTGCGCTGTTAAAACGTGACTTTCACCATCTAGTGACCAAAAGTGCATGTGGTGGATACCATTAACTTCAGGAAATTCCATTAGTGATAGTTTAATACGCTTTTGAGTCTCTTTATCGGGTGCAGCTTGAAGAAATAAAACGAGTGTTGATTTCAGGTTTTTGAAAACATTAAACAAGATGAACAGCGTGAACCCTATTGATAAAAGGGGATCTAATATCGGCAGTTCAGCGAACAACAGTACGATAGAGACTATAAGAACGGCAACCCATCCAAGTACATCTTCAAGAAGGTGCCATGTCAGCACTTTCTCATTTAATGTTTCACCCGCTTTTAATTTTAATACAGCATATCCGTTAACGGCAACGCCGAGTATCGCTAGCCCTAACATCCCCTCGACTACAGGCATTTCAGGATTGGACAGCTTTGGAATTGCTTCAAATAAAATCCAAATTGAGCCAATGATTAAAACAATACTGTTTATCAATGCGCCAAAGAGAGTAAGTCTACGATAACCATAACTAAACTTATCTGATGCTTCTTTATCTGAAAAACGACTTAAAATCCACGCAAAACCTATTGAAAGACTATCACCAAGATCGTGAACTGCATCTGCCATTATCGCCGTACTGTTAGTGAGCCAACCACCTATAAATTCGATAATAGTGAATGTCACATTAAGGAAAAATGCCCAACCAATACGGTCATCTTTACCATGTTGATGACTATGATTATGGTTGTGCATTTTGTACCTCTAGTACTTTTCTATTTCTTAGTTTTGATACATTCATATTAATCAAGTGACGTATCAAGCGTTGATATATCCAGCGTTTGAACCCCGACAAGTTAGTCCCTTTTTCGAGATAGAACTCATCAGGGGAATCATAAAGCCCAAAGTCATCATGAATACCTTCTTTTTGAATATAGGTATTTTCTCCACGCCAATCTGTATCTGGTGATGAAAAGCACTTTGTTGCAACACCATAACCACAAAAATCATCTTTTACTTGGTCAAATTTCTCCTGTAGAGAGCTTAAGTATTGCTCATCCAATATAAAGCCCTCTAAGTTTATCCAACGCCCTTCAAAGTAAACTTCTACCCAACTATGAATGATGTATTTAGGTGCTAACCAAAATACATAGCTTGGGATAGCACCTTTTTGTAGTTGCTGGTCTATGGTAAACCCATGAAATCGGCATTGAATGCCTAGTCCACGCAATAGTGCCATTAACAGATTACCCTTAGTATTACATTGTCCATAACCATCTGCTAGCACATCGCTTGCTGCAATATCATCGCTTTCATTATAACCAAAGAAAATCTCATCTTTTACAAACTGATAAGCGGCACCAATTTTGTTGAAGTTATCCAAGTTTTTCCACCTACGTTGATCGATCAAGGATTGGATATCTTTGTGTTCAAAATTAACGATATTCGTATTGTTTAAATATTTCTCAGTCATTTTTTATATATCCTTTTCGTTGCATACTTATACTATAGACTCTATAGTAACTATAGAGTCAAATGTCTGGGGGAAATTGATGAAAATAGGCGAATTGTCAAAAAAATCGGGCTGTTCAATACAAACGATTAGATATTATGAAAGAGAAGGATTTCTGTTAAATCCAAATCGTTCAGAAGGTAATTTCAGGCTGTATGATAGCAAAGCACTTAAACAATTGGAATTCGTAAAGCATTGTCGCAGCCTAGATATATCACTCAATGATATTAAACGTCTTATCGAATTAAAAAATAAGCCAGAAGAAAGCTGCTCTAGCGTTAATGCATTAATTGATCAGCAACTTGCACTAGTGAATAAACGCATGAAAGAATTAAGGGCGCTTAAAGCTGAATTACAACAAATGGCTAGTGCTTGTGGTTCGAACAACCCAACATACTCATTATATTCTGCTGACCATGTAACACGGCAAGTATATTGTTTACTATCCATTTGAAACCCCATAATGTTTTAAGTCTATGTATAAAAGTACGATTTTCACTTAGCAGTACTTAAATAATCACCCCACCACTGCATCATTTCAGTCCGCTGGGCTAAATAGTCAGCGTGATTATAGCTGGCACGGGTACGGTTCTTATCAATATGTGAAAGTTGTGCCTCAATCCAGTTATCCTGGAACAAACCTGAGTCATTCAAAATGGTACTAAAAGTGGAACGTAGTCCATGAGAGGATAATTGATGTTTTCCATAGCCCATCTTACGTATAGCCATATTTAATGTATTAAAATGAATCGGTTGATTATGTTTCCGTGGGCTAGCAAAAATGTACTTTTCACCGTATGACCATTGCATGACGTCCTTTAAAATATCTAAAGCCTGATCTGAAAGTGGAACTAAGAAGTCGGGAATCTCATGGCCTAATATGACTTTTCGTCGAAACTGTTTAATATGCAAGGCAGGTATTTTCCAGACTTTTTCATTTAAATCAAAATGATGAGGCTCAGCCAATAACAATTCAGCCCCTCGCACGCCAGTATGTAATTTGAACAGCAGTGCTTTTTTAATAATCGGATGGGCATCCAATTTTTGTAATTTATACTTAAAATCAGATATATCCTCCGCTTTCAAATACGGATAATTTTTCTTGATTTTACTGTTAATGGCGATTTTATTTAAACCATGCGCGATGTTGAATTCACAATAACCCATCGCTACAGCGTAGTCATAAATTTGGTTCAAATAACTACAAGCTTTCTTGACAGGTTCTTTTACTTGGCGTCCCTCTATTTTTTTGATTACTGAAACCAGGTCATAACGCTTGATGTTTTGAAAAGGTAGATCCTGAAGGTCTGGATAAATATCTTGCTGTAAGCATCTTTCTGCTAACTGTAGTACACCACAGCGGGGTAGATCGTTGAAGGCATTTTTCAGTTTGAACTGTAACCACTCCTCCCCGACCTTACCAAAGGTGATGACATTAGAGGCAGTATCTTGTTCAAAACAGAAATCATTGTCTTTAAAGTCATCTCTGACTTGTCGTGCCTTTTTCAGCGATAAATCAGGATAACGACCTAACTGAATGCGTCGACGTTTTTTAGTTTGTGGATCTGTATAGCGATAGCACCAAGATTTTCTTCCACTCGGCTCAATCTTCAGGCTAAGCCCATCTTCATCGGATAAAAAACTGGTTTTTTCCTTACAATGAGCTTGGCGAACTTTAATTTCAGTAAGACTCATGGAATTTAAATGAAACCTAACAATGGGTTGATTGGATCAATTATATCAAAATAGAACGCTTTATGTATGATGCGTACACTACGCATCATATAGATTTGTAAAGTATTGTTTTATAAATTTATTATTCAATATACTTTAATTTTAGTAACCAGTAGGAGTACCACTTCTTTTTTAGTTCTCAAATATCACGTTTTTTTTGACGCAATGATTCTATCTCGGACTTCGTCAGCTGTTTTACGAGAGATGAGGATATACTTTACCTCCCACTCTGTGAGCCTTTCAACGTCTCACGGCTCTATTTAATGTTATTGAATAATCAATGGATACCAGTAAAGCCTTTTAGGTCTGCTATTGTTTCTAATACAATAGTCTCCACGATCAAGGATTGGACTCAATGCATATTCCAGCATAAACCTACCACCTATTCCTATTCGCACCCTACCACTCATTCCTATTCCAAATCGGCCACTTAGGGTTTATTCAGTAATAGAATTTAAAGGCTTTATTGCCCAAACCTATATTCTTAAAAGCTTATTCAGCAATATAATTCTTAGATAAATTGCATATTCTTATCGTAAAGGACACTGATTCTTCTTTCATTTGGACAGTTACTATGAATTCACTTCCGTCCTAATAATCTGCCCCAAAAGCTTTTTGGCTTCCGATTCGGATCGGCTTTGTTGCACAAATACCTAAGAATATGATTTTATTAAATTTATTCTTAGGTTGAAATTTTCACAAACCTTTAAAAATCAGTGCCTTGCAAAATGTTTATGCAACAAAGCCTATTTAAATCGGCAACTTGAACATATTGATAAGTTAATAAATAATCACATAGATCAAGATCCAACATTGAAACAGGATTTGAAATTACTGCAAACTATTCCTTCAATCGGTGAACGATCAGGCTTATTACTGTTGGGGTTATTTCATTCGCACAAGTTTGAAAAAGCAAGTCAAGCTGCTGCATATGTAGGTTTGGTTCCAGTACATCAGTTGTCTGGCAGTTCAGTCAACAAGCAAAGTCACTTATCAAAAGCAGGTGACAGTAAAATACGCTCAGTATTGTATATGTCGGCATTAACAGCGATTAAATATAATCCACACATTGAAGCTTTATATCAACGATTATTAAGCCAGGGTAAAAATAAAATGTGTGCTTTAGGTGCTGCAATGCGCAAGCTTATACATCTGTGTTATGGCGTTTTAAAACATCAGACTGCCTATCGAAGAGATTATTTAGTGGTCGAATAATCTCAAAACCTGATTGACTACCAAGACGGTATCTCAGGTCCCGAATTTATCAGTCACGAATTTGTGCGCTGGGCTACTGAGCACGGTATTCGTATTGAATATATTCAACCGGGTAAGCCACAGCAGAATGCGTATATTGAACACTATAATCGGACCATACGTTATAGTTGGCTGAGCAAGCATTTATTTGATACTTTGGATGAAGTACAAGATTATGCAACAAACTGGTTGTGGCATTACAACCATGAAAGACCACATCAAGCTAACAAAGGAAAGCCACCTCTAATGGCTGCTTAACCTCTACTTTTAACTTCGGTTATTTATTGAAGGATTACCTTAAAAACTATTAATGTAGCTCCATTTTAAATAAAGAACCGCTTTTTTATTCAAAATAGGGTAGGAACGACTTTAACTAAATCAGTAAGGAATACTTAATGAAATATATCTAATCTCACCTATATTGTTATATGAAATATATATTGTAAATGGAATATCTTCAATTTTCCATTTTTGGCTTCTAACCACGCCATCATCATTCTTAATAAATAATGGCACTCCTAATATATTTTCAATTTCAGCTTTATTCATTGAAAATTTTAAATTAAATGGCAGTTCTTGTTTATATTGAGAAAAGCCTTCCACACCATCATTATAAAAAAATATAGTCGTTAAGTATATTTTTTCACCAGTTATGGGTTTGTCCTCCTGATTTAAATAAAAAGACTCATCAGTAAATATAAAACCCAATCCCTCATCATATTTACTAATATAAAAATTATACTCATCCAATAAATCACCATCTTCATCATAAATTGGTAATTTAATTTCCTCTTGACTTTTCACAAATTGATTTTTAACAAAAAAATCAACTAATTTTTCATCAATATTTGACTTACCCAACAGTGATATTAAATGATCAATAAACTTATTTGTCATTCTTTCTCGCCTCCTCATCCATAATATTTTTCAAAAATTTATCATAATCAGCATTATTTTTACAGCTCAATGTAGTACATGCTTCTTGCAACTTTGTAACGTACTCAGGCGTTAATTTTTTTGCATTATCTATCATTGCCTCAGAATCCCTAATTTGTGCTGCTTGTAAATCATTTGCATCATTTTCAATGAGTCCTTTATTATTTTTTCCTGCATAGGTTGGACCTGCGGCATGCACCTCATTTGGTACAGTTACACTCATTCCTTCATTAATAATACGATTTTTCTCTGCTTGAGTTAAGGGCGCTTCCTTTAAGTCTTCAGCTCTCTTTAATAATGCAGCTTTAGACGGCTGATGATCTCTAGCCACGGTTCCATCTCCAGTGACTTTCTTTTGATTTCCATAATTATCAACCCATCCCACATCAAGAGATTGCTTTTGATTTATTTCAATATCAGCATCTTTCCCCTTAGTGACACCTTTACCTACTCCAGCACCTACAACTCCAGCCACAGCATTAATTAAATATTCTGCACCTTGTTTATTTTTTTCCTCTGTACACGACAAATTTCACAGAACCCTTATCCTATCAGGATTCTGCTTTCTTAAAATTGCCAAAATTTCCTTAAACTCTTCTTTTTTCCCAAAACCAATTAAACGCTGAATCGCCATTTGAACA
>NZ_VPEA01000026.1:0-7760 GCF_013417365.1 Acinetobacter sp. YH12252
AAAAACAGCGTATTTTGTGAATTAACCCTTGATAACAATTATTGGAAATATTTTGGATGATAATTTTTAGTCCACATACAAAATTTACGATGCAACGGCTTGCCGATCATGTTGCTAATGGTGCGTATTTTTATTTCGGCTTTGAGTACGACAGTTCTAAAAAATCTATTGAATCCGTCTTGGAGAAGATGACAGAGCGTTATGAATTGGGGATTTCACCAAGACAGCGTTCTTACCGCCTAGAAAAGGGTCATCCGATTTGCACGATGATCGTGCAAAGAGATGTTTTTAATGAAAATAAATGGTTTCTGTATTGCTTATTCACTACGCCTACAAGTAGAGATTTCAATACTTTCAACGGTATCGAGATTAATAAGCTTGCCAAAGAATCGGAGCGTTTAAAAATCGAGAAACTAAAAGAGAAGTACAAAGGCTTTAAGTGGGATCTCGATTCAATCTCAGCAGAAAAGACCTTGATCTCAGATTACTTCAAAGATAATGAGCCAAAACAATTTGTCTTAAAAAATCCGATTGCTGTCAAACCCACTGCCCTAGTGACTATGGAGCTTTTCAGAGATACGCATAAGACTTATAAACAGCTCATCTTGGGTGATGAAAAAGATTACAAAGACCGAGTAAGGGCTTATACGTGGACTTGGCGATATACAAAGCAAAGTATTGAAAAAATTAAAACTAAATTTACTGATTCTATTAATAAATTGGCTAGTCAAAAAAATAGCTCTCTAGCAGAGAAGAACCGAGCCGACATTAAAAATCTATTCCTGATGGTGGAAACATGGTCTGTTTTCAAAGCAAGCCGTTCCCAAGCAGGGCAGATCATCCATTTTGCACAGCGTTTTTTAAAGTACAGGTCTAAGAAGCAGAAAACATGGATGCAGATGGAAATTGCTCCACCACATTTGACTTATCTGCCACGATTGCCGACCTATGCTGATACACTCCAAGAGTATAAATTTCGCCGATCTATATTTGATGAGGATGGTATAGAAGTGCCTTTAGAAATTATAAGGGAATATCATCGCACTTTTGACCATTTCCCCCTTAAAGCTTATATAAACGAGATGAAGGAACAGCATAAAAATAGCGGATTGATTATCCAAAAAGCAGATGAGCTTTACTTACAGGTGCTTGAAGATGAGTAAATCCGCTAAGAGAAGCTATTAAATACGGACTTTGAATAGGTTCTAACATGCAAATTTCGTATAAGAGATTTTATGTTAAATATTGGCTTGATTTATTTTATGTTGGATGTAGACTTTGAGTAACATTTTTGGGTTTTAGATATGTCGAAGTTAAAAATTTATCATAATGATGAACATAAAATTATTCATGGTGATGTATTAAAAGGTTTATCAGAACTCCCTAGTGAATCTATAGACTTAATCTTTGCTGATCCGCCCTATAATATTGGTAAAGATTTTGATGGGTTAGTTGAGAACTGGAAAGAAGAGGAATTCTTAGAGTGGTGTTATACATGGCTGGAGGAGTGTTATAGAGTTCTAAAACCTTCAGGTACATTTTACTTAATGAACAGTACTGAGAATATGCCTTTTCTAGATATTTGGTGCCGGAAAAAATTTTTTATAAGAAGTCGCATTGTGTGGTCTTATGATAGTTCTGGTGTGCAAGCTAAAAAGTTTTTTGGTTCTATGTATGAACCGATTTTAATGTTAGTGAAAGATAAAAATAACTATACTTTTAATGCTGATGATATCTTAGTAGAAGCTAAAACTGGAGCAAAAAGAGGATTAATCGATTACAGAAAAAATCCTCCACAGCCATATAACACAATGAAAGTTCCAGGTAATGTATGGGAATTTTCTAGAGTTAGATTTAAAATGGATGAATATGAAAACCATCCTACCCAAAAGCCAGAATCATTACTAGAAAGAATTATTAAGGCTTCATCAAATTCTGGCGACTTAGTTCTAGATCCATTTTCTGGCAGCTTTACCACAAGTGCTGTTTCTAAGAAATTAGGACGTAGAAGTGTAGGAATTGAGGTAAATGAAGAATATGTGAAGATAGGATTAAGACGCTTAGATTTACCTTCTGACTATCATGAGAGTGAATTAATTAAAGAAAAAAAGAGAAAAACTACTAATTCATCTAAAAAATCTAGAGTTATGGCTATATAGCCATAACTTTTAATCTAATAATCCATATTCCAATTGAAATTGAACACAAATAATATCTCTGCAATCATAAAAATCTGATTCAGAAAAAAATGTCATCATATTTTTTAAATCTATATTCGTATATATTTCATCAAATAACTGTAGATATTTATCTAAAATATTTGAAGAAAATTGCTTAATTGCTTGATTATAAAGATATTCTCGTACTTGAATATTAGATAAGTCGGTTTTGATAACAAAACTAATAGGAAATTTATTTACCTTCTCAAAATCTAAGAAATATTTTCTAAAATCAAGAACTTCTGTAACTTGATAGAATTTACCCAACGGTTTTAAAACAAAGTCAATTCCGCCATCATTTGCATTAGTTCTACCAGTTCTATAAAGCATTAAATTTTCTCTGTACTGCTTACCATCAATGCAAAAATCAATAGCCTTTTTACGGAAATGAATATGCAAAATTGCAAATGAAACAATTTCAAAAAGTCTTGCATCTGAATTAACTTCAAATGCTTCATTAATAATCTCTTTCAGCTCTTCGGGATTTTTTGTATTGGCAACTATATCTAGATAATTATTTTGATTTTGTTTAATAATATCAATATATTGATTGATTACATTGCAAATGAATTGAGCTGTATTTTTTGCAGAAACATTATTATCTTTTAAAAAAAACTCAGATATTTTTCGACTTCTTTGACCATCTGTGGATAGATTTTGTACAGGCAAAAATCTATCATCATTAATTTTAAAAGTCCTTTTAACCTCATCATTTAATCTATTATCGAGAGGATGATTTTGAAGTTTACTACCAAAAGGTAGGCTCTTCATTCTTAACATTAAGTTTGAAAATGTTGAGCCATCTGTATCATTTATATAATCTTCACATAATACATATAAAGCATATAAATTTCCTAAAGATCTTCTAGCTTTACTTCCTCTATCTGAAGCCTTAGTTTTTTTCACTAAGTACTGATAGGCTAAAGAGTTGGGGTTTATGTTTAAATTTTGGGCTTCAATATCTAGGAAATTCACATTAACATCCTGCATCAGTTACATTAAAAGCGAGTAATTCGGATGGATGTATATCTAATGATGAGGCTATCTTATAAAGATTGATTAAGCTGATATTTCTTTTACCCCGCTCAATTCCACTAATATAAGTTCTATCTAATTCACACAGATGAGCTAGTTGTTCCTGAGTAATATTTTTTTGAACTCTTATATTTTTGAGATGAATCCCAAAATCTTTTAAAATTAAATTATTAGACATACATCTACTCTATTAGCTACATGTCTATATTTAAATTATGTAGACTATAAGTCTATGGACTATGAGTCACATTCTGAGTTCAGTATAAATTTTTATTTTAAATATTTTCTAAAATTAACATAATACACGTTATACGAAATGCTTTATAATTATCCTTAGAAATCAATGCTGTAGTTTCTAGTTGATAGCCCACCTTCCCCAAGGTGGGTTTTTTTTATGATTTTTCACGTTCCACGCCTATTATTTAAGCAATGTTTCACAACTTTGATTAGCTCAGTTGAATAATGCTCCTAGCAATTCAGCCTTTAAAATCTGTTTCAGTTCGCAAAGCCTTAAAAATACGTTTCGCTGTTTCCTCACGAACCGATTTTGGATCTCGTAAAATATTCGAAATCCATACCGCAAATGCTTGATAATCTTTATTGCCTGCAAGGTCGCTGATGCTATGTACGTTTGATAAAATCGAGCTATATGTGCTGATTTGGCTATCAGACATTTTGCAGAACATATCGAGTGTGTTCGGATCTCGCCCTGTTTCGATTACATTCGGCTTTGGCTTCTCTTTAACTGTGAACTTAAAGCCAACAACAGACCGCCCTTGCTTTACATTCTCATAGCAGAGATCGATATCTGTACTTGTTGTGATCTCTGTTAGTGATGGGACAATCACCCGTTTTTTTAGGTTGCTTAGGTCTTGGTATGAAGTAGGCAATCCCAATTCTTGGTTTAGATCTTCTAAGGACATAATAAATTGCCCCATTGCTTGATATTTTTTAGCTAGATGATAAATATCAAAAGAGTAATCCTTCTTCAAATTAAGCACGATATTTTTTTTATATTTGGTATATGGATTCAATTTATCAAACTGCGTAAGCATTAGTAGAACGATATCGGGAAAGCGGATAGAAATCCCCCCATTTTCATATGTGCAGTCGATAACCCAATTAGATAAAACCTTTTTTCCTTTTTCATTTCTATAAGAAAAATAGCGTTTAATTAATGCTTTGCTTGCTGCTTCTAGTTGCACATATGCTGACCGTGTTTGTATCCCACACTCTTTTGCAAAATCGTCCACCGTTATGAAAATGGCATCCTTTTCTGTAATCGCTTGTGTACGTGCAATCGGACTAGCAAGAATTAACAAGCGTTTTTCATCGATATTCATACTTTTAAAGCATTCTGAGATGTTGTTCTGCATCACAACCCACGAAGGAGGATAAGTTTTTTTATGTTCCATAAAATCACAAGTTATAATAGTACGTTATCTATAGTGTACTTGATAATAACCACATAAAACCACAATGTCTATAACAGCACCTACATATTGCGGATTTAACAATGGTTTACTGCTCAAAAATTGATTCAGAAATTTGTACTTTTTTTTAATAAAATGCAATTAAGGTGCGTTGTATTTATTGTACCTTAATTTAGATGAAATGCTTAACAATGGTTTACTGTTCAAAATTTGTTTTAGAAATTTTTACTTCTTAATAAAATGCAATTAAAGTACGTTATATATATTGTACTTTAAATTCAGACAAAAGTACTTTCTAATTCAGACAAAAGTACTTTTTTAACCGCTAATTTTCAGACAAAAGTACTTTCTAATTCAGACAAAAGTACTTTTTTAACTTCCAATAGCTTTGCTATACGTGGCTTTGAGTGGTGTCTAAAAGTATTTAAAAGCTTATTAAAAGAATAAAAAGGAGCAGGGGAGTGAAAAACTGCCCTATGGCACTCGCTAAAGCTCGTGACATTTTGACCTCGCTTTGCTCGGTCTGAGGGGCAGTTTTTTGGTTAATATTGTTTGTAAATTCTAAAAGCAGAAGCAACTATGGATTCGCTTCGCTCATAAGTTTTTTTATGCTCGCTGCGCTCGGTCTAGGCGCAAAGATCAGCATGTGATGAAATACCAAGTTGAAGCAGGTTATTTTTAAAAGCGGTTTTTCAGGGAGCCTAGGCGCAACTTTTCAGTGTGTCGCTCGTAGACACTCGCTAAAGGAGATCTGACATGAGCAAAGATAAAAAATTCGAGGATTTAGTTTCTCTCTCGATGAAGAACTTTGATCAGCCTTCCAAATATTTCAAACTCAATGAACGTGGTGTCTTTTGTGAAGTAACTTGGCAAGATTTTTTTAAAAACTACGATGACCCAACAGGTTTAGAAGATTTTATGGCAGATCGTGAACAAGATACACCAAGAGATATAGAATTATAGCGCATGGTTTGCTGTATTTAGCGTTTTAATTATAATTTTAATGCTACCTACGTGTTTTTATTTTAAGTGTCTTAAAACGCAAATGGTGCAATTTTAAGGCATTACTTGTAAGCCAAGTTTTGCAATTCTACTTTATGTTGCTTGATCACACGCCTAGCCGTATGCGTGACAACTCTTTTGGTTGCTTCATCATGTCCAAATTTGATGGGCAAGACAGTGAAAATAGGGCGCTTTATCCGATTATCAGTTTTAAAGTCTATCAACCGTTTATTCATAAAATTCCTCTTAAAGCAACCCACCTCGTTAAGACTTTCTGTTGGTTAAGAAAATCCGAGGGGGTTTAAATTGCTTATAACGTATGCACCGTAAAATTTTGTCGAAGTGCTGATTGCCAACCAACCAACACCAAACTTTAAAACGCTGAATTTATTCATAAAATCAGAAAATATTTATCCTATGGTGGATAACAACCTCGAAAAACTATGTCTTCAGAAGTTTAGTTTAGTCCGAGCGACCAACTCGAACAGCAGGGGAGACCAATCCCCATTTAACCTTTTTGATTCTCCTGTGGCTTTAAAGCCACAGCCTTCAAGCACTATGACCATGCAGGAAGTAACACACTCAAATACAGTCCCCTGTATCCTCAACATCACTCTTTCGCAAAACCACGATTCCCTTAACAAGCCATTTCTGACAACGGTAGCTATGGTTTTTTAACCAACTTTTGATAAAACAACTCAAAAGAAAATTCATATTCATCATTAAATTTATCTGTAATTATAGATCACTATCTATTTTACAAATAAAAACAACAACTTATTCCGAATAATTACAGTACAATTTCGGTAAAAATCTACCTTATATGCGCTACTAAAGATCGCTCCAACACATCTATGCCGATAACTAAAAATCAGTTATTCAAAAACCTAGGTGACAAAACCTAATGACATAAAAGTGCGTCCCAAGTTATCAATTGAAGTCTTAACAAGCAGTACGCTTATTCACTCTCTTTCTTGCCCTTTTCCTTGCTTTTACATACGCAGTTCCAAAATATGTATTACGCAGGCTCGATACCTTGGTATCAATATCTACAACTAGATAAAAAAAGAATCACCGTGAGTAAAGCACTTACTTTGCAGCATGGCTGAAAATTTTACTTCTCAGCTTTTACACGTTTAAGCTATACATCGACCTTTAAAGCCAAAGTGGAATGTCGTCACGACAAATTCACCACTCGACCAAAAAGTGCCACTCTCGCCAGCTTTCACCTTGATCGCCTGTACCCTCTCGAATACCGCAGAAGCCATCGTGTGTGCCACGCACCTCGCCAAACCATAAAGATTCAGCGAAGAACGGTAGTTATTAACGCTACTCTCCATCATTGGATTTCACTCACTATTTCTTCAAAAGCAGGATTTCGGCCCTTTCAGCCTAGTTAGGAATTCTTAGCCAATAGCTCTAACTTAACTTCCTAACGCCAACATTCTCAATGTTTCCATTGATTCTGTGATTCCGTTTCCTTGTCGCCCAACTTCAAGAACCAAAACAACTATGAAGTGGATTGAGTAGAATTTGAGGGTAGGCAATAAATTGCCACCCCTCATCAGCCCTCATCAAAACGTACCGAGCCACAGTTAAATGGCAGTCCGCTTCGTCAAGCAGTTTTCAGGCTGTCAACCTTTCCACTGTGAGCTGTTGAAAATCAAAATTTTTAGTGTGCCTAACGGCACACTAAAAAACGGTCAAAGGTCTTTTAGGTGCGTTGGTCAGACACACTTCACAACTGATGAAAAAATCATAATGCACAAAAAATATGCTGTCTAGGTGCGTTTGCATGGAACTACTTATTACCCTCTTACAAATACCGTCTAGAAGTCCTTAAAACTTGCTTCGCAAGTTCACCATAGCTTCGCTATGGAAAAAGCAAAAAACAGCTTAAAACCAAAAATCCTTTTACTCGATTACAATGCTAGTTTTTGATCAAAAAACAGCGTATTTTGTGAATTAACCCTTGATAACAATTATTGGAAATATTTTGGATGATAATTTTTAGTCCACATACAAAATTTACGATGCAACGGCTTGCCGATCATGTTGCTAATGGTGCGTA
>NZ_VPEA01000027.1:0-7132 GCF_013417365.1 Acinetobacter sp. YH12252
AATTTAAACCAATCAATCAATGATAATATTTCGATCAATCAATCAGTAAAAATCCACACAAGTTGTTCTTCATAATCTCTTAATGATCTTCTCGATGCTTCGTCAGCATCAAGCTAGGTCGGCTATACTACTCTCTATTTTAAGAAAGTCAACATGTAATGTTGATTTTATTTTCAAACCCATCTACTCAAAACAAACTCAATTAATCTTAAATCAATCAACCAAGCTATTGTTTTTCAACAAGTTTTTATCAACATCACCGCCGATGGATGTGCATTATAGGCCAAATATTTTGCCATGCAAGGCTTTTTGTAAAAGAAATATTTCGAGTGTTTATTTTATAAACCCAAAAACATATAACTCACTGTTTTATCTTAGAAATTTATTTTAATAAAAATCCACCCAATTTCTTTAAACAAAATTTTAAAACATAACTCAATGTTTTATATGTAATTATTCTTATAGAAAAGCAAAAAGCAGAGCCGAAACCCTGCTTTTGGTTTAAATAAAGTTCAAATTAGAACTTCATACTAATACGCGCCCAGTAGTTACGACCAATATTATTAAATTGCTGATCGGTTGGTAAACCTGTCCCTGATGCACCCATTTTGTTTAGATGCTCGGTATAAGTTTTATCCAGTACGTTATCAATACCCACAGACACATCAACACTTTTATTGAGGTTATAGCTGCCGTTTAAAGACAATACGCCAAAGCCACTGCTTTCTTTCACATCATAGCCCACGATATTACCTTCACGTTCGCTAATACGACTTTGACCATCAACAACACGTAATAATGCACCTAAAGTATATTTATCCTGCACATAGCGCAGGTTTAAACGTCCTTCCAAAGGTGAAATTTGTGGTAACGGCGTATTGTTTGTGGTGTTTTCACCCCACGCATACATAGCACTCACATCTGCTTGAACCGCATCGGTAAACTGATAACCAATTCCTGCTTCGACTCCGGCAATCACAGCATCGACATTTCTCGTTTCTGCTTTATCACTGGCATTGTATTTGGTCAAAATAAAATCTTGAATCAAACCTGTATAAGCAGATGCCCAAGAACTGAAATGACCATGCGTATGTTGATAGCCTAAATCGAGTTGTAAAGTTTTTTCTGTATCGATGCTTTTGAAGGTATTTGGATTGCCATTACCCAATTCAGGGCTGAATAGTTCCCAATAATCTGGCATACGCTCGACATAACCTAAACCAATGTAAGTTTTGCCATCCTCATGTTCAGGATGAATATTCTCAAATCGCAAAAAAGCACTTGGTAAAGTTTTATCGCGTTTTAAGCCGTACCCTTTCATTATTGAATCTTGACGGAGATCTTTTACACCTATCTGATCGAGACGTAGCCCTGTGACAAATTGATTATCACCACCTAAATCATAAGTGAGCTCACCAAATGCACCGATGGATTGGAATTTCATATCTTTCATACGAGGCATATTTTGGTAAACCACACCATTGGTGGTTTTACGGATACTATGCTCATTATTTTGTGTATCAATACCTGAGATCAGTTTGATTTTTTCCCATTCACTGGTCATAGCAACACGTGCATTTAAGGTTTTACGTGCCACATTGGTTGCCATTTCCATCTTCGGTTTTGGGCGTAAGCTATAGTTATCCATGACGTGATCATTAAAGTTATAGTTCACTTGCGCTTCAATTTTTTGAATCACATCTGAGACATTATACTTTTCTACACGTAAACCCAAACTTTCGCGGTCAAATTCAGAACCATCCATCATGCGGCCTGCATAAACCACTTCGGCATCACCACGACCACCTGTCAGCTCAAGCCAAGTATTTTCATCGGGTGTCCAACCTAAAGCCACATCGGCATTCCAGCGCTCCCAATCCGAAGGAACAGTTGTACCATTGCCATCTTTATAGCTATCTGCTACAGAACGGTTGGCGTTTAAACGGATGTATTTATGCTCATCACCCGCAGCCGCTTCAACATTATGATCTAAACGGCCAAATGACCCCATCAAGACACTGGCTTGGCCACGATAGTTTTGACCTTCACCAAATTGCTCAGGCTTACGCTCAAACAATACCGTTGCTGCCGAACCTGTGTTGGCATATTGCACCGTTTGCGGGCCTTTAATGACGGTAATTTCATCAAAACTTTCTGGTGAAATATAAGAGGTTGGTGAATCCATACGACTCGGGCATGCACCTAAGTTTTCAGAACCATCGGTTAAAATTTTAATACGTGAACCAAACATGCCGCGGAAGGTCACATCGCCATTGGTACCCGCACCACTGTTGACCGCACTAAAGCCAACTATGCTTTGCAAATAGTCTGCACCATCTGTGGCTGGAATCGGCTGAATGGGTTGTTTTGGATTGGCACGTACCACCAGACCATTAGCAGCATTGCCCTGTTGTGCGGTTGCAACAATAGGCGCAAGACTATGCGTATTCGCAGACAGCATACTTTGATCGGCAAACGCACTTGCTGAATAGCAGGCAACACAAACTGCAGCCGCAATGGGCTGTAATAAAAATTTAGGCTGAGCCATTTTATTTCTCACTTCAAAACATAAATACAGTTAGGGTCAAAGCAGACCCGAAAAACATTGAATTTATGCAAAGTGAGGTGGAGCACGTCCCTGCGGAAGTAAAAAGAGTTGCTGAAGTGCAAACCAAACGTGTTGAAAACGTTTTTGGAAAGCCAAAAGACGTACCTGAATGCGATCAAGCACCTCTTTAAGCTCTAATTCAGGTGGCAAGACCAAGTTGCCATAGACCGTACAATACTGACATTGATGTGAAGCATCGTGATGATGATGTTCATGCTGTACGGTCAGTTGCTGATCATCGGTCTGTGATGTAGATGAATGTGCAGTATGCGAAGAATTTGTATGCACGGCGTGGGCTTGTGGCAACAAAAGTGCACGCGTGATGGTTTCACAGACTGGCGCAACTTGATATTGCTCAGGCAGCAAAGGCTGTAAAAATACAGCAATCTGTAAAAAAACTGCGATAAATGAAAGCAGTAAGCCACTACGCAACAACAAAAACATCTATCCTGAATTTGTGTGGCGCAAGTATAACAAAGCCCAATCGAAATTGGGCTGATTTTTATGCTTTGGTCTAAACATGGACAACTAGATGGTTGTTTGTTTTAACGCTTCACAGCAACTTTTTCTTTCTGACGCTGGCGCACTACTTTTTCCACTTTTTCACGGGCACGCTGTCTTTTGAGTGGTGATAAATAATCGACAAATAATTTACCATTTAAGTGATCCATTTCATGTTGGATACAAACAGCGAGAAGTTGATCTGCTTCTAGCTCAAAGGTTTGACCCTCAAGGTTAATCGCTTCAATTTTTACACGTGACGGACGCTCAACTTTGTCGTATATTTGAGGCACTGACAAACACCCTTCTTCATACGGTTGGGTCTCTTCAGTCAATGGGGTAACTTTGGGGTTAATGAAGACCATGGGTTGATCTTTATTTTCAGATAAATCCATGACAATCAGCTGAATATGATGATCTACCTGTGTCGCAGCTAGACCAATTCCTGGTGCGGCATACATAGTTTCAAACATATCTGCAGCAAGCTGACGAATTTCGTCGGTCACTTCTTCAACTGGTTTGGCAATGGTACGCAAACGGG
Organism: Acinetobacter sp. YH12252; assembly: GCF_013417365.1. Classification (NCBI taxonomy): domain Bacteria; kingdom Pseudomonadati; phylum Pseudomonadota; class Gammaproteobacteria; order Moraxellales; family Moraxellaceae; genus Acinetobacter; species Acinetobacter sp. YH12252. Next base: position 3,651 of record NZ_VPEA01000027.1, read on the forward strand.
GATCCGGGAAACTTAAAATAGGTAATAAGGCCATGGGACGTCCTCACTTATATGCCATTGATCAAAAAACCGAATGAAGGAATGCTTCATCAAAAAAATGTGTGTAAGATCGTTATTATAACGCAACTACATACATAATTTTAGGAATTATGATAATGAAAAAGGTTTTGACAGACACATCCTCTTTTCGTGTCTTGGGGTTTAAAAAGCAAGTTTTAGCGCTCGCTGTATGTCTCACTGTGGGACTTGGGGCAATGAGTGTAGCTGAAGCAGCACCTGCACGAAATATTAATCCGCCTGCTTTAAAAGCCAATGCACCGAATGTGTATGTGGTGAAAAAAGGCGATACCTTGTGGGATATTTCTAAAAAATTCCTGAATAATCCACTGCGCTGGCCTGAAATTTGGGCAAGCAACCGCCACGTAAAAAATCCACACTGGATTTTCCCAGGTGACCGCTTGTTAATGTGTACCTATGAAGGTCGCCCAATTATTGGTAAAGATGAAGGTGATGGCTGTGAAGGCATTATCCGTCGTTACACAGGCAAGAGCACCAATTTACAGCCGCAAATTCGCGTGGAGTCTTTAAATAATACCATTCCTGTGATTCCGCTGGAATACATCAAGCATTGGTTAGAGCGCAGCAGCATTATTGCCGCAGATGCACTACAAGGCACGCCTTATATTTTAGGTACTTCTGATCAACGCGTGTTAGCTGCTAAAGGACAAAGTGTGTATGCACGTGGTGCAGGTCTGGAAGTAGGTCAACGCTACGGTGTATATCGTGAAGGCGAACCGTACATGCTGACCGATGCCAATGGTCAAAAATTCAATGCAGGCATTGAACTCACTCAAGTTGCTGCAGGTATTGCAGTACGTGGTGAAAATGACATCACCACACTTGAATTGACCGATACCTACAATGCCGAAGTGCGTCGTGGTGATCGCGTCTTACCAATTTATGACCCAATGCTGCCAACCTTGTTCTACCCAACGCATGCTGAAAATGTCAGCACAGGTGGTCAGGTGCTACGTGTGATGGGTTCGATTGGTACTGCAGCAAAACACAGTGTTGTGGCAATTGATCGCGGTACATTACATGGCGTGCAATCTGGTCATGTGTTTAGCGTAGCGCAAAAAGGCGAAGTGGTCACCGACCCGAAAACCAAAGAACGTGTTCAGCTTCCAGGCGAACGTATTGGCAATATCATGGTCTTCAAGAGCTTTGACCACATTAGCTATGCCTATGTTTTAGACAGTGAATTACCAATTAAAGTCGGTGCGAGCTTACAAGCACCACGAATGGACGACTAAAACGGTTTAAGATGGTGATGTTGAATTCATTCAGCCCACAGCAAATCAACTACATTTTGTTGTGGTATTTGGTTCAACATTCACTGTCTAGTTTTTCCAAACTCGTACAACATTATGGTTCCGTGGCTGCCGCAGTGCAGCCCGAACACCTCCTCACATGGTCAGATGTGCGCATTCATGCCAACCATCTACAACGCGCCAAAGAATATCTCAGCCCAACAGGGCAACTCGCCTTTGAACAATGTCTGAATCAACTGCAACAGCAGTGCGATTTTATTCTAACTTTGGACGATGCGGACTATCCCAATCAGTTACGACCCTATTCCAACAAGCCACCCATTTTATTTGGGCAAGGCAATGCACAGGCTTTGTTGCAAGCGCAAATTGCGATTGTCGGCAGTCGCAAAGCCAGCCCGCATGGTCGGCAAGTGGCTTATGATTTTGCTTATTATTTAAGTGAACAAGGGTTCTTTATCAATAGTGGTTTGGCACAAGGTATTGATGAAGCCGCACATCAAGGTGCTTTGCAACATCAACGTACCATTGCAGTCATGGGCACAGGTTTGGACAGCACTTATCCAAGTGCACATCACAGCCTGCGCCAACAGATTGTGGAATGTGGTGGTGCCGTGATTACGGAGTTTTTACCGCAGACCAAGCCCTTGCAGCAACATTTTCCACGACGTAACCGTATTGTCAGTGGACTAAGTTTAGGCGTGATTGTTGCTGAAGCCAGTTTAAATAGTGGCTCGCTGATTACCGCGAAACTAGCAGCGGAGCAAGGCAAATTGATATTTGCCATTCCTGGACATATTTATAGTGAATTTCATCAAGGTTGCCATCAATTGATTCGTGAAGGTGCAATTTTGGTCGACCATCCTGAACAAGTGATTGAGGATTTAGCCCTACCCACCCAATGGCAATATCAACAAAACCAAATAGCATCAAGCCAAAATCAGACTACAGCAGCTTCAACAAAAGCAAAATTATCTACACCACCGACTGAAGCAATACTTCAAACCACCACAACAAAAACAGCAGATACAAGTACACCGCATATTCCCGAGCATTTATTGGCACTGTATCAACAACTGGATTGGGTCGGACAAAGCATCGATCACTTGGCACAGCAACTGAATTTAGATATTGCCACACTCACCAGCGCATTAATGGAACTGGAACTCATGGGCTTCTGTTTACAACAATCAGGTTTATATCTGCGTTGTCGTCCACTCAAATAAGGTTCACAATAAGCGCCTATTTCACATTTCTGTTTAGGTAAAACTCCCATGATTACAACTTCTGTCACCGAAGCCGCTGCATGTCTACAACAAGGACAGGTACTGGCCTATCCTACAGAGGCGGTTTGGGGATTGGGATGTGATCCATATAATCAACAGGCATTTTTGGAAATTTTGCGTCTGAAACAGCGTCCGATTGAAAAAGGTGTGATTTTACTGGCAGGACATCTGTCACAAGTAGAGCATTTGCTGCAGGATTTAAACCCCGAAATGCGAGATCGCGTAATTGCGTCATGGACGAATACTTATCCCACAGATCGAGCAACCACCTGGCTATTACCCAGCACAGCCGCAATTCCAGAGTGGATTACAGGTCAACACCCCAAAGTAGCGGTGCGCGTAACCAATCATCCTTTATGTATGGCGTTATGCCATGCCTTTGATGGCTTTATTGTATCGACCAGTGCCAATCCTGCGGGACTTGCCCCTGCACGCTCTTTGCAAGAGACAACGCAATATTTCCATCAACAATTGCACTACTTAAATGGTGATTTGGGTTTAAGCCAGCAACCTAGCCGTATTTTAGATGCAGAGAGTGGGGCAGTGATTCGCGCCTAGCTTTAGACAAATTTTAGTTGACATCCTCCCCGACCTAAAGGACGGAGATTCCTACTGCTAGACGCTCATGTCCGAGCGCAAGAATATTCAGTGCGGAATTTACATCCCGATCATGGAGCGTACCGCACTCCACACACTGCCACTCTCTTATTCCAAGTCCTGCTCTACCTTTCGGACTACTATAGCGTGAGCCACAGCACGAACAAGTTTGGGTGGTATAGGCTTCATTGACTTCTTCATAACATACCCCTGCGTTCTCGCATTTATACTTGAGCATGGTTCTTAGTGTTGTCCAACTGGCATCTAGCAC
>NZ_VPEA01000028.1:0-6369 GCF_013417365.1 Acinetobacter sp. YH12252
GCTTACGCGCCTGCGCAATGGCTGCGTCTGGCGCCAGATACCGGCCTCCATCGGAGAAACTGTCCGAGGTTATGTTGACGATGCCGAAAATGATGAGCGATTTATTCATGGGGGCTTCTATAATAATAATAATCGAGCATGAGTCTCATACGGATGCTCGGGTCGAAAGGGAATCCCCAGGCGAGTAACCTGTTTGCGGTGATCCATTAGCTGCAGGAGCAGAAGAGCATACATCTGGAAGCAAAGCCAGGAAAGCGGCCTATGGAGCTGTGCGGCAGCGCTCAGTAGGCAATTTTTCAAAATATTGTTAAGCCTTTTCTGAGCATGGTATTTTTCATGGTATTACCAATTAGCAGGAAAATAAGCCATTGAATATAAAAGATAAAAATGTCTTGTTTACAATAGAGTGGGAGTGACTGGCACTCACAGGCAATGTCTGGCACTGGCTGGCATCACAGCTGAGACTTCAATATCTCGCAGCTGAGCGATAAACTGTATAAAAACACAGTATCGCAAGGATGCGGATCATGCCCCAAGTGGCGGCCAGGATGGCCAGCCGGGACGAGAACACTGGTCGTTACCAGCGTCACCGGCCCGAGCAAACCCTGCTCTATCGGATCGTCGAAGAATACTACCCGACGTTCGCTGCCCATTTGGCGGCGCAGGGCAGGGAACTGCCCGGCTATGTGCAACGCGAGTTTGACGACTACCTCAAATGCGGCCGTCTCGAACACGGCTTTCTGCGGGTGCGTTGTGAGTCGTGTCACGCTGAGCACCTGGTTGCGTTCAGCTGCAAACGTCGGGGCTTCTGTCCTAGTTGTGGCGCACGGCGTATGGCCGAAAGCGCCGCGCTACTGGTCGATGAGGTTCTGCCCGTACAGCCCATGCGCCAATGGGTACTCAGCTTTCCCTTTCAATTGCGCTTTCTGTTCGCCAGCCGGCCGGAGGTCATGGGCCGGGTGTTGGGCATCGTTTACCGCGTCATCGCCACGCATCTGGTCAAGAAAGCGGGCTATACCCACCAAGCGGCCAAGACCGGTGCCGTCACCCTGATCCAGCGCTTCGGCAGTGCACTGAACCTCAACATTCACTTTCACATGCTGTTCCTCGATGGCGTGTACGTTGAGCGTCCCAATGGAACAGCCCGGTTCCTCTGGGTCAGGGCGCCGACCAGCGCCGAACTCACCCAACTGGCGCACACCATCGCCCATCGGGTCGGCCGCTATTTGGAGCGGCAAGGCCTACTGGAGCGGGATGCTGAAAACAGTTACCTGGCCTTGGATGCGGTGGATGAAGATGCGATGACTCCACTGCTGGGGCATTCCATCACGTATCGCATCGCCGTGGGGCCACAGGCAGGGCGCAAGGTGTTCACCCTGCAGACACTGCCCGCCTGCGACCCGGAAGATCAGTTTGGTGACATGCCCGGTAAGGTTGCCGGTTTCTCGCTACATGCCGGCGTAGCGGCCAAGGCCCATGAGCGCAGCAAACTCGAACGGCTGTGCCACTACATCAGCCGCCCGGCGGTGTCTGAGAAACGGCTGTCGCTCACGAAGAATGGCAACGTGCGCTACCAGCTTAAGACGCCGTACCGGGACGGCACCACGCATGTGATCTTTGAGCCGCTGGACTTCATCGCAAGACTGTCGGCGTTGGTGCCGAAGCCACGTGTGAACCTTACCCGGTTTCATGGGGTGTTTGCGCCCAACAGCAAGCACCGCGCCCTGGTTACACCTGCCATGAGGGGCAAGGGGAGCAAAAAGGTCAAGGTATCGGATGAGCCGCCAACACCCGCTGGGCGGCGAGCGTCGATGAAATGGGCACAGCGGCTCAAGCGTGTATTCCAAATCGACATCGAGACTTGCAGCGAATGCGGCGGTGCCATGAAGGTGATTGCCTGTATTGAAGATCCGGTAGTGATCAAGCAGATCCTCGACCATCTGAAGCAAAAAGCCGAAACCAACGAGTCCAGCCCGTTGCCCGAGAGCCGGGCACCACCGGCTGGCCTGTCGCCGGGTCTGTTTACCTGACCCGTCCCAAACGATTCCGATCACGATGCTGCGGTAATTCAGCCGCGGCAGGGATGCGTTATGCCGGCGGCTTGGGTTGGCCCCGGCTGTCGGGAAAAACGGGTGAATTTTCGGCGGGATCGATGGCTACACGGGCCGGATTCAGAATCACCCACTGGCAAAGCAGGCCGTCATTCGCGGTCTACAGTGGCTGGACTTGGAGAAAAACGGCGTTTATTCTTCCTATACTCTTTTATATCTGATAATTGCAGATTAAATTCAGATAATAAAACATTTACAATATTTTTGAATTGAGTTTCAGAATAAAAAGCTTTATTATGATGTTTTATTCTGGATAAACGCTCTAGTTCCCAATATCTTAATAATGACAATTTACCACCATCATATTCCCAAAGTGAAATATTTTGGTCGTGCCTTTTTGTATCTGTTTTATAAAAATTGGCATACTTGTTTATCTCTACATATGCAAATAAGTAGTAACCTTTTTCCAATTAAGTACCCTTTTATTTAATATCTTTGAGTTCTGCTTCTGTGGACTTTTTCTAATTTTGATTGTTCTTTTAAAAGTTTTTGATAAGAACCTTCTACGAGTTTTTTCTTGTCTTGGCATACAAACTGCTTATATGTATCGAACATTTTAATCCATTGAATATATGTCCAATCGGAAAAATTTAGTTCACTATCTAAATTGATAATTTTTTTCAAACGTTTTTGCTGTTCATAAGAAAAAATATTTTTTGTTTTTTGTTTAAAATTTAATCCTGGGGCAGTATACATATATGATAAAAAATCCCAATATTCTAACATTGTTGCTTTTTTTATATCACAATATTCTTTTTTATGGAAATGCACAAGAACTATAGACACGTTGGGTTTTGGTTTAAAATCTGAAGGCAAAAACTCATAAGCCAGTTTTATATCATATAACGGTTTGAACATAAGTGATTTTAATGTGTCTTTATAATATGGAGTGCCTGCGTATTTTAACATTGCTTCGTACTGCATTATAATATACATATCTTGTGGCGGGTTGATTGCTGTTAGTAATCTTGTTAAGATTTCTCCCGTCATATTAAACGGTATATTAGAAAAAACTTTATAATTGCCATCAGGAAGTTTTATGTTCATAAAATCTTGATTGATAAGTGTTAGTTTTTCACTATTCAAGTTTTGCTTTAAAAATTGATACAAAGAGGTGTCTAATTCAATTGCAATTACACTTTTACTTACTCTTAATAAATGTTCGGTTATTATGCCTTTTCCCGGACCTATTTCATATACAATGTCAGTATTATTTATATTGCTATTTTCAACAAGGCTACTAACTAATTTTTTATCGTGTAAGAAATTTTGTGAATCCCTAATATTTCTTTCCATAAATTCCCTTTAATTGCATAATCTTTAATAGTTTATATAATTAATTATAAGATGAAACGTACAGTTTGTCAACTATTGCCATTTAAATTGGACATATAGCAAGCATACAAAATAATGGTGTTTTTACATATAAAAAACTACTAATACTGGTTACAAATCTTAAACCAAATAAAAATTTGCATAAAAAAAGATGTGATGATTATTAAATTCTTCACAACTTTTATATGTTAATATTTAACCAAAACATTAGATTTTAATATGTTTAGTATTTTACTCTCATACTGGCACCGTGAAGTCTACGTCAATTCCCCAAACATTTAGAGTAAGTGCAAAAAAGCCATTTTTAAAATTTGTTTCGGACAAGTAAAAAGTTTTAGGCTCATCAATTCCCCAATAATATATATCTATATATTCTGCATAAAGAAATTTTTGAGATTCTTCATCGTATTTTATGCCTTCGACACCATATCCCTCTTGAAACCTATAATCGCCTAGTATATTGACAAATTCATGTGATAGATAAGGTATTGCATAGTTTTCATCATTGTTATCGTAGACAGCAATTAAGAGTTGGAATTCATAAGTATCATCATTAGAGTCGATTGCATTAATCGTTATCCATTGTAAACCGACACTTGTGTTGTCATATACAAAATCCTCACCTATTAAAACGGTAATAAACTCATTTGAAATTTCATTAAAATCGTAGAGATCGTAAATTAGTACCTCAAAATCTAATTTTAGACCCGAAAAATCCAAATCCATTGGCACAATTAGTAATGGATTTCTGTTGATTGAACCATATGAGGCATAGCTAACACCATAGTCAATTATGTCAGAATAATCAGTTATGTCAGAAAGATCCATATCGGCTATATTAATTATAACTTGTGAATCATGTATTACATCCCCATCTTTAGCAACTAAAAAGGTTTTTGAGGTGAAATAATCTTTTTCATCAACAGTATATTTGATAACTATAAAGCCGTATCCTTCTGTGTCAATGTCATAAGAAACAACCATATCTTTTGTAACTTGAACATTAGAATGTTTGTGGTGATTTATATAATAAATTCCTAGATATAAACTTAGTTTCATGTCGCTTAAGACTTCTTCTAAAGTGGAGCCTAATTTAACGGATTCAGAGTCTATATCAATTTCAATTTTATTATTAAATGCCAAGTTTTTTGAAAAATCATCGCTTGATATTTCATCTAAAATGGTTTTAATTTTTATTTCAAACTCATAACCTTCAATCTCAATTCTTGTATTATGAATGCCTTCATCCAATATTGTTTCTTGATCTTCATCAATTATGTCCTCAAAGCGAACAGTGTTAAAATATCCATTATCGTAAACTAGCACTATATCAGAAAAAAGCATACCTGCATTATATTCATTGATCTCTTCGTCTTCGATTGCGGTATAAAAAATTAGACCATAATTTCCATTAACATCTTTAGTTGGAGAGAGGTTTATAACTGCTAAAACCTCAAATTCCTCGTCATCTGCAACAAACAAGTCTTCGCGTATTAATGCTGCGTATTCGTTAAAGGCAAAAATAACATCTTCCGATATTTGGGTAAATAGAACAGCTTCCCAATTAGAAAAATAAGCATAAAAATCTTGAGTGCCTTTATTTATTACAAGCCGAATTTTCTAAATTACCTAAAGGAGGTAAGGTTCTTTGCTTAGCCGAAGGTGAAGGTCGCAATGCTGTGTTTTTAGCCAAGCAAGGTTATGACGTTACAGCGGTTGACCAGTCTAGCGTCGGCTTAGAAAAAGCACACAAATTGGCGGCTGAACAGGGTGTAAAAATCACCACAGTGGTAGCCAACTTAAATGAGTATGATTTAGGCGTAGACGCTTGGGATGGCATCGTTTCAATTTTCGCTCATGTGCCTCTTGAGTTACGGTTGAAATTGCATAAGCAGGCAGTGGCTGCATTAAAAGAAAATGGCGTCTTTATGCTAGAAGCCTATACAGCTGCTCATATTGACATGGATGGAGTGGGTGGTCCTCCTGCCTCGCAAATAGATATGTTTATGTCGCTTGAAGGGTTGCAGCAAGAACTAAACGGTTTGGATTTTATAATAGGTGCTGAAGTAGAGCGTGAAATCTCTGAAGGAAACTATCACCAGGGTAAAGGAGCAGTCGTTCAAGTGGTTGCCTGTAAGAAATAGTTAGTTAAATAGTAAGTTCTAAGGAAAGTAATGAGTACGTTTAAGCAATGGGTAAACCGTCTTTTAGGAGACGTAGGAACCGTTTTTTACCTATCAATACTCTTTATTGGTTTGTTTTTAATTGCCACAGTCAGTAACCCTGATGGCGTTCAAGAGTTAGCGCAAAAAGCACTGGATGCGACCGCTGATGACTTTGGCTGGTTGTACTTATTAGTGACCAGTGGCTTTGTCATTTTTACACTCTGGTTGGGGTTGTCACGCTTTGGCAGTATTCGCCTCGGGCCTGATGACGAGGCACCCGAGTTTAGCTATGGCTATCGCAAGGATGCGGATCATGCCCCAAGTGGCGGCCAGGATGGCCAGCCGGGACGAGAACACTGGTCGTTACCAGCGTCACCGGCCCGAGCAAACCCTGCTCTATCGGATCGTCGAAGAATACTACCAGACGTTCGCTGCCCATTTGGCGGCGCAGGGCAGGGAACTGCCCGGCTATGTGCAACGCGAGTTTGATGACTACCTCAAATGCGGCCGTCTCGAACACGGCTTTCTGCGGGTGCGTTGTGAGTCGTGTCACGCTGAGCACCTGGTTGCGTTCAGCTGCAAACGTCGGGGCTTCTGTCCTAGTTGTGGCGCACGGCGTATGGCCGAAAGCGCCGCCTTGCTGGTTGATGAAGTACTGCCTGAACAACCCATGCGTCAGTGGGTGTTGAGCTTCCCGTTTCAGCTGCGTTTCCTGTTTGCCAGCCGGCCCGAGATCATGGGGTGGGTGCTGGGCATCG
>NZ_VPEA01000029.1:0-6278 GCF_013417365.1 Acinetobacter sp. YH12252
TATTCCTCCAGATCTCTACGCATTTCACCGCTACACCTGGAATTCTACCATCCTCTCCCATACTCTAGCTAACCAGTATCGAATGCAATTCCCAAGTTAAGCTCGGGGATTTCACATTTGACTTAATTAACCACCTACGCGCGCTTTACGCCCAGTAAATCCGATTAACGCTCGCACCCTCTGTATTACCGCGGCTGCTGGCACAGAGTTAGCCGGTGCTTATTCTGTGGGTAACGTCCACTTAGCCCAGGTATTAACCAGGTAAGCCTCCTCCCCACTTAAAGTGCTTTACAACCAAAAGGCCTTCTTCACACACGCGGCATGGCTGGATCAGGGTTCCCCCCATTGTCCAATATTCCCCACTGCTGCCTCCCGTAGGAGTCTGGGCCGTGTCTCAGTCCCAGTGTGGCGGATCATCCTCTCAGACCCGCTACAGATCGTCGCCTTGGTAGGCCTTTACCCCACCAACTAGCTAATCCGACTTAGGCTCATCTACTAGCGCAAGGTCATAAAGATCCCCTGCTTTCTCCCGTAGGACGTATGCGGTATTAGCATCCCTTTCGGAATGTTGTCCCCCACTAATAGGCAGATTCCTAAGCATTACTCACCCGTCCGCCGCTAGCTCAGTTACCGAAGCAACCTCGCCCGCTCGACTTGCATGTGTTAAGCCTGCCGCCAGCGTTCAATCTGAGCCATGATCAAACTCTTCAGTTAAAATCATTTTGAAGTTTTAATCTAAACTTCCAAATCTGGCTCATCAATTTTCTGACTTAAATTTCGCTCAAATAAACTTCGAGTAATTTAAACCAATCAATCAATGAAATATTTTCGATTAATCAATCAGTAAAAATCCACACAAGTTGTTCTTCATAATCTCTTAATGATCTCAACTTCTACCTCGTCAGTAGAAATTTTAACGCAAAAAATTCTCTACAACTTAACCCTGTGAGCTAAGTTTGTAGGCTGTTTCGCGTCGGGATGTGTGCATTCTAGGGGATTTCAAAATCTTTGCAAGCCCCAAATTAGGATATTTTTCACGTATGTATTTTTTTTCTACAAAAATACTTGGTTTTTTAATTTTTTAGCTATTTTTTCATCAAATTTAAATAAAAACTCACATCTACAAAGTAAAGAGGGCTTTTTTATCCATACTTTTATGGGCTCAAATCGGTCAAGTTTTGCAGGCTGTAATCAACGATTGCCAATGTATATGATTCTTTTTGTCTTGCGACATCTAAAAAATTTTACATCTCTGTTAAAAATGCTTTTGCATTATCCAAAATAATATTCCTACATACGGCGTACATCTAGCATTGATTTCATGTCAGCTTGGTGGTTTTGTCCGTTAATTCAAAGTTGATGCTTAGCATTTGCATTACCGACTTCAAGTTGACAAACCTACTCTTCTATTCGGCAAGTTTAGATCGCGCCATCCACATGCACTACTTACAAGATGTTTTACCATATATAAGTAGCTTTGAAATTTGAATTAGGTCTTAAAGTTTTAAGAATATTTTTATAAAACAAAGAGAAGTAATCTTACATTTTACCTTTAGATATAAAATACAACAAAACTAGAGGCAAAAAAAAGAAAGAGATCTCTCCCAAAATCTCTCCCTCGGAGTTGAATCTATATGCGATCCATATATCGTTATTATAGTTATACGAAAAAAAAGAGTCCCTTGGGGAAGGGACTTGTAAATTGTGGAGCTATAGTTATAAGTACCCTCTAGATCTGTTTTGTACACTGTGTCTAGATGGGTAAATCTTATACATAACTGAGCAAAAATGCAAGCTGCTTGGCAAAATTTAAGTGTTGTTTTTATAAGGTTTTTTTTGAATTTACTTATTCATATAATTAATATACCAAACAGAAAATAAAAGCAGACCGAAGCCTGCTTTTATTTCAATCACTTAGAATGGATCTAGTCCGTAAATGTGACTTTGGCAATGGCTTTTTTACCCGCCTGAATAATATATGTTGCGTTTTCTTTGACCGAGAAACCTGCGTCGACCACATTCCAATCCACTTTTACTGCGCCACGTGCAACAGCATCTTTGGCTTGTGCGGCATTTTTGGTTAAACCTGCAGCACGTACAATAGAAGCAATAAATAATTCACCACCAAATTCAGCACGTGAAATCGTCACTTCTGGCGTACCTTCAGGTAATTCACCTTCGGTAATGATATTACCTGCACCTTTATGGGCATTGGCTGCAGCTTCGCTGCCGTGGAAACGCTCAACCAATTCGAGTGCCAAAATCTTTTTGATTTCTTGAGGATTACGACCTTCTGCCATTTCTTTGAGCAACACTTCAATTTCATCCATCGACTTGAAGCTGAGTAATTCAAAATAGCGCTCAATCAGACTATCAGGCATCGACAAGACTTTTTGATACATCGCACCCGGTGCATCAAATACGCCAATATAGTTGCCTAAAGATTTAGACATTTTATTCACGCCATCTAAACCTTCAAGAATTGGCACAGTAATACAAACTTGTGCTTCCTGATCATAACGACCTTGCAAGGTACGTCCCATCAACAAGTTAAAGGTCTGGTCTGTACCGCCCAATTCTACATCGGCTTGTAATGCCACCGAGTCATAACCTTGTACCAACGGATACAAAAATTCGTGAATCGCAATCGGTTGCTGGTTGTTATAACGCTTGGTGAAGTCATCACGTTCCAACATACGCGCTACGGTTTGCTGCGATGCCAACTGAATTAAGTCTGCTGCAGTTTTTGTTGCAAACCATTCAGAGTTAAACACCACTTTGGTTTTATTTGGATCAAGAATTTTAAAAACTTGTTCCTGATACGTTTTGGCATTTTCCAAGACTTTTTCACGTGACAACGGCGGACGTGTAGCACTTTTACCTGTTGGGTCACCAATCATGGCAGTGTAATCGCCAATCAAGAAAAATACTTCGTGACCTAAGTCTTGGAATACTTTTAATTTATTGATTAATACCGTATGCCCCAAGTGTAAATCAGGTGCAGTCGGGTCAAACCCCGCCTTAATTTTTAAAGGACGATTCTCTTTTAATTTCTTTAGAAGATCTTCTTCAGAAATAATTTCATGCGTGCCTCGTTGAATGAGAGCAAGTTGTTCTTCAGCCGGCAGGAAATTTGACATCACGAAATCCAAACACATCAGTTATTCAATTTGTGCGATATACTAACACTTTTTCAGCATATTGCAGGCTATAGAATAACCATGACAGCGATCTATATTGGGGTAATGACGGGCACAAGTATGGATGGTGTCGATCTTGTTGCTGCTTCTTTTGATCCACTGCAACTCCACGCGACCCTGACTTTGCCGTTTGATCCCGATTTACGTGACGAACTCATGGCACTGACTTTGCCAGGTGACAATGAAATTGACCGCATGGGCAAAGCAGATGTGGCTTTAGCCACCATGATTGGACATGGTATTAACAGCCTGATTGAAAAAAATAAACTGGATAAATCTCAAATTAAAGCGATTGGTTCGCATGGCCAGACCATTCGTCATCGTCCTGAACATGCTTTTACTTTACAAATTGGTGATCCGAACATCATCACCGAAATCACCCAAATTCCTGTAATTTCAGATTTTCGTCGTCGTGACATGGCTGCAGGCGGACAAGGCGCACCGTTAGTGCCCGCTTTCCATCAAAACTTATTCCAACATCCGAGTATTCATCGGGTAATTTTAAATTTAGGCGGCATTGCCAATGTCAGTTTGTTACCTGCAGGACAGCCCGAAGCAGTATCGGGTTTTGATACAGGGCCTGCCAATATTTTAATGGATGCTTGGTGTGAGCGTTACACAGGACAACCTTATGATGAAAATGGCAATTGGGCTGCGTATGGACATCCGATTCGCAGCTTGTTAGATCGTTTACAAGCCCATGCTTTTTTCTCTAAAGAACCACCCAAAAGTACAGGGCGCGAAGACTTTAACTTGGAATGGTTAGATGAACAGGTTGCCGATTGGCGTAATGATGTGGAATATGACGAGCTAGAAGATAATCCTGAAAATATTCAGGCAACTTTATTAAAGCTCACCACCCGCGCGATTAAAAAAGCCATTTATCGTTCAGGCATGGATACAGGCGAAGTCTATGTGTGTGGCGGTGGTGCCTATAATTCTTATTTGCTAGAACAATTGCGTTGGCGTTTGCGTAAGCATCAATGGACAGTACAAAGCACAGCCGATTTAGGATTAAACCCGACATGGGTCGAAGCCACCGCCTTTGCTTGGTTGGCAATGCGTTTTTGTCAGCAATTAAGTGGCAATTTACCCGCGGTCACAGGAGCTAAAGGTGATCGTATTTTAGGTACCATGACTTTGGTTTAAGGATGCACTTTTAAACCAGATCAGTAGCAACAAAAAAGCCTTTCCTCTTCTATATAGGAAAGGCTTTGATCATTTTGAGTGCATCAATCTACTTTTTCAGATGCTGATACTCAAAAATATTTAAATCATACTTAGATTGAGAATGAAGAACCACAACCACAAGTCGTGGTTGCATTCGGGTTTTGTACCACAAAACGCGAACCTTCCAAGCCTTCAATATAGTCCACTACCGAGCCAACTAAATATTGATAGCTGAGTGAATCGACCAGCATTTTTACATCGCCATTCACAAATTCTGCATCATCTTCATTTTGGCTTTCCGCAAAGTTAAAGCCATAAGAAAATCCTGAACAACCGCCACCTGTCACATATACACGTAGCATTAAGTCTTGATTACCTTCACTGTCACGCAATTGGCGAACTTTTTTAGCAGCGTTGTCGGTGAGCTCAAGTGCTTGGGCATTCATGATGGATTTTCCTCAGGTACAATTCAGATGTCTTTTCTGCAAAAAGACCACTTATCAAGTATAGCATACTCAATATTGGGACGGTGATGCAGAATTAAAGTGAATTCTGAGTAATTACCTCAAGATTCTCCAATTATTTGTAATTTTCGTCCTGCAAGCCACATTCAAAATTGGTTGGCGCTTCTTTACAGCGGAATTGCCACAATAATTTCATCATGCGTTTGTCATAAACACCACGTTTAGTTAAATCAATCCGCGATTCACGCATCATTTTTTGATAACCCGGTTGATCTGCTGCAGGCACTTGCATCCAATATTTTGCAGGAATATCGGCTTTCATTTTGCCTAAAATACCAAAGGCACGTGGTAACTGCCCTTTCACCCATTCACGTGATTTTTGCCCAAAACCTGCAGGGAATTTATCTGGGCGGATAATGATATTGCCCGTGACCTGTAAAATTGGATAATTCACAATCGCGCCTTTAGTGCCTAAGCCTTTATGTAGTTCCAAAGGACGGAATACTGCAGCAGGCGCACCAATAATATCGACCTGACCATTGTTAAATTTACTGCCAAAATTGGTGACATCGGCACTTACTGCTTGCGCACCAATTTGCTGTACCATAATTTTTTGCGCTTGGTCATAATCTAAAACAGCAATTTTTTTCCCCGCGGCTTTGGCGACACTATTAATACTGCGGTCATTCACCATCAAAAAGGCATCACCCACAGGAATGACACCTGCGACTTCATACTGACCATTGCGCATATATTTGGCAAAAGCAGGACTCGCCAAACCTTGCATGACTTTAACTGCCAGTTTTAAATCTGGAATCGCACCAATTGCATCTAATGAGCCTGTAAAATGGTTAAATTGACGACCACGCATGCCCGTCACACTAATACCATCACATTTTCCTGCTTTAAAATCTTCTGCAATCACGCCTTCGTTTTGACCTACGCGTAACTCAATTTCTGCGCCCCAGTTTTTGGCCGCCAATTGATAGTCTTGCATTAAGTTATAGACATCACCGTTTTTACCGACCAAGTCGAATACACAGACCACTTGCTTAGCCTGCACTGCACTGGCGGCTAAAGACAAGCCTGCACCGAATAATAAAGCTTGCGTCCATTGTTTCATTTTATAGTTCCTTCCATTTTTTGTTTTTCTGGTCAAAATTGATTCAAACCTTCAATTTTGTAGCACTGTACTTTTCATCAAGCTAAGATTAGCGAATTTTGATCTTTGGCTGATATGACTCAATTGACGAATCTTTCAATTTGACATCCTCCCCGACCTAAAGGACGGAGATTCCTACTGCTAGACGCTCATGCCCGAGCGCAAGAATATTCAGTGCGGAATTTACATCCCGATCATGGAGCGTACCACACTCCACACACTGCCATTCTCTTATTCCAAGTCCTGCTCTACCTTCCGGACTACTGGAGCGTGAGCCACAGC
>NZ_VPEA01000002.1:0-298174 GCF_013417365.1 Acinetobacter sp. YH12252
TAAACATCGTTCGATTGCTGGTTTTTTAGCAGGCGTATTTTCTTCACTATGTGCGTATCAACTTTGCCAAAAGAATAAGCCTAAAATTCATGTGATTAAATCTTTGGCTTATCCGTAACTGGGGTTATATTAACAATGCAGGCATGAATGATTTTCGTCTGTTTGCGCAGCAATCACAGGATACCATTGAGCAAATGATGTTGGTCAATGTGGCTTATCCGCTGCAACTGATTCAGGATGTGATTCCATATATGTCGGACAGTCAGCCGAGTCAGATCATCAATATTGGCTCGACTTTTGGCAGCATCGGCTATCCTGGCTATGTGAGTTATTGCGCCAGTAAGTTTGCCTTGCGTGGTGCAACTGAAGCGTTGGCGCGAGAGTATTGTCAGACTGCCATTCGTTTTAGATATTTCTCCCCACGCGCGACCAATACCAGTATGAATAATCCCGATGTGATTGAAATGAATATCAAAATGGGTACAAAAGTGGATTCACCTGAATTTGTGGCACAAGAACTGTATCAATTTTTACAAACAGACCGTCAATCCTATCAGGTCGGTTATCCTGAAAAAGTCTTTGTCAAACTGAATCAGTTGATGCCTAGCCGAGTCGCAGCTGCCATTCAAAAAGATTTAGACACCATTTATGAATATGCAGATCAAAGCAAAGCGTCCTTTATTCAGCAAACTTCCGCCTCATAAATGATATTTTTTTCGATAACGCCATAAGGTGGTTCGGCTAATGCCCAAGGCTTGTGCCACCAATTCAGTTTGCCCCTGATATTTTTCCAGTAAATCCTGCAGTGTGTCTTTATCTACTTTATTGTTGGTTTTGATGGGCAGCTCAATAGGTTGTGGCGTTGGGGTAGCTGTGGCGAGTTTCAAACTAGCATGCACAATTTCATCGGGTAAATCGTGTTGATCAATTTCCGTTTTACCTGCTGACATGGTCAATGCATACAGCAAGGTATTCTTTAATTCACGCACGTTGCCCGGCCAGTCGTAATTGATTAATACCTTCAGTGCTTGCTCGGTCAAATGTGGCGTGACCTGAAACTGGGCTTGTTGTTGCAAAATAAATGCTGCAATTTTAGGGATATCTTGTTTACGTTCACGTAGTGGTGGCACAAAAATTGGAATCACCCGTAAACGATAAAGTAAATCTTGGCGAAATCTGCCTAAACGCGCTTCTTCACGTAAAGCGCGATGGGTTGCGGTAATAATTCTGACATTCGATTTAATCGCTTTTTCACCGCCCAAAGGGGTGAATTCGCCCGTTTCTAATACTCGCAATAATTTGGCTTGCAGTTCCAGTGGAATTTCTGCAATTTCATCTAAAAATAAAGTACCACCTGCAGCACGTTCAAACACACCTTTATGCTCACGAATTGCCCCTGTAAATGCACCTTTCACATGCCCAAACAATTCACTTTCTAAAATATTGGCATTTAAAGCCGCGCAGTTAATCGCAATAAAGACTTGTGCATGCCGTTGGCTGCGTGCATGTACTGCTTGCGCCACCAACTCTTTACCACTACCAGATTCACCACGCACCAAAACAGGAAACTCAGTAATCGCTACCCGTTCAATAATGGAATACATATGCTGCATTTGTGGCGAATCACTATGGAAAAACTCCGCCAAACTATTTTGTGCTTGGGCAGATGGGGTGAGTGTTTGTGATGACACTGTTGCAACGCTAGGCTGCAGAAAGAATAAACATCCTGTGAAATCGGCTGTATGGACACGAATATTTAAGCTGTGGTAGTGCCATGCCTTAGCACTATTCGGGAGTTGCAGCAGACCTGTCTGTGGTTGTGATGCTGATTGTGATTGTAGTTTTAATTTCAATAATTGATTTTTTAATGTTTTACCCGTAGCTGCAGAAACAGAAGCATCTTGTGCATATTCATAAATCCATGTTTGAGCAATGTCGTCATAAACATAGAGCAAACTGTCTGGACAAAGTTGTTGTAAATGAAACAAAAAGCTTTCAAGACTGGCTTGTTGTTCAAAGTCATGTATCCCATTCATAATGTTTCATCTTTTGTTTCATTGGTGATTCAATTGAAACATAAAATGCAACAGATGTGAAACATGGAGGATGATCTAAATTAAACAATATCTCTTAATATATTGTATTTTATTAATATATTTAAAAGAGATTAAGTTGGCACTATATTTGCAAAATTAAGAATAACAAAATATAAAACTCAGTATCTATCTCATGATCTTTCATCAATTTTTTGAAGCTGACAGCTCGACCTATACTTACTTATTGGCATCTGAACAAACCCGTGAAGCGGTGCTGATTGACCCTGTAATTTCAGAGGTTGAGCAATATGCTGCTTTTCTAGAACAGCATGATTTGCAATTGGTGTATAGCTTAGATACGCACGTACACGCTGACCATATTACTGCTGCCAACGAACTCAGAACACGTTTTGGTTGTAAAACTGTATTACATCGTAATTCAGGTGTGGTGTGTGGCGATATTTTCATTACCGATGGCAGCGCCATTCGTGCGGGTGAATTATTGATTGAAGCACGTTATACCCCGGGTCATACCAACGCCTGTACCAGCTATGTGGTCAATGGCATGGTATTCACTGGCGATGCGTTGTTAATTGATGGTTGTGGTCGTACTGACTTTCAGGAAGGCAACCCAGCGACTTTATATGACAGCATTCATCTACAAATTTTTAGCTTACCTGATGACACTTTGGTGTACCCAGGGCATGAC
This sequence comes from Acinetobacter sp. YH12252, assembly GCF_013417365.1. Taxonomy (NCBI): domain Bacteria; kingdom Pseudomonadati; phylum Pseudomonadota; class Gammaproteobacteria; order Moraxellales; family Moraxellaceae; genus Acinetobacter; species Acinetobacter sp. YH12252. Next base: position 2,746 of record NZ_VPEA01000002.1, read on the forward strand.
TACAAAGGGCGTGTGTCTTCTACCGTTGGGCAGGAAAAACGCAATAACTCGCGTTTAGGACAAGGGCGCACCAAAGCGGAATTTATTACCCTCATGCAGAATTTAAACCTGCCTTATCCAAAACATATTGATGTGGCTTTGCCTGCCAACAAAGTTTGTGGCAAGTGATGTTTGCACAGCACAACATAGTGATGGAATAGGGGGAAATACGCATGTGGATGTTAATCCTAGAAGGCTTGGCGATTGGTACTTTGCTGGGTTTAACTGGGGCAGGGGGCGGTATTCTTGCCGTTCCTGCACTTATGGCAAGTCAGGGCTGGACTGTGGCGCAGGCTGCACCTGTCGGTTTATTGGCAGTCACTTTGGCGGCTTTGGTTGGCACAGTTGAAGGCTTGTTCAAACGTATTGTACGTTATCGTGCTGCATTGTGGATTGCCCTAATCAGTATTCCATCTGCACGTTATGGGGTGCATTTGGCAGGTATTGTGCCGCCCATGTGGTTAACACTGGCGTTCAGTCTGGTCATGTTTATTGTGGCGTATCGTATTTTCTTTAATAAGGTCAACGACCAAACTAATCCACCGTGTAAGGTAAACCAAAACACAGGACGCTTAATTTGGAATGTTAAAACGGCGTCTTTGCTTGGTGGTGTTGGTGTAATTGCAGGCTTGCTGACGGGTTTGTTGGGTGTGGGCGGTGGTTTTATTATTGTGCCGTTATTGCGTAAATTTACCGATTTGGATATGCGCAGTATCGTCGCAACCTCTTTGATGATTATTTTCCTGATTGGTGGCGTGAGTATTTCAGCACACGTTTTAGATGGCTTTCAGTACCCAATGGCAGTCACCATCACCTTTGTTCTGGCGTGTATTGTCGGGATGTTACTTGGACGTACTTTGGTACATCGCATGAATAGCAATACTGTACAAAAGGTATTTGCTACGACAGTTATTGGTGTTGCGTTCTACCTCATTTATACAGCGATTATGGCTTAAGTCTAATATTTGGATACTATGTTTTTACTTTGAACTGCAGTATTGTGAATAGGTAACGTATTGTTAAGTGTAAGAAAAAGCACTAGACCTAGACCAAATTAAAGATTAGCTTAGTTGTATAAGATGACAAGGAGCCAAGAATGAAAAAACATTTATTTTGTGTGGGTGTAGAGTTCCGTAAAGCATCCGATGAAACAGGCTCTTATGCGTATTTGACCGCATATTTAGGCGCAGATGACTTACATGAAGCGATTGATCGCGTTCAGAAACAACTGGAGCAAGAAGGCAATAAAGTATTATTTGTGCGTGGTTGCTGGGTTGTCGATGCCGATTGTGATGATGGTTTCTGCCCAACCGAAGAAAGTAATGCTGCCTCTAAAGCAGACCTGCTGTTCAGTGATGAAATCTATTATGGCAAATTGCAGCAATGGTCAATCAACAATGGCTATGAATACTGAGTAAAATGTTGGCTGAGTAAGATGCCGATGGGTTCAGTTTACTGACCTGTGAATATTTAAAAAACCGCGTTTGAATGATTCAAGCGCGGTTTTTTTATTCTTCATCAACCAAATGAACAAGTACATATTTTTCAAACCAGATCGGAAACTCTCCTTTAAAATCTGGATTAATGATCAATGTATCTCCGTTAGTCACTTCACAGATATAAGAAGCCATATTCTTGGTCGCATTACTTGAGTTATCAAATAAATACGCTCGGTCAGATACTTCAATCGCATCAATCAACATGTGCATAGTGCGGAAATAGCGTTCACGGATTTTAATTTCTTCGACTGGATGACCACCATTTTTCACACGTTGTTTAACTCGGTCCACATTAATATCAGGGTCCTCAGTCGTCACAAAGTATAAATAGGTACGATAGCCTTGCGTTTTAGCATCTCGCAAAAACTCGATTTTACTCTCATGAGACATTACGGTTTCAAATGTAAATCCAACCTTAAGCGTAAGTAACTCTTTACGGATGACATCAAGAATTCGGGCTGCGAGGTAGGAATCAATCGTGTTCCCGCTTAAGTCGATTAAGCTTCCATCAATCACAGGATCTACTGAGAGGAGAGGACTTTTGCTTAGAGTACCATCTGCATTTTTTAGTGGTCGACTTGCTTGAGTAAGATAATCAACCAATATGTTTGCATTAATGCGTATATCAAATTGACTTAGATCAAGAATGGGTGTGGCTTTAAGATCGCGCTCAAGGTTGTCAGCATTCAAAAACAATTTAGATAAACGGCTATCTAAACCATTAATCATCGTACTTTTGCCCGATCCATTTGGACCCGCAAACATTCTGATTCGAGGTGTTTTTGGCAACATAAATTATTCTGCAGTAGCCTCTATGTTACGTTTTCTAATTTTAAAGGTTCTGCGACCATTAAACTGGCGGGCTAGATCAGGGTTCCGACCAGATAACTGTTTGATTAAAACTGGTTTGCCATTCGGGGTTTTGCTGACTAAGGCATCATTTTCCACATAAAGTACTCGATCACTGTGAGCTACTGCAATGAAGCGTTCACGCAAAACGTCAGCTGCAGCTGTAGCGATTTCACTTTCATTGGTTCGGTTTCTAGTTGACATATCTAAAACCTCTAGGTGATTAAGTTTCATGGTTAGCGCGTCAATTCTTGGATTAAGAATAAATTGCTCTATTTAATCAATATATGCGTATTTTGATTAAATTCCAAGAACAGTATGAAGCTAGTAAGTATTATATTTTTGCATTTCTGATGCTATCAGAATACCACATCAACCGTTTTTTAGCATTGTGTCGCATGTAACTTGAAATGCAGATATTTTATTGCTTTTGATATTGAGCTAAAACATCAGTTTCCAGCGCTGAAAACTTTAGAGCCTACTTAAAAGGACGTCCTTCTCCTTGTTCTTCATAAGTCACACCATCTCGAATGTGGTACAAGCGTTTAAAGGTAGGGATGATTTTATCGTCATGTGTGACTACAATAATTGCAGTTTGAAATTTTTCTGCCATTTCGTGTAATAAGCGAATCACGGTCATCGCACGTACACTATCCAATGGTGCAGTGGGTTCATCGGCTAAAATCACAGGCGGTTGATTAATCAAGCCACGTGCAATGGCGACACGCTGTTGTTCACCACCAGACAATTGCCCAGGCATGGCATGTACCCGATGCTGCACATCGAGCGCCGTTAAAATTTCCAATGCGCGGGCGCGGGCAATGTCATTGGCTACGCCTGCTAACATCGGCAGCAGCGCTACATTATCCAAAACATTTAAAAAAGGAATTAAGTACGGGGTTTGGAACATAAAACCAATTTTATCGCGGCGTAAGGCACTTAAGTCTTTGACTAACCAACGTTGATCAAAAATCACCTCATCGCCCAAAGTCATGCGTCCTTCGGTAGGATCAATCACGGCACCTAAACATTTGAGCAAGGTGCTTTTACCCGAACCTGAGGGGCCAATCAGCCCAACCACTTCACCGGGTGCAACCTGCATTTTGACATCTTTTAAGGCATAAAAGGCATTGTCACCTTGTCCAAAACGCTTTTTTAAACCTTCAATTAAAATGCCGTGTGTCATGTTATCCCCCAATTGCTTCGGCAGGGTCAATGCGCAGTGCCATCCGAATTGCAACCAAACTGGCTAACATGCAAATCAGCATCACCGCAATAAATCCAAAAATAGAATCTTGCGGAACCAATAAGACATATTTCGGGAAATATGGTGCGGCAAAGGTTGAACTGATTTTACCAACAGCAAACCCAATTAATCCAAGCGCGAGTGCTTGTTGCAAGATCATCCAAGCGATTGTGCGATTGCGTGTGCCAATTAATTTTAAGACCGCAATTTCACGAATTTTGTCCATAGTCAGGGTATAAATAATAAATGCCACAATCGCGGCGCTGACCAAGGCCAAAATCACCAAAAACATGGCAATTTGTTTGGCGGATGTGGCAATCATTTTGCTGATTAAAATGTGTTCCATCTGCGGGCGGGTATAGACTGTTAGTTGTTGCCAACGCTGAATATGTGCTGCTGTTTCTTCAGCTGAAGCACCTGCATTTAAACGGACTAAAATAGCATTCACATAACGGTTGCTACTTTGTGCATTGAGTACGCTTTCAAGCAAGTCAGGATAAGCAGGGCGGTTATAAATTGGGTTTACTGCAATTCGTCTACGGTCTTGTAAAATGGCAGCATTGTCCTTTTGGAATTGCGCCTGTTGTGCATCTTTCAGCGGAATAAAAATCATCGGGTCACCACCCGAAGACACCATGCGTCGGGTTAAACCCACCACGGTAAAGGTGTTACGACGGATTTTAATACGATCACCCAACTTTAATCCCGTACTCATGTCGGCTACGGCTTCATAGTGCCCGCGGGTCAATTGACGTCCTGCCAATAAATGTGGCGGCCACCCCAAGTTATTCCACGCATGTTCACCTGTTTGAATCCCGACCACCATCGAGCGAATATCTTTATCTTGATGATGCACTTGCATGGTTAAATAAGTAATATTTGAAGCATGCGCCACCCCGGGCATATTCATCACGCTGCGATATAAATCATCACGCACACTTGAAGGTTCTGCATAAGGGCCAAGTGTATCTTGCTGCACTACCCATAGGTCAGCACCACTGTTATTCAGCAGGGCTTTGGCATCATCTACCATGCCGCGATACACGCCAGCCATAATTAAGGTCACACCAATCAGCAAGCCGAGTCCAAAGCCAGTAAATACAAATTTACCCCATGAATGGAAAATATCACGACCTGCCAGACTAATCATTTAGCTGCTCCTGCAAGTTGCTTGACAACCCGTAAACGGTTTTTGGCATGTAGGGGTTTTTCACTATACAGCACCACTTGATCATTTTCGGATAAGCCTGCGAGCACTTGCACATCGCCCGCTAAATTTGAACGTCCTAATTGAACTTCAACAAATTGCGGCTTTTCGGCCACAACTTTCCACACGCCTACTTGGTTATTGATACGGTGAACTGCCGCATTGGGAATGGTTAAGCTGCGTGCCAATGGTGCGAGGCTGATGGTGACTTCTGCTAACTCACCCAAAGGCGGAAGAGGCGTTGGAGGTTGATTAAAAACCACTTTAGCTAAAATTTCTTCGGTAATGGCATCGGCACGAGGTTCTACCCATAACACATGACCTGCCAAAGCATTATTTTGCCGTGAACGTAAATGAATTTGAGCTGGTAAGTCAGCAGCTAAACCAATCGCACTGGATTGATCGAAACGGGCATTCATCCAAATGGAGTTAGGATCGACAATTTCTAGTACGGTTTGACCTGCTACCACCGTTGAACCCGGTTCTGCATAACGTGCAGTGACGACACCTGCAGCTGTGGCCACTAAATTTAAATTATCACGCTGTGCTTGTAAGGTATTCAGGTCTGCACGTGCTTTATTGAGTTCTTGTTGCATCGCGCTGAGTGCCGCCGTTGCCAAATCGAGCTCTTGTTGTTTAATGGCTAAAGATTCTTGGCTGGTGGCATTGATTTTGGCCAGTTGTTGATAACGCTTGACTTGTTGCTGCGCAAAATTTTGACGGATTTGAGTGTCTTGTTGCTGAGCGGTAATTTTTTGGATTATCGCACGTTGAGCCAATAAACGATCTTCCAAATCGACAGGATCCATTTCGCCTAACAGTTGTTCTGCTTGTACGTTATCGCCAATATCTACTTTTAAGTTTTTTAAGCGACCTGCTGCAGTTGGGCCAATTTTATAGTTATAACGCGCTTCAACGGTAGCTATGCCAAACAGGCTAGGTTGAATGGATTGGTATTTGGCTTGCGTGAGGGTGACGTTGACAGGGGCAAATGGGCCTGTGCGTAAGACTACGTAAATTAACAATAAAACCAAAGCTACAATGACCACAATCACGGAAATCGTTCGCTTGCCTAAGGGAAATACCTGCATGTGTACTCCGCATAATTTTTTATCAATTAAGGAGAATATAATCTATTTTGTTATTGTGCGGGAGAGTTATTCGGTTTGGGGGATGAAAGCGAAAAATGTTTGGAGATGAATAAACCGTCCAATAAAAAGGCTTAAATCCTAAAAGTGGATTTGAACCTGTATTGTGCAAAAGTGAGCAATCCTGATCATTTTTCGTGAAGTTTTACCTCAATTTGATAGTCGTCTTGGGTCACTTTAATTTTATGGTCTTTATATTTACGTTTGCTTGGCGAGAGTGCAGAGCTAGTCACTGCCTTATGGAAATCACTATCTGACATGAAAAAATAATAAGCCTTATAGCCCAATAATATTTTCTCAATTTTATTGCCTTTAGTCTGAGCATCACTGATCAATGAATTTAGATACTTTAAGCTGATGTTTGCTGACATTCCTGAACCTTAAAATATAAAGTTGAAATTTCTAAGAATTTATAAGCAACAAACATTACAAATTTATGACAAGGGTTGTTTGAGAGATGTACTTCGCTTCAGGTCATTATAGATCTAAAAGTTGTGGGTCAAATTGACGCAATTTTGACCCAATTTATTCAAATTTGGGTCAATTTGTTCTGGATAGCATTGGACGCAAAACCCATAGAAAAAGCCTTAAACACTGATGTTTAAGGCTTTTTTAGTCATATTTAGTTATGTAACTTCATATGAATTTAAGAATTTGGTGGAGGTGGCGGGAGTTGAACCCGCGTCCGCCAACACTACACTCGAGAATACTACATGCTTAGATATCGTCTATTGTTTTAACACTCTAAGACCCGACGAACAGGGTTCAAAGTGCGATCCTCTAAGTTTGGTATAAAGTCCCGAGGCTCAACTCTATACGGACTTGTGTGCGTGCGCTTCAGTCGGGTTCACTGACCACAAGTATTCAGTGAAGCGGACAAGCGGCCCTTAGGCAGCTAGAGCGTAAGATTCGTCGTTTGCGACTATTTTAATGCAAATTTGATTTACGAGAGAAAATGCGCTCTCGGCATGCATCTATGAGCTTCATCATCAGCGTCGAAGCCAATAACACCCCCATATCACAGCGCAATCATAGCATAGCTGGCAAAAATTACGATGTATTTTCTGCACAATTACACATTTCGATGCGCTTAGTTACATAATTGCGCTAATATTTTATTTTTCAAGTCAAACACAATAAAAAATATGAGTTATTTACTAGCACTCGACCAAGGCACAACTTCTAGTCGTGCCATCATCTTTAATGAACACGGACAAGTTCAGGCAACGGCACAACGAGAAACCCATATCCAGACCCCATATTCAGGTTGGGTGGAGCAAGATGCTCAAGAAATCTGGTCAAATCAAATTGCTGTGGTGCAACAGGCTCTGGCGACTGCAGGTGTTTTGGCTAAAGACATTCACGCGATTGGCGTGACCAATCAACGTGAAACCACAGTGGTGTGGGATAAACGCACAGGCAAACCACTGGCACCTGCCATAATTTGGCAAGATCGTCGTGCGGCTGATTGGTGTCATCAGTTGATTCAAAATAACCAGATGCAATTGATTCAGGAAAAAACAGGTCTGCGTATCGATCCGTATTTTAGTGCAGGCAAACTGGTGTGGTTGCTTGAGCATGTCGATGGGTTAAAAGCATTGGCACAACAGGGGCACGTGGCTTTTGGCACCATCGACAGTTGGTTAATTTGGAATTTGACCCAAGGCGCAGAGCATGTCATTGAAGCGAGTAATGCTTCAAGAACGATGTTGATGAATTTACATCGCCAAACTTGGGATGAAGAATTACTGGAATTATTTCAAATTCCCGCATCGGTCTTACCCAAAATTATTGCATCCGACAGCTATATTGCAGATACCGCAACGGGTTTATTGGGCGCGAATATCCCAATTACAGGTATTTTAGGCGATCAGCAGGCGGCGTTGTTTGGGCAATCGTGCTTTGAAGTTGGTACAGCAAAAAATACCTACGGCACAGGCTGTTTTATGTTGTTTAATACAGGCAATCAGGTGCAATTTAGCCAAAATAAGTTACTCACTACTTTGGCGTGGCAATGTCAAAATCAAACCCATTTTGCCCTTGAAGGCAGTGTTTTTATGGCAGGTGCTGTAGTGCAATGGCTGCGCGATGGTTTGGGTATTATCCAAAAAAGCAGCGATGTGGAACAACTTGCCAATAGTGTAACTTCTAGCGATGGTGTAGTGCTAGTTCCTGCATTTACAGGGCTTGGTGCGCCACATTGGGACAGTGAAGCGCGAGCGCTTTTATGTGGAATGTCACGTGGCACCAACAAGGCACATATTGCCCGTGCTGCCTTGGAATCCATTGCATTTCAGGTGTCGGATGTACTCACTGCGATGCAATCCGATTTAGATCATCCACTGAAAGAGCTTCGAGTCGATGGTGGTGCTAGTCAAAATGATATGTTGATGCAATTCCAAGCCGATATTTTAAATGTGCCTGTGTTACGTCCTAAAATGTTGGAATCAACCGCTTGGGGAGCAGCAGCTATGGCAGGTTTAAAGGCGGGTGTATTTTCTGACTTATCTGAAATTTCAGCATCTTGGCAGTTAGATCGGGTATTTGAACCCCAAATGAATGAAGCAGAGCGTGCAGAACATTTAGCGCGTTGGCAACAAGCCTTAAAACGTGCTAAGTCAGACTTATAATCAGCGCTATTTCTAAAATAACGCTAAGTTGAAATAAATCTTTAAACCACAAGCCTCATCAGCAAAACTTTTGAGGCTTGTAGCTGTTTTTTCGTTACTTTGATCTTTTAGATTACGCCTTACATTGCCTCACGTTGAGCTTCATCTTCTAGATAACTTTCCAAAGAATCATCTAGTGCATAAAGCCATGGTGTGTGATGCGGTTTAGCCATTTTTCCTGTCATCACTGAGCGATAAACTTTATCTCTAAAGCCCATAATATTTTCTTTTTTATGCTTTTTCCATTGCATGAAAATATCGTGTACTGCATCAATATTGAAAGATGGATAGTCGGTCTGCGCAATCAGGCGTTTGATGTAATCCCCTTGGAAACGTGCAGATTGTTCATCGCTCATTAAGCGTTGTTCTTTTTCATGCAAGGTTTGGGTATGGCTTTGCATTTCATCTGTACTTGGCAATGCAATTTTGCCTAAAATCACATCACGGACAAACCATGCCTGCGCATCGAACATATTGAAGGTGTACCATTGATCTTGCATGCCTAAATAGAACAAACGAGGATTCTTTTCCCAAACCACACCTTGATATAAACCTAGTGGATAAAGGCAGTTATGCGTTCTGAGGCGCAAGCCATCTTCAATAAACGGGAAGTGGTGTAAATAGCCCGTACATAAAATAATGGCATCAATTTTGGCCGATGTTCCATCACCAAAATAAGCAGTATTTTCATCTACACGCAGTAATTGTGGTTTTTCAGACCAGTTTTTGGGCCACTTAAAGCCCATGGCTTTACTGCGATAGCAACTGTAAATTTGTTTGGCGCCGTATTTATAACATTGCGAACCAATGTCTTCGGCAGAGTAGCTGCTGCCCACCAACAGCACTGATTTACCTTTAAATTCCAGTGCATCACGGAAATCATGCGCGTGTAAAATACGACCATGGAATTGATCAAAGCCTTCATAAACAGGGACACGCGGGGTAGAAAAGTGCCCAGAGGCCACCACAACATAATCAAACTGTTCTGAATAATGACGTTGCTGTGCGTAATCTTCGACATCAACCGTAAATTTTTGCGTCGCATCATCATAATGAATATGCTGAACGGCGGTATTAAAGCGGACTAAGTCTTTCACCTGTGCTTTTTCTGCACGACCTTGAATATAATCCCACAACACTGCGCGTGGCGGATAAGACGCGATTGGTTTTTTGAAGTGTTCATCAAAAGTATAATCGGCAAATTCTAGCGCTTCTTTAGGGCCATTTGACCATAAATAACGGTACATACTGCCGTGGACAGGTTCGCCATGTTCATCTATACCTGTGCGCCAAGTATAGTTCCAGAGTCCACCCCAATCATTTTGTTTTTCGAAACATACAATTTCAGGAACTTGTAGACCTTTGGCCTTTGCTGACTGAAACGCTCTTAATTGGGCCATGCCGCTTGGGCCAGCGCCAATAATTGCAATTCGATCCATTGCTATCTCCATTAGTTTTTGAGTTCTTAATTACTTCTCCAATTTTGAGTGACACAATTCAGGATTTTAAATATCCGCATTATAAAAATAAGCAAATACAATCCTAAATTTAGAGATCAAGTAGATCTTGTCAAAATAGGATGTGAATTAAAAAAATAGAAAAAATAAAACACACTAAAGACAGTAAAAATTGCTTAAGCAACTCATCTTTATAAAAAAATGTATTTTACAAGAAGCATGATCTTATCATAATTTTTGATTAATTTTGGTTTTGCTTAGTTGTAAAAGTGAATTTAAAGTCATTGCTGTTGTTGTTTTGGTTTGATCAATTGGTATATTTTATTGATTTTTATAGAGAAAATAAGATGAAAATTTAAAGCTAATTTTTATCTCATTTTGCCCAATATAAAGGTGATTTTGATGAGATTGTTGCAAAATCTACAATGATATACAGAGGATTGAAAACTGAATCTTAGGCAACATTTTCAGAGAGCCATACCCGAAGTGGACTTCTGAAAAATTAAAAGGATGCTGTGATTGATAGGTGTAATGAAAGTTTAGTTTTTATAAGCCATGAAAGCAGTAGCGTATTTATCAAGCTTTATCTAATGATTGAATGTGCTTTGCGTACATTCAATCATTAAAGTTTGTGGCGACTCAGTAATTAAAGTTTACGCCACACCTTATTTTCATCTTCTAAAGAGACAGTAAAGTTAAATTCGTCGTCTACGGTAACCAAGTAGGAGTTAGGATTAACCAATAAAACTTTTAAAATTGTACCTTGCTCGAATTCAATTGGTGCGCAGTTTTCTTTACGTAGAACAATAGGTTCAAGTAGCTCAATAGCAATGTTTTCTGTTGGAGATTCCATACCGCACCCTAAATGAGTTATTTTTAATCAACTGTATTATATAGTAAATTGATGAATAATCTACACAAAATCGTAAATTTGTGTCGGGTTTAAATATTTTGTACTTGAATTGTTGGTCAAAAAATCGCAATAAATTTGCCCAATACTTCATAATTTGACATTTTAAAAATATAAGAAATTGAAATTTGATGTAATTTCTTAGATGAATGGCAAATGAACAGCGCAGTAAAATATAGCCGATTGATGAAATTTACAGTTTTCAGTATAAAAATAAAATTATTGCTGAAAAAACAGCGTATAAAGTATAAAAGTTAAAGTATCCATTCACGCTTTTTTAAGTGGTGAAGGCACTGGGTTTTACATTCCAATTTAAAAAATAAAGGCTTTTTGTCTGCATGTTTAAGTCATTTTTTCCAAATCCAAAGTGGTTTTTTATTTCATTGCTTGTTTGGTTCGCGATCAATCTGGCTTTATGGTACTCGGGCGGTAGCGCATGGGGTAGTTGGATTGGCTTCCCGCAAGGCTATGCCGAAGCAACATTACCCATCGATGTCAGTCGTTTTTGGTCACCTGCATTTTTATGGTTTTATTTCTGGTTTTTTGTATCAACCACTATTTTTGCCACCTTTTGGAAATTTAAATCTAATAACCCGTGGCAGCGTTGGTCGGTATGGGGATCGGCATTCATCCTGTTCAATATTTGGTTTGGGGTACAAGTCAATGTTGTGGTGAATGCTTGGTACAACCCATTTTATGACCTGATTCAAAAAATGCTCAGTAGTGGCGGTGGAGATGTCAATGAACTCTATGCAGGTGTGCTGACCTTTTTATACATCGCCATGGTGGCAGTGACCTTAATGGTTTTGAATTTATTTTTTGTTAGTCACTATGTTTTTCGTTGGCGTACGGCAATGAATAATTATTACACCGCACATTGGGAAAAACTCAGACATATTGAAGGGGCTTCACAGCGTATTCAAGAAGATACCATGCGCTTTGCCAGAACCATGGAAACTTTAGGGGTAAATTTAGTCGAAGCCCTAATGACTTTGTTGGCATTTTTACCTGTGCTGTTTAGTTTGTCTGTGCATGTCAAAGCCCTGCCTATAGTGGGGGAAATTTCGTATGCCTTAGTTTGGGCTGCAGTGGGTTGGGCAGTATTTGGTACAGTGGTGTTAATTGTGGTGGGTGCGAAGTTACCAGGTCTGGAATTTAATAACCAAAAAGTTGAGGCGGCTTATCGTAAAGAATTGGTTTATGGTGAAGATCACGCTGAACGTGCTGATCCGCTGAGTTTAAAAGAACTGTTTAGCAAAGTGCGTTTGAACTATTTCCGTTTATATTTCCACTATGCCTATTTTAACTTGGTACGCATTTGGTACATGCAATTGGACAATATTTATGGTTTATTTGTGTTGTTCCCAAGTATTGCCGCAGGGGCTATTACATTGGGTTTGATGATGCAAATTGCCAACGTATTTGGCAAAGTCCGTGAATCTTTTCAGTATCTGATTGCATCTTGGCCAACCATTATTGAGCTCTTGTCTATCTATAAGCGTTTAAAAGCATTTGAATCGACATTGGATCACTAGTTGTGGTGGCGACATCCATGATTTGTTGTGGATGTCGCGTTCACATGTTCAGAGCCATGATTGCTAAATATAAATAGATCTGAACAGTTGTATAAAAAATAATATGAGTGTTAGTATTCAAAATCATAAAAAACTGTGATGAATTGGATTGTTTTATAAAAATATCAAACTTGATTCAAATAAAATTATGATTAATTAACTATAAAATCAAGGTGTTGTATTTGTTATTTTGCCCCAATTCATATATTTTCATTGATATAAAAACAATTGAGAATTGAGACGTGACCTGCAAAAAATTACTCTTGATTGGGGGAATTGGCAGCCTATTATTTGGTTGTGCAACAGTTGATCAATTTAGCCCAAATTCGGTGAAGCATTTTGCATCTGCACAAGAACTGATTGTTCAAAAAAACTTAAATCAGCCCAGTGGTGCCGCTAAAGAATATGTCTATTATTGGGGGCCACAGCGCAAAGATCAGCCTGCTGAATCTATGATTCCACGTAAATATATGGGCAGCTATTGTCAGTCACAACATGGACGCTTAACGCTGGCCTATAAAAGCTCAATGAGTTTAGTCAAAAATGCATGGTCTAAAAAACTACTCAATACTTATCGAGATGTAAAACAGGGGATTGGGGCATACCGCTGTGTAGGTAATCAGGGCGAAAGTTGGATTGTATCTATTGAACCTGTGGCAGAGCGCCAGTTGGAACAGCGTGGTGAAGCGCGAGTAGTGAGTTTGGTCACTAAAATAATGTCTGAAGATGAAGCACGACGTTTTTACCGCGCGGTTTCTACACCTGCAAAGGCTGCACCTAAAGCAGCTCAAAGTAATCCAAAAACAACAAATGCAACCAAAGTTGCTGAAATGAAAGAAAAACCTGAAGAGAAAAAAGAGCCTGTAGTTGCGCCAGTAAAAACAGCTCCACCACGCGTGGTTGAGACACCACAACAGCAACAGACACGTTTATATGTGGCGGCACGTCGTGATTTAAACAGTGGGCGTAATCAAATTAATGCCTGTAATAATGCGCAACGTGCTTATAACTATGGCAAATTACAGGGCGCAGAGGGTACGCGTATTTATACAGAATCTGGCATGTTGGTGGCACGTTGTTTAACCAGTGTGTCGAGTTATCGCAGTCGTTTTCCAAATTCAGATGCACAGGCAAAACGTATTTTGCAGAATTTAGCCAATAATTATAATCATGCAGGGGCTAAGAATATGTTGAGAGGCATGAAGTGAGGTGATTGCCTCACATTAAATTTTTATTTGTGCACTTGCTAAGTAATGCTTATTAGCAAGTAGAGATTAAAAGTACATTAAGTATTGCACACGTCCTAAGCTGCAAGTAAGTTTGCTAACTAGGTGTACTTATAAATCGCCTTTGCTATTAAAAAAACTCTTATTGTATGAATAAAAAGGGTTATCCACCGATTTTATTATAACTAAGTTCAATATAAGACCGTATTGCATTTAATTCTTCAATTGTGCAAATTGTAAATTCAACATCGCCAACTCCATGATGCCCAATATTGGAAACATCACGGTAATTTGATGTATTTGTAGGTATATCTTCAGGCTTTAATTTTAAATAAATTTTTAAGTTTTTTGCTCGGACTTCTACAGTTAGGATATTTTGAGTGCTTTTATAAGCAATATAATATTTTTTAGGAATTTCCTCGATAGATTCATCAATTTGCATCATAAGCTCCTGTAAAGCTTCGATCAGATCAATGATTTCTTTAGGCTTATTTGCTAAGTGGTCATCTATTGAATATTGTCCAATACTTCTGGTAATTGCAGCTTTTTTTCCTGCAGCAACCATCACAGGATTTTTTGTAGGCTGATCGGTTGAATGTGTTAAAGCGTGAGCATTTGATGTGGCTGTATGAAATACTTCTTCGAGATATAGGCTTTGGTTAGAAAATAGCTGGTAACGCCATAGTTCAATATTTGCACCTATCACTTGTACTGCATGTAAATCATACTTTTTATAGTTTGGTGCAATACAAATAACGCGAATATCAGACCAATCTATCTCAATGTTTTGCCCTAAAACTTTTTTAGCTGCGACTTCAAAATCACCTTTGTGGTCTTGAATCCAATGTAGATAAAATAAACTTTGAGTAATGAGTTCGGATGACTCTACTTTTTTATATTCAATAATGACGGGGTTGTTGTCTTCAGATAATGCGAGTGTATCAATGCGCCCTGCATGTATTGCACCAGTTGAAAACTCACTAGCAATAAACTTGCAATTAAAAACAGGGATTAAATTCTTTTCAATTAAATTTTGCAGATCTTTTTCTAATAAGAAGTTGGTTTTTTCTACAACTTGTAATTGTTGTTGATCTTTAATTTCAAATATTGGCATGTTAAGTCATTCTATGATTTAAAAGTATATTGTGATAAACCCCACACGAAGTGAGGTTTATCTCATAAAAACAAAGAATTAGTCAATTAATCAACCAATCAATTTCTTCATCAATTCATTCACTTGCGCAGGGTTCGCTTTACCTTTCGCTGCTTTCATCACTTGACCAACAAGACCGTTAAAGGCTTTCTCTTTACCAGATTTATACTCTTCAACCATTTTTTCGTTGGCAGCGAGAACTTCCTTAATAATTGCTTCAATCGCGCCTGTATCAGTTTCCTGTTTCAAGCCTTTTTCAGCAATAATTTCGTCCGCAGATTTGCCTTCGTCCCACATAAAGCCGAACACTTGCTTCGCGATCTTACCGTTAATCGTGTTGTCCACAATACGTGCGATCATACCGCCAAGTTTTTCCGCAGATACAGGAGAATCCGCCAAATCTAAGCCTGCTTTGTTTAAAGCACCTGAGAATTCGCCCATTACCCAGTTTGCAGCAATCTTACCTTGTGCCGCACCACCAGCCGCAGCAACCACAGCTTCGTAAAATTCTGACATTTCACGAGTCAATGTGAGCACGTGAGCATCGTACTCAGTTACACCAAAGTCCGCCACGAAACGTGCACGACGTGCAGCAGGAAGCTCAGGCATAGTCGCTTTAATGGCTTCAATTTGCGCATCAGGAATAATCACAGGCAACAAGTCTGGATCAGGGAAGTAACGGTAATCGTTGGCTTCTTCCTTTGAACGCATTGAACGCGTTTCCATCTTCACAGGGTCAAACAAACGTGTTTCTTGGTCAATCGTACCATCCCATTCCAAGATTTCCATTTGACGTTCAATTTCAACATTGATCGCTTGTTCAATAAAGCGGAATGAGTTCAGGTTTTTAAGTTCACAACGTGTACCGAAGGGTTGACCCGGACGATTTAACGACACGTTACAGTCCGCACGGAACGAACCTTCAGCCATGTTGCCGTCAGAAATACCTAACCAACGAACCAGTGTGTGAATCGCTTTAATGTAAGCAACCGCTTCTTCAACCGAACGCATATCTGGTTCAGATACGATTTCCAATAAAGGTGTGCCTGCACGGTTGAGGTCAATACCTGACATGCCTTCAAATTGGTCGTGAATCGATTTACCTGCATCTTCCTCAAGGTGTGCACGGGTTACGCCAATGCGTTTGGTTGTGCCATCTTCAAGTTGGATGTCGATATGACCCAAGCCTACAATCGGGTTATCCATCTGGCTGATCTGGTAGCCTTTTGGAGAATCCGGGTAGAAGTAGTTTTTACGTGCAAATACAGAGGCTTGGTCGATGTAGGCATCAATACCCAAGCCAAAACGGATTGCCAAATCCACCACTTCTTTATTCAACACAGGCAAGACGCCCGGCATAGCTAAATCAACAAGGCTGGCTTGCGTATTTGGGTCTTGACCAAATTCGGTTGATGAACCTGAGAAAATTTTAGAATTGGTTGCAAGCTGAGTATGAATCTCAATACCAATCACGACTTCCCAACCATCAATCAGGTTTGATTTTGGTTTAGCAGTATTCTTCGCCATTATGCGTTCTCCTCAGCAATTGCAGCGCGTTGAGTATGCCAATCGGTCGCTTGTTGATACTGATGTACCACAGATAACAGTTGTGATTCAGACCAGTAATTGCCAATCAATTGTAAACCCACAGGCAAGTGATCTTGGTCAAAACCAACAGGCGCACTAATTGCTGGTAAGCCCGCTAAGTTCACTGCGATGGTGTAAATATCACCCAAATACATTTCAACAGGGTCTAAAGACGCGCCAATTTTGTAGGCAGTTGTTGGTGCAGTTGGTGCTGCAATCACATCGACCTGTTCAAAGGCTTTTAAGAAGTCTTGCTGAATTAAACGACGGACTTTTTGTGCTTTCACGTAATAGGCATCGTAATAACCCGCAGAAAGAGCATACGTACCAATCAAGATACGACGTTGCACTTCTGCACCAAAACCTTCAGAACGCGAGCGTTTGTAAAGGTCTAAAATATCTTGAGGATTTTCTGCACGGTAGCCATAACGCACACCATCGTAACGAGAAAGGTTAGATGATGCTTCTGCAGGGGCAATCAGATAGTAAGTTGGCACGTAGCTTTCAGTCATGTTGAGATCAATCTCAACCAATACTGCGCCCAATTCTTCTAATTTTTTTAGTGATTCTTCAACACGTGCTTTCACCGCAGCATCTAAACCAGCCACATTGAAGTATTGTTTCGGAATACCAATGCGTAAGCCTTTGAGCGTTGTTGCATTCAGGTTCGCCACATAATCTTCAACCGCTTTATCCATAGAGGTTGAGTCTTTGGAATCATGACCAGCCATTACATTCATTAAATATGCACAGTCTTCTGCAGAGCGTGCCATTGGGCCTGCCTGATCTAAAGACGATGCATAAGCAATGATGCCGTAACGTGAAACACGTCCGTAAGTTGGTTTTAGACCAGTTAAACCACAGAAAGACGCAGGCTGACGAATTGAACCGCCTGTATCTGTACCTGTAGCAAATGGCGCAAGATCAGCCGCGACTACCGCAGCCGAACCACCTGATGAGCCACCTGGTACATGGTCAAGTGCCCACGGGTTTTTGGTCGCGCCATAGAACGAACTTTCAGAGGTTGAACCCATTGCGAATTCGTCCATGTTCACTTTACCTAAAGTGACCAAACCTGCGTTTTTACCTTGTGCCACCACAGTTGCATCATAAGGTGAGATAAAATTGTCCAGCATTTTTGAACCCGCAGAGGTTTTAATGCCTTGGGTACAAAAAATATCTTTATGTGCAACAGGAATACCTGTCAGTGCTGTCGCTTGACCCGCCTGACGTAATGCATCGGCTGCATCCGCCTGTGCCAGTGCTACTTCATTGGTCACGGTGACATAAGAGCGCACTTGCGGATCAATTTTGGCAATACGTTTTAAATAATGTTCTGTTAGTTCGCGAGAGGAGAATTTGGCTGCCGCTAAACCCTCAGAGATTTCACGAATCGATAAGCGATGTAAATCTGTCATGAGAAAAATTCTTTTACCTTTTTATGAAGTCAAAATGTAACAGCCGAATAAATTATTCAATCACACGTGGAACAAGGTACAAGCCATCCTGAACTGCAGGGGCAACAGCTTGATATTGCTCACGATGATTCTGTTCGGTTACGACGTCTTCACGTAATGGTTGAGGGTGGTCAAATGGGCTTTTTAAAGGCTCAACGTCATCGGTATTTATGCCTTTTAAGCTTTCCATCATGCCTAAAATTTTATTTAGACTTTGAGCATACTCAGCAGATTGCGTATCATTGAGTTTAAGACGAGCAAGATGGGCAATTGCTGAAACTGTTTGTGCATTTAAATCTGCAGAATGCTGAGCATCCGAGGTAGACATAACATCACCTAAAATCAGTATTAATAAAAAATTTCAAAATATCGTGCGTTATAATAAGCGATTGACTTGTTCAACGCACCACATTTAGTTAAAGTTGCCAACTTGCGTCCACATAAAGTTTAATCGAGAACGACTCCGTGATTCTAAAACGACTAATTGGCTTGTTTTCGCCAGACCTAGCCATTGATTTAGGTACAGCAAATACACTTATTTATGCGCCAGGACGAGGCATTATATTAAATGAACCGACAGTTGTGGCAATTCGTCACAGCGGTTCACAGAAAATTGTTGCCGCAGTCGGTCTTGATGCCAAACAAATGTTGGGTCGTACCCCTGCAAACATTTCTGCAATTCGCCCAATGAAAGATGGTGTCATCGCTGATTTTGAAGTGACTGAAACCATGCTGAACCAATTTATTGGCAAAGTGCATGAAAAACGTTTATTCCCACCTGCACCGCGTGTAGTGGTGTGTGTACCATGCAAATCTACTTTGGTAGAGCGCCGTGCGATTCGTGAAGCCGTGTTTAACGCAGGCGCACGTGATGTACGTTTAATTGAAGAGCCAATGGCAGCAGCAATTGGCGCAGGTATGCCAGTCGAGCAAGCCTGTGGTTCAATGGTGGTAGATGTTGGCGGTGGCACGACAGAAATCGCGATCATTTCATTACAAGGTTGTGTTTATTCAGATTCATTGCGTATTGGTGGTGATGTATTTGATGAGCAAATCATTAACTACGTGCGTAAGGCACATGGTTGTGTGATTGGTGAAACCACAGCAGAAACCATTAAGAAAGAAGTTGGCATGGCATTGCCAGATGAAGGTGCTAAACCACTGGAAATTGAAGTGCGTGGTCGTAACTTGGCAGAAGGTGTGCCACGTGCCATTACTGTAACTTCTGATGAAATTACCCAAGCCATTTCTGATCCGTTACAAAGCATTGTATCGGCAGTAAAATCTGCACTGGAACAAACTCCACCAGAACTTTCTTCCGATATTGCAGAGCGTGGAATTGTGCTCACCGGTGGCGGTGCGTTATTGCGTAACCTAGACAAGCTTTTGGCACAAGAAACTGGCTTGCCTGTGGTAGTCGCAGAAGAACCATTAACTTGCGTTACCCGTGGTGGTGGCAAGGTCTTGGAATTCTTTGATAATCCAAACCACGATATGTTATTTGTTGGCTAATACATAGGATTCGGCGGTGCAAACAAATCTGTTTTCCAGACAACCGCCATCTTTTCGCTCTTTTATAATTGCGGTCATTACTTGCTTGGTCATCCTGTTCTTTAACTGGCGTGTCCCGCATGTAATTCAACCTGCACGTGATGTTTTGTATGCGGCATATAATCCAATTTATGCCCTTGCAAGCTATCCTGTATTGTCGCGAGAATGGCTAAGTCAACAAAGTAAGTCTGAGGCTCAATTGCGTCGTGAAAATACCGCGATGCAGGCAGAGCTATTACAGGCTCAAGTCCGTTTGCAAAAATTGTCTGAACTCTCTGCAGAAAATACCCGCCTGCGTGGTCTACTCGATACGCCTCTAATCATTGATGGACGCATGGAAATTGCTGAAGTAATTGGTACCGATGCCGATCCTTTGCGCCACATTATTGTGATTAACCGTGGTTCACAAAATCAGCTCAAAGTCGGGCAAACCGTTTTGGATGATAAAGGCATTATGGGGCAGATCATTGCTGTGTATCCACACAGTAGCCGTGTCATGTTGCTTTCTGACAAAGAACACTCACTTTCAGTGCGTTTGGAACATACAGGCATGCGAGCCATTGTGTCGGGTACGGGCGATTTAGGGCGTTTGAAAATGGAATATGTACCGACCAGTGCCAATATTCAGGTTGGAGAGAAAGTCTATAGCTCAGGCTTGGGCGAGCATTTCCCTGCAGGATATTTGGTTGGAAGCATTGCCAAAATCAGCCGACATAATTCTGGTGAGTTTGCACAAATTGATGTGATGCCTGCAGCACAATTGGCGGGTGGTCATCATGTGGTGGTGCTGTTCTCAGAATCTTTAGCGAAGGAGCAGCCAAATGCCAATCGCTAAAATTGGACAAACCCGACTCGGACAAAACAAGAATAAAGATCCACTATTTCCGATTATTTTTTCTGTAATTGCTGCATCTGTACTCATGGTGTATCCGCTGTCTTATACAGGCTCGGGTTGGCGACCATTGTTTATGTTGATGGTGACCTTGTTTTGGGTGCTTGGGCAACCAACTTGGTGTGGTATTTGGTTTGCCTTTGGTACAGGCTTGTTTGCAGACTTGCTCCTCGATGCACCTTTGGGCATGAATGCCCTAAGTTTTGTGGTGATTACTTTTGTGGCGCGTTTCCTGACTCGTGAGCGCCGTATTATGACGTTTGCGAATTTATGGGTCATTAGTGTAATCGCAATTTTGGCTCACCTCGCCCTGATTTGGGTGATGCAAGTCATGGGTGGGATTCAGTTCCCATTTGCCCGTCATTGGCAACCTTTGCTGAGTAGTATTTTGCTCTGGCCTGTGCTGTATTATTTCTTGCGAAAATGGCGCATTTAATTCTTGCCTCAAGTTCACCGCGCCGTCGGGAACTCCTGCAACAGCTTGGGCTGGAATTTGAAATTTACAGTCCAGACATCGATGAATCTATTTTAGCGGGCGAAGATGTTGCCGCGTATGTTGAGCGGTTGGCATGTGCCAAAGCCGATGCGGTTTTACGGCTATTTCCTGATGCTATTGTGATTGCTGCCGATACCAGTCTAGGCGTAGATGGGCAGATTTTGGGCAAGCCAGAATCCAAAGCACATGCCTTTGCCATTTGGTCACAACTTTCTGGTCGAAAACATGATGTTTTTTCAGGGGTTTGTGTGCGTACAAAACAGAAAAAATCCAGTATAGTGGTACGTACACAGGTTGAATTTCAATCGCTTAGCCTAGATGATATGGAAAGCTACTGGGCAACAGGTGAGCCGATTGGAAAAGCGGGTGCTTATGCGATTCAGGGCATCGCAGCACGTTATATTCCGCGTATTGAGGGCAGTTATAGCAATGTTGTCGGCCTGCCACTCTATGAAACCGTACAGTTATTACAGACAGTTAAGGCACTAAATTAACTGCTGCACAAAAATTTTTATAATGTTTTGAGTTTTATTATGTCTGACGAGTTGTTGATTAACGTCACACCGATGGAGTGTCGGGTGGCGTTAATTCAAAACGGCACGGTCAATGAACTATTCGTTGAGCGTACAGCCAAGCGTGGTTTGGTGGGCAATATTTATAAAGGCAAAGTGGTGCGCGTGCTGCCAGGCATGCAAGCCGCTTTTGTCGATATTGGTTTATCGCGTACTGCTTTTTTGCATATCAATGACATGATTTGGCCGCGCAGCCAACCTACACCGAATGTCTTTGAATTATTGCAGCCTGGGCAAATTCTAACCGTGCAAGTGATGAAAGATATGCTCGGTACTAAAGGCGCACGACTGAGCACTGATCTTTCCATTCCTTCGCGTTATTTGGTTCTAATGCCGTATGGCAGTCATATTGGCGTATCACAACGCATTGAATCGAGTGAAGAACGTGAGCGTCTACGCGGGATCATTGAAACCATTCAGGCTGAGCATAAATTACCAGGCTCAGTGATTGTACGCACAGCAGCCGAAGGCGTCGATGAAGCGGCCTTAGTGCAAGATATGTGTTACTTGGCAAAATTGTGGGAATACATTCAGCGTAAACAAAAAAGCATAGCTGTGCCTTCTTTGATTTTTGAAGAGTTGCCGTTACCGCAACGCGTAATTCGTGATTTGGCGAATGATAACACCGCCAAAATTTATGTCGATTCTCGTGAAATTCACGCCAAATTAAAAGAATTTGTGGATGAGTTTGTGCCCAATATGCACAATCGCCTGATTCATTACCCAGGCGAGCGCCCACTATTCGATTTATACAATGTCGAAGAAGATATTCAAAAAGCGTTGCAAACCCGTGTGGCATTAAAGTCAGGCGGTTATCTGATGATTGATCAGACCGAAGCCATGACCACCATTGATGTGAATACGGGTTCTTATGTCGGTGGTCGGACTTTAGAAGACACTGTTTTTAAAACCAATATGGAAGCGACACAGGTCATTGCCCGCCAGTTACGTTTGCGTAATTTGGGTGGCATCATCATTATCGACTTCATTGATATGCAAGAAGTACAGCATCGTGATGAAGTTTTGAGTCAGTTTGAGCGTATGCTTGAACGAGATCATGCCAAGACCAAAATTACCCAAGTGTCTGAATTGGGCTTGGTCGAGATGACCCGTAAACGTACCCGTGAATCATTAGAACATTTACTTTGTGAAGCCTGTCCAACTTGTCAGGGACGGGGATATGTCAAAACAGCAGAGTCAGTATGTTACGAAATTTTTCGAGAAATTTTAAGATACGCACGCGCATTTGAATCACAACGTGGCTTTACTGTCGTTGCGCACCCATCGGTGATTGACCGATTGTTAACTGCCGAAGCGCCAGCAGTGGCGGATTTAGAGCACTTTGTCAGCCGTGTGATTAAATTTCAGGTGGAAAATTTATATACGCAAGAGCAATACGATATCATTTTGAGCTGAAATTGTAACAGGATATCGCTAAACAGTTGTTACATCTGAAATTTTACTTTTTTGAGTGAATTCTCAATACTAAGCATACAGAGTAGCCAAAGCCGAACATCTCCCTCGGTTTAGCAAATGAGGTATGTCATGGGTATGAGTAAAGTTGTGATTCAAAAGAGTTTAAAAGTATTAGATCGTAAAGTGACACATAACGGTTATATTGTGGATGAGCAAGGTAAAGAAACTCAAATTACCACTGCAATGGTTAGCGCAGTTTGTCAGCAATTATTAAAACAGTGTCGTACTATTCAAAAATAAGGGGCAGCAATTGCCCCTTAATTGATTCTATTGAATTATTTTTCTGATGGATTGACGTATCAATCCACGATTTTATTGACCCCTTCAGGCGCATCAATAATCTGTTCAAAGCGCTGAATTTCATCTTCTAAGTGTTGCAATAAGTTTTGCATTTTCGGTAAGGCATGACGACAAGCAGTTAAACCAACTTCTAATTTGTCTAAATAGCTGGTCATGGTAATGTTTAAAGCTTGTCCATCTAACACGATTGAAGCAGGGTATAGTGCATCTAGCTTTGCACCATTCCAATACAAAGGTTCACGTGGGCCAGGTACATTGGAAATCACCAAGTTAAAGGCCTGACGCTTTGGCATAATGCCTGACAAAATATTTAAACCAGCAGCGCCGTAAACAAAAGCACTATAGTTCATAATTTGATTGGCATTCATGCGCTTAAAACGCTGCTTGGCATTTTGTACACTGCGGCGCACAATTTTTAAACGTTCAAGCGGATCTTCTTTGTGCGTACCTAAGTTGGCTAAAATCATGGTGATTCGATTGGATACTTCAGAATCGTCATCACGAATAGAGGCAGGCACCATTGCAATAAGAGGTTTTTTAGGTAATGCATATTGGCTGAGTAAGTACTCACGCAATGCGCCTGAGCAAATTGCCAGCACCACATCATTAATGGTTACGCCTAAAGCTTTGGCAATACGGTGCAAACGTGCAAACTCAAAAGATTGAGCGGCAAAACGACGTGAGGCGCTCACACGTTGGTTTAAGATGGTGCTTGGTGCTTGGAAGCTAGAAACATAATCGGGGTTACGTCCCATATCTTTAGCAACGGTTTGTGATACTTCATAAACTGCGCGAGGGGTTGCTTCAACATGACCTTTAACCCCACCAAAAATTTTCTTTAAACGGCTGACTTTCGGTTCTTTCAGACGTTTAGCACGTGGGCCTTCCACACACCAAGGCGGTACAATTCTTTTTGCATTTTCGTCGTGCGAAAGGGATTTTTCCACCAAACGCATGCCTGCAATGCCATCTACCATGGCATGATGAATTTTAAAGAACATTGCAAAACGATTATCTTCAATGCCTTCAATAATATGGCAAGTCCATAAAGGTTTGGCACGATCAATCAGTGAACTGTGTTCTTGTGAAATATAAGTTAATAATTCACGAATACGGCCTGGTTTTGGCAAGGCGATATGACGGAAGTGATGATCGAGATCGAACTCTTCATCTTCATCCCAAAATAGACCATTGAGCTTATTGTTAAATGGTGCAATAGGCATCGACTTTGAATTGCGAATATCGGCAACCAAGTCTTGAATAAAAGTGTCTGGCGCATGTTCTGGAATTTGGAATAGGAATAATCCACCCACATGCATGGGCTGTTGACGTTTTTCGAGTGACAGGAAAATAAAATCAATAGGGTGTAATGGTCGCATATTGTGGATTGCCTCACTGCAATTTCTACGCCTGTTCTTTGCTGAATAGGCTTTTTAGAGTTATATAAGATTTAATTTCAGTATATCTTTTTTATCAAACAAATATAAAGGTTTTTGCGCCATCATCCGTCAATAAAAATCACAGTAGGTGGGTGATTTTTAATGACCTTAATAGGGTAATAGGGTGGAGATTATTTGAGATTTCCTGCATGCAGACCACATTCTTTGTGCGTTGCTTCTTCCCACCACCAACGCCCTTCGCGTTCATGTTGGTTCGGAAGAACAGGGCGGGTGCAAGGTTCACAGCCAATTGAAATAAAACCTTTTTCATGCAAACGATTGTATGGAATTTCCATCATGCGAATGTAATTCCACACGTCACTACTTGACCAGTTTGCCAGTGGATTGTATTTGATTAATTGTTTATCTGGACCTGAAAATCCTGCATCTGCTTGTACGACAGGAATATCTTGGCGTGTACCTGGACTTTGGTCTTTACGTTGACCTGTAATCCAGCCATCTAGTGTTGCCAGTTTTTTACGTAAAGGTTGAACTTTACGAATCCCACAACATTCTTGATGCCCATCTTCAAAAAAGCTAAATAAGCCTTTTTCTTGAACCAATTGTTGCACTGCTTCAGTTTCAGGAAAGCAAATTTCGATCTCAATATTATAATATTTGCGTACAGTTTCTAAAAATTGATAGGTTTCAGGATGCAAACGTCCTGTATCTAAACTAAATACACGAAATGGCACACCTAAATTGGATGCCATATCAATCAGCACTACATCCTCCGCACCTGAAAATGAAATCGCGACTTCGCCTTGCTGACTTAAGGCAAGTTTTAAAATGTCACTCGGTGATTTATCGGCATATTCAGTCGCGAGTGCATCAACAATGTCTATGGTGGGAATGGTGCGCATAAATCTTCCTACAGTCGGCTTGAGGGCTAATCTTTGTTCTTGAGCGAATTATTTTAATGGAATTCCTAAAAAGGTCTTATCACTAAAAAATAAATGCTTATGAATGAAATAGATTTAAAAAAGAACAAGGCAAATACCAAATCTTCGGCTATGATAGGGAAAAATTTTTACAGGTATTTTGGGAGAACCCATGGAAATCGTATGTCTTGATCTTGAAGGTGTGTTAGTTCCAGAAATTTGGATTAACTTTGCTAAAAAAACTGGCATTAAAGAACTTGAAGCAACTACACGTGATATTCCAGACTACGATGTGTTGATGACTCAGCGTTTAAATATTTTAAAGCAGCATGGCTTGGGCTTAAATGATATTCAGGCCGTGATTGCAGACATGGGGCCATTCCCGGGCGCGAAAGAGTTTGTAGAGTGGGTGAGCACACACTTCCAATTGATTATTCTTTCAGACACGTTCTATGAGTTTGCACATCCGTTGATGAAGCAATTGGGCTGGCCAACCATTTTCTGTCATAAATTAGAAACAGATGAAAATGGCATGATTACAGCATACAAATTGCGTCAACCCGACCAAAAGCGCCAGGCGGTTAAAGCATTACACGGTTTAAATTTCCGTGTAATTGCTGCAGGTGATTCGTATAACGACACCACGATGCTAGGTGAGGCGGATCATGGTTTCTTATTTGATGCTCCTGATAATGTGATTGCAGAATTCCCACAATTCCCGCCAATTCGTGGTTATGATGCGTTAAAAGAAGCTATTCGTAATGCTTCAGTGCGTGATATTCCCGCTTAAGTTTTTAAGCTAAAAGAAAGGGCACTTTAATAAGTGCCCTTTCTTTTATGGAATCTATCAAAAAATTAGAAACGGTAACCTATTTTCATGCCATAACCGAGTGCATGGTTATCTTCAAAATCGCCCACGATATCTGTACCACGTTTTGCTTTGGCATCACCTAACCAGAAATATTTTACGCCAGCTTGAATAAAATAGTTTTCAGCAGGGCTGTATTGACCACCTAAACCTACGCTCCAGAAGCCTTCAACAGGGCCTAAAGTAGTTACAGGGTTACCTGCACCAGAATCCCAACCTACAGATGCAGAACCTGACCATTTGCTACTGAATTTGTGACCTAAACCCACAGTTGCTGAATATTGATCATCAGAATAGTCAATTAGGTTTTGACTAATTAATGGATGTGATAATAATTCTGGGCTAACTACAAAATTATCCCAATGCACCCAACGTAAGTTCGCGAATGCTAATGTATTTTTTGCAATACCAGTTTGTAAATCAAGGTTAACTGATTGAGGGGTAATTGCTTCTACTGGACTATTAACAATTTTACCAAATGGAAGTTTAGAGGTTTCAGTAGAAGATGCATTATGTTTGATTTCTGATCGATATGTAATCGAAGCTTTTAAAGCAATTTCAGGAATTTGATAAGCAAATCCTGCCAGCCAGCCAAAAGCTTCTTCCTGTTCAATTTTAATATTATATCCACTTAATGCTTTATAAGCTGCACCATATAGTTTAATTTCAGCTTCTACAGTTTGCCATACTGGGCCTGCATAAATATTCCAGTTTTCAGTAGGTTGATAACCAATTAATGCAGTTAAATTATGCGTACGGACTTCAACTTTTGTTCCTTCAGTACCGTCAGAGAAATCTGAACCATCAACTTGATAGGTTGCATCAGCACCATAAGGTTGGTCATATAACAGACCTAGGGAAATTTTATCCGTTGCTTGAACTTTAATGGCTGCAGAAGGGAAATAGTAGTCATCTCCCATATCTTCAACTTTATTACCGCTGATATCTTTACCTTTAACAGTCGGATCAAGAACCGAAATACCTGCTTCTGCATAATTACCCGGTTGTAAAAATGCAGCAATAGATTGACCAGAACGGTCTAAACCAGCAGCAAGCGCAGATGTAAGTGGGAGAGTGCTAAGTAAAATAGCCGAATAGATTTTATTGAGCTTCATGGTCGTTCCCTGATGCTTTATGTAACAAAAAGTGCAGGAAAAGTAACATATTTAAAAAAAGAGTAAATGCTCAACTTTGCAGAATAAATGAACTGAATAAGTTATAAATTGTACTTGATTAGAGTAAATGTACTATTAATTAATTTTAATTCATTGAATTTTATTGAATAATTTTTTGGACGGATGTTCGAGTAAGTATAAGTTTGATTGTTTTAAATTTGAACATTTGGTTAACACTTGTATAAAAACTGGAGGTTTTAAGTGCAAAAAAAGCCACCCTGAAGGGTGGCTCCTTTGAAAACTAAGAGATTAGAAGCGGTAACCAATTTTTAAGCCGTATGCCCATGCATCGTTGTCTTCAAACTCTGCAACATAATCAGAACCGCCTGCTTGAGCACCAGTTTGGGCTTTTGCATCACCTAACATGAAGTATTTTACACCACCTGCAATAAAGTAGTTTGTAGCAGGTGAGTATTGAACCCCTAAGCCAACGTTCCAATAACCTTCAGTAGGACCAAGAGTTGATACAGGGTTACCTGCGCCAGAGTCCCATCCTACAGACACGTTACCAGCCCATTGGTCATTTAATTTGCGACCAACGCCTACAGTTGCAGAAATTTGGTCATCTGTATAGCTGACTAAATCGAAACCACCTTTAGGACCTTGACCTAGTGAACCAAGAGCTTCTGCTGCTTTACCAAATGCATGAGGGCGAATAGAGAAATCTTTCCAATTTACCCAACGTAAATTAGCAAATGCGACTGTATTTGCCATAACACCAGTTTGGAAATCTAAGTTTACTGATTGAGGAGTTGTGATTTCAGTTGTTCCTTTACCAGCATTTAGATTAATTACACCAGGAAGAGTACCTGCTGGAATTGCAGATTCAACCATAGTTGTTTCGTGATCAATTTCAGAACGGTAGGTTACAGATGCTTTTAATGCGATTTCTGGAATTTGGTATGCCAAACCAGCTAACCAGCCTACAGCGGAGTCTTCTTTAATTTGAGCATTATAACCACCAAATGCTGCAGGTCCACCATATGCAAACCCGCGTAACTGTACATCACCTTTAACAGTCTGATAGACAGGTCCACCATAAATATTAAAGTTTTCAGTAGGTTGGAAGCCTACTATCATTGATAGATTTTGCGTATCAACCTCTACGGCAGTTACCTCACCACCGCTATGGAATAAACCACCGCCGCCTAATAATGCAGAACCTTTATCCGAGCTTGAGTAAGCTGCATCCGCGCCAAATGGTTGATCATAGATTAAACCAAAAGAAAATTGATCAGTTAATTGGAGTTTTAAGGCAGCGTGAGGGAAGTAATAATCACTTCCCATATCTCCTAAATTGGAGTTTTCAAGACCGATCGTTGGTGCAGCCTGAGCAGGTTGACCTTGTGGAACCCAATTATCTTTTACTTTACCTGAAACATTTGGATCTAATACAGAAATACCTGCTTCAAAGTAGTTACCCGGTTGTAAGAACGCAGCAATAGATTGACCAGAACGATCTAGAGCTGCAGCAAAAGCACCTGTCATTGGTACAGTTGCTAAAATCATTGCTGTGCTTAGTGCTTTTAATTTCATTATACATTTCCCTTGGGCTATAAAGTCTTTTATGACAGTTTTTGTTGATGCTTTAAGCTTTCATTTAGGATGATTTCGATTTGTGCAAACCGAGACCATTTGTTACTCCATGTGACAAAAATATCACAATTAAAATAAGAGTAAATGCTCTAGAAAAAACTAATCAGTATAAAAAACACGCTGAATAGAGTATTTGTTCTAATTGGCGTGGGTTTTTGGCTTGTTAGTGATTGAAATTAAATAATAAAATTTAAAAATCAATCTCTTGTTTAAATGTTTTTAATTGGTTAAAAAAAATACTTTTTTATCTAAACTCATTTTGTTGCAAGGCATATTTTGCAACAAAATGGGGTGCATTAACGTGTGGTTTTTCCAAGCTTTGCCAAAAGAATGACAGGAATCAGCCCAACCAATACAATTAGTAAAGCTGCTACTGCGCCATCTTCATAAGTGCCCCTAGACGCTTCTGCATATAGCTGGGTAGCGAGTGTTTCCATATTTAAGGGACGGAGCAACAAAGTGGCAGGTAGCTCTTTCATGCAATCTACAAAAATTAATAAAGCTGCAGAAATAATAGCAGGGCGTAATAATGGCAGGTGTACACGCCACAACAGTGCAAAGTTGTTTTGCCCTAAATTGCGTGCAGCATCATCAAAAACACCATGAATACGGTTATAGCCTGACTCAATGCCACCTACTGAAATAGCTAAAAAACGCACAGCATAAGCATAAATAAGGGTAAAACTAGTGCCGAGGAATAATAAACCTGTGTGTATCCCTAATTTAAATTCTAAAAAGTCGGCAATGGTATGATCAATTTTACCCAAAGCCAGCATGAGACCAATCGCTAAAACGGTTCCTGGAATGGCATAACCTAAGCTAGAAATGCGGCTAAACCAGTTATGTTTGCTAAAACGTGCAGCACTAACAATAAAGAAGCCAATCAAAATAGTTACCACAGTTGTAAGACTGGCAAGGATTAGTGTGTTGATGGATGCTTGGATCAGATAATCTGAGAACCCTGCATATTGAATACGTTTATAGGATTCGACCAATAAATGACTGGTTGGAATTAAAAAGCCAATACAAACAGGAATTAAGCCCAAGCCTAGTAACACAAGCGCTTTAAGCCCTTTGACCGATTGTGCAGGCATTAAACGGCTGCGTTGAGCCGAGTTCATATACCGCTGTTTACGTCGTCCTAAACGCTCTACCAAGACCAATAAGGTAATAATCATCAACATGAAAATGGCAATTTGTGCGGCGCTGGCTAAATCGGACTGATTGGTCCAGGTTGAATAAATCGACAAAGTTAAGGTTTTAATGCCTAAAAATTCTGTTGCACCAATATCATTAATGGTTTCCATTAAAACCAGACTAGTACCCACAGCAATCGCAGGACGTGCTAATGGAATCGCAACACGTAAAAACACTTGATCGGGTTTTAATCCTAATGTACGTGCGACCTCAATTAAACTGGCCGATTGCATCAGAAACATTGCACGGGTGCTTAAATACACATACGGATACAGCACAAAGCTAAGTAAGAAGATGCCGCCCCAAACGCTACGAATATTGGGAAACCAAAACTGTTGTAATTCTAAATTAAACCAATCACGCAGAATGCTTTGCACAGGACCAATAGGATGCAAAATGTCGATATAACTATACGCAATAATATAAGTTGGTACAGCTAAAGGCAGCAGTAAGGCCCAATCTAAAAATGCACGACCTCGGAATTGATACGCTGTTACAATCCATGCGCTGCCTGTACCAATCAGGATGGTGAGAATCCCCACACCCAACAATAAAATCCCTGTTTCTGCCAACGTGTGTGGAATTACATAACGCAGCAGATGCCCCCAAATTTCGCTATCACCTTGTAATGCTGTCCAAATTAAAGTGAGCACAGGTAAACAGGCGAGTAGCGTCAATAACCCACTGAGCGAAAATAAAAAATTAAATTTATTTTTAAGCATTGCAATAGAGGTACTAAATAAGGGGAGGGAACAGCTGAGCATCTTACAGTGCAAAGCGCTGCACTGTAAGACAAAAGCAGAAAATTTTAGCGGTTAAACTGGACTTTATCGACCAATAAGTTGGCGGCTTTACGGTGACGTGCAATATCGCTTAAACGAATTGAATCAATATTCAGTTTGCCAAAACTAGCAATAATCGGGTCAATTTTTACCCCAGGTTTGACAGGGTATTCAAAGCCGTTTTGTGCATAGATGGCTTGCGCATGATCCGAGGCTAAAAACTCGAGCAGCTGTACCGCTTCTTTACGGTTTGGTGCATGTTTAGAAACCACTGCACCCGATACGTTGACATGCGTTCCACCATTTTTAAAACGTGGTAACACAACATTAATCGCATTGCCCCAGCGCTTTTGTTCCGTATCACCTGTACGCATCGTGCCGACATAATAGGTGTTGGCAACGCCAATATCACAAATTTTACCTAAAATATCACGTGCCACATCACGGTCACCACCGCTGGCTGGGCGAGCTAAATTGGCTTTCACACCACGCAACCAAGTTTCGGCTTGTTTTTCACCATGATGGGCAATATAAGCCGCAATTAAAGCAGTGTTATATGGATGGTTGCCTGAGCGAATACAGATTTTATTTTTCCATTTTGGATTGGCTAAATCTTCATAAGTAATCGCATTAAGCGGTGTACGGTCTTTAGAGGCATAGACGGCACGTGCACGCATCGACAAGGCATACCAATGACCATTGGCAGCACGTAAATTGGCAGGAATTGCACTATTTAAGGTTTTAGAACTCACGCGCTGAGTTAGACCACTTTCAACCAAATCAACCAAGTTCCCAAAATCTACAGTCAGCATCACATCGGCAGGCGAGCGACGGCCTTCTGCTTTCACACGTTCTAATAAACCATCTTTAATAAAAACCGTATTCACTTTTACCCCAGTTTTTTGGGTAAATTCAGTCAATAAAGTTTGAATGAGCACAGGTTCACGTGTGGTGTATAAATTGACTTCCGCTGCTTGTGCGACACTTGCACCAAATGCAAGTAAACCTGTAACAAGTAATGATAGTTTCGACAATGGTTTCATACAGTATTCCTAATTAAAAAATTTAAATTGAAATCTAAACCTGAACAGCAGCTTGAGTAGAAGATGAAGCAGTGGGTGATTGTTCATCAGACGCCAAGTAATAACAGCTGTTTAAATTGACAGAAACATAGACTTGTTCAGCGGGCTGAATATCTTGAAGATGACTGACTTGCGCCAAAAGAGTGAGATCGTGATCGCGTAGTTTTAGACGCAGTTGTTGCGCATGTCCCATAAAACTGGATGACACAACGCTTGCGGGCAACGCATTTTCACTTGGTGTTTGGCTGACACGCAAGTGATGCGGACGGAAGCAGCAAACGATTGAGTCTTGAGCGTTTACATGTTCTGGTAAATCAATCTTGCCAAATACAGTGTGAATTTCTTGCTGCTTGATGCGCGTTGGAATTTCATTCAACGAAGAAAAATATCGTGCAGCAAACAACGTTTTCGGCTGTAAATAAAGTTGTTTCGGTGAACCAATTTGAATAATTTGCCCTTGATGCATCAAAATAATTTGATCGGCAATTTGCAATGCTTCTTCTGGGTCATGTGTCACGATAACCGTAGTCGTTGCAGTTTGTTTGAGGAGTTGAATGGTATTTTGACGAATTTGATCACGCAGACGATGATCCAAATTTGAAAAAGGTTCATCCATCAACAAAACTTGCGGTTCTGGTGCTAAGGCACGTGCTAAGGCAACGCGTTGTTGTTCGCCGCCCGAAAGTGTATATGGATAGCTGTCTTGATGATGCAACATGGAAACATGCGCTAAAGCTTGTTTGGCAATGGTTTCCCGCTGCGCTTTGGGAAATTTCTTTAAGCCAAACATAACATTGTCTAACACACTTAAATGTGGGAAAAGTGCATAATCCTGAAACACTAAACCAATATTGCGTGCTTCCGCAGGAATCTGTGCTTGCTCACTCCACAAGGTATTTTGTTCCAGTTGGATTGTGCCGCTGCTTGGTGTTTCCAAGCCTGCAATCAGACGTAGCATTGTGGTTTTGCCGCAGCCTGAATGACCTAATAAACACACAATTTGTCCACTCATCGCTGACCATGTTGCTTGTTGCACTGCAAAACGCGAACCAAACTTTTTACTGAGCTGTTGGATCGTCAAGACATTGGCAGGTTGAGCAGCGTACGCATTCATAGTTTATTCACACGACAAATTTTGTGCTCAAATGATAACTAAGAACTCTTCTCATGTAGAGTCTTTTTATCATTTAGAATGTAAATGATGTAGTTTTTGCTACAAAAAGTTGAAATATCAACTGAAAACAATAGGTTGGAATTTAAATTATTTTAAGTGCAGCACTTTATTTATGGGCTATTAAAAGGGGGGGCTTAAAAGCAAAAAGTTACTGCCGAAGCAATAACTTTTCAATTTTTAGAAATCTGTACTATGCGTACTATGCAAATTAAGGTTTTTTCGCATTAAGCACTCTAAATAAAATGTACATCAAGACCACCCATACAGGAATCATAATGACTGATTCTTTAAAGCCTTGAGTCCACATAATATAAAGTACCACTGCAATAAACGCTAAAACCAAATAGTTGCTAAATGGTGACCATAGCGCAGGGAACTTAGTTGGAATCGCTAATTTTTTCAGTGTGCTGGTAAATTTAAGGTGAGTCAAACTGATCATCGCCCAGTTTAAAACCAATGCACCCACAACAATATACATGAGGTGGCTTAAAGCTTCTTCAGGTACAAAGTAGTTCAACAATACACAGCCGAAAATTAATACCGCAGAGAATAATACTGCTGGAATTGGCACACCTTGTTTATTCACTTTTAGGAAAATTTTTGGTGCGTTACCTTGTTTGGCTAAACCAAACAGCATACGGCTGTTGGCATACATCCCACTGTTATACACAGAAAGTGCCGCAGTCAAAATCACGAAATTCAGTAAGTGCGCTGCCCATTCAATGCCCATTTGACTAAAAATCATCACGAATGGACTTTTATCTAAACCACCTAAATCTAACTGATTCCAAGGCACTAAAGACAATAGAATGGTGAGTGAACCGATATAGAAAATTAGAATACGGAACACTACTTGGTTAATGGCTTTTGGAATGGTTTTTTCAGGATCTTGCGCTTCTGCGGCTGCCATACCAATCAACTCAATGCCGCCAAAGGCAAACATGAGGAATGCCAGCATAAAGAACAAACCTTCAAAGCCATTCGGGAAGAACCCCCCATGCGCCCAAAGGTTGCTGAATGATGCGGTTGAATTGGCATCTGCAGAAAGTAAGAGATATAAACCAAACACAATCATCGAAACCACAGCAGCGACTTTAATGATTGCTAGCCAGAATTCTGACTCACCATAGAACTTTACATTGCCCAAGTTAATAATGGTAATCACAATGAAAAAGAACAGTGCCGATGTCCAAGCAGGAATATGCGGCCACCAATAGTTAATGTATTTGGCAACTGCGGTGAGTTCTGCCATTGCCACCAAAATATACAAAATCCAATAGTTCCAACCTGCTAAAAAGCCGGGGAATTTACCTGCATATTTATAGGCAAAGTGACTGAATGATCCTGCAACGGGCTCATGAACAATCATTTCCCCCAATTGGCGCATAATTAAAAATGCAATAAGACCACCAATGGCGTAACCCAAAATAATAGAAGGGCCAGCAGATTGGATGACCTGCGCGGAACCTAAGAATAAGCCTGTACCAATTGCGCCACCCATGGCAATCAATTGAATATGGCGGTTCTTTAAGCCACGCTGAAGTTGTGAAGACTCGTTGTTCAAAGTATTCAGCCCGACAAGGAAAAAGTGACAAGATTGTAATAGATCAAATTTCATTAGCCTAGTAGCTAGGCAATAATGAAATAAATTTATAATAAATATTAAAATATTTTATGGTTTTTATTTGTATAAAAGATAAGTGAATCAATATATTAATTTTATTTTTGCCTTATAAATCAAGATGACTGGTTAGGGTGAAATTTACCAAATGTTGTTTTTTTATACTTAAGTCAAGACCGCGATACCTTTTGAATAAAAACCGTTATGATGCAAAAGGGTCTTTTTATATGGCCATAACAATCAAAAAACAAGGGAATAAAATTCATGCGTTTTGCACCACAAGTTAAAATTCCAGCGACTTATATGCGCGGCGGTACCAGTAAAGGCGTATTTTTTAAACTTGATGATTTACCTGCAGCGGCACAGCAGCCAGGCAAAATTAGAGATCAAATTTTATTACGTGTGATTGGCAGTCCAGACCCTTATGCCAAACAAATTGATGGAATGGGTGGTGCAAGCTCGAGTACCAGTAAAACCGTAATTTTAGCCAAAAGCACTCAACCCGATCACGATGTCGATTATTTGTTTGGGCAAGTTTCGATTGATCAGCCATTTGTAGATTGGAGTGGCAACTGCGGTAACTTAACGGCTGCAGTCGGTGCATTTGCGATCAGCAATGGCTTGGTTGATGCCAGTAAAATTCCAGAAAATGGCATTTGTACTGTACGTATCTGGCAGAAAAATATTGAAAAAACCATTATTGCGCATGTTCCAATGACGCATGGTCAGGTGCAGGAAACGGGTGATTTTGAGTTGGATGGCGTGACTTTTCCTGCCGCAGAAGTACAAATTGAATTCTTAGACCCTGCCGATGATGGCGAAGAAGGTGGGGCAATGTTCCCAACTGGAAATGTGGTGGACACTTTGCATGTGCCAGATATTGGAACATTCCAAGCGACCTTTATTAATGCGGGTATTCCAACAATTTTCCTAAATGCAGAAGAAATTGGTTATACAGGCACAGAACTGCAAGATGCAATCAATGGTGATGCACAAGCTTTGGCACGTTTTGAAACCATTCGCGCTTATGGTGCTAAACAAATGGGTTTGATTCAGGAAATTGCTGAAGCTGAAAAACGCCAACATACGCCAAAAATTGCCTTTGTTTCTGCGCCAAAAAGTTATGTATCTTCAAGTGGTAAACAAATTCAGGCTGAAGATACCGATTTATTGGTACGTGCATTGTCGATGGGTAAATTACACCATGCCATGATGGGCACAGCAGCAGTCGCGATTGGTACAGCTGCAGCCATTCCGGGAACATTGGTCAACTTGGCTGCGGGCGGGGGTGAGCGTGAAGCTGTACGTTTTGGACATCCATCAGGTACGCTTCGTGTGGGTGCGCAAGCCGTGCAGGAAAATGGACAATGGCAAGTCAAAAAAGCTGTGATGAGCCGTAGTGCACGTGTATTAATGGAAGGTTGGGTGCGTGTACCTGCGGAAACATTAGAATAAGTTTTGCTTCGAACAGACCCTAATTAACTAAATGCAGCCTCTATTTCGATAGGGGCTTATTTATGGCTGAAATGTTATATCAGTTCAGTTAAGGCTTAAAAAACTTTGAATTACAGGTACAATGCTGCAACACAGGCAGCTTACTGCTTATTAGACATGAACCAACAACTCGAGGCGAATGTGTCATCACTTCACGATTTACAGGCGCATGCATTAACCGCAGCCCAACAACGTATTCAGCAAGACTTGCTTACCGCTTTAGAGGCTTTTGCATTGCCAGAACCGTTAAAGTCTGCCGTGCATCATGCCGTCATGTTGGGTGGTAAGCGTGTTCGTCCTGCCTTGTGTTATGCCACCGCAGCGTTAAGACCGAATCAGAACTTTGCTGCGGTACGCCGCGCTGCGGTTGCGATTGAACTAATTCACTGCTACTCATTGGCACATGATGATTTGCCATGTATGGACAATGACTTGTTGCGTCGTGGGCAACCAACTTGCCATGCGGCGTATGGTGAAGATACTGCATTGTTGGCAGGCGATATTTTACAGTCGATGGCATTTGAAATTTTAGGCAGTCGTTTGTTTGATCAGGCTGTTGCAGTAGATCAAGGCATTGTGCTCAAACAGATGCAAATTTTAGCCACCGCTTCTTCAAAAATGGTCTGTGGTCAGGTTTTAGACTTGCAGTCTGAAGGTAAACAGGTGGATCAGGCGACTTTGGAAAATATCCACCGTAATAAAACAGGGGCGTTAATTTCTGCAGCGGTGATGATGGCAGCTGTGACCGTGTTTGATGGACGAGATAAAGCGATTCCGCAATTGCGTGAATATGCACAGGCGATTGGTTTAGCCTTTCAGGTACAAGACGATATTTTAGATATTATTTCGGATACTGAAGTACTAGGTAAAACTGCAGGGAAAGATGAACAAGTTGAAAAATCGACCTATCCTGCACTCATGGGCTTGGAAAAAGCACAAGCTTATGCACAAGAATTGCACGATCAAGCCTTTGCTGCGTTGGCATATTTTAAAACTGATACCGTCTTAGAGTTACAGCAAATTTCCGAGTTTTTATTGTCACGTAAAAGCTAAATTATTCTAGATGGAGGGCTTGTGGCTCTCAATACTCAAAAGCGAGCAGATGCTCGCTTTTTTGTGCTTTATGAAAGTGTTGGCTGTTTTAAGCAACACACTTTAATGCAGATTCTATACGGCTTTATTCTTGTAGCGTTGCATCAGGTGGTAAAATTGCTTTGCCTTGTTTTAAGCTGTCTAAAGCCTCGCGGTTAAAATCTACCAACAAAGAATTATTTTGTGGATCAATCGCATAACGGCTAATTAATTTTTGATCGCCTTGTAAGGTTTCAAGGCGGTATTCATCTGCAATATTCATAATGCCGTCTAAATTAATGGTGGCAGATGCTTTGTCTTGGCGAAATAACTCGTAAATATCACGCAGGTCAAAAATTGCATTTTGTGCGTCAGGATGTTTTTCAAAATAATTTTGCAAATGACGAATAAATAATTGCGCAAACATAAAGTAATTTGGTTTGTGGGTATAGTCTAAGCTCATGTGTTTACTCCTTATTATTCAAATTTTTAATGCTTACTAGGAATAGCACACTCTGGGTGAAAAATTAAAGAAACTCAGGGTCTAAGTTGCAAAAACTACACAAAATTTTGTGCGGCTTAAACTAAGCTGAAACCTGAAGTTGCGATGATCTCTCTATAAATTTAAAAACTTTGCAACGAACCGCTCAATTGGTGTTTTGGAAAAAATAATCACAACTGACTTATCTATTTGTTAAAGCGATTAAGAGCCCTACGGAGTAGTGGAATTCTAAAATATCAAGTATTTGAATAAAAAATCATCCGAAAGACTAAGACTTATGAACTAGCAAGTGAAATCATAAATCAGGTACAATTGGCGTGATTAATTTTGTGTTTGGTGTATTTGAAGGCCAATACATACATTCTTTGTTAATAAATAGGCCTGCCAGGAGTTATCCCCGCATGAGTGCCATTACTCCATACGAATGGGCAATTATTGCCTTCGTGATCGGCGTTACATTTTTATGCGTCTTTATGCTGACCGTTCCTTTACTCCTTGGGGGTAAATCATGGGGGCGTGCGAAGCAAGAGCAGTTTGAGTCGGGTGTTGTAGGTGCTGGTGGAGCACGTATCCGCTTATCTGCAAAGTTCTATTTGGTTGCAATTTTCTTCGTTGTTTTCGACTTAGAAGCACTTTATCTATACGCATGGGCAGCTTCTGTTCGTGAAGTAGGTTGGGTGGGCTTTGCAACGGCTGCTGTATTTATTTTAGTTTTACTCGTTGGCTTAATTTATGAATTATCAACTGGTGCGCTGAACTGGGCTCCATCTGATAAGCGTAAAGCAGCAGGGATTAAACCTAAAATTGGTTCGCCAAATATGGATCTTGCAGAAATCACACGCTTTAACTCAATTGAAGAATTGGTAACGGACCCTACCGGTCAAATTCCAGCTCAATCCTCTGGTCGTGTAAAAAAATCTGCGACTACCTCATCTGACAAGGAGTAACTCGGGATGAAATATACCTTAACCCGTGCGAATCCCGATGCTGATCAATATCCACTTCAAGAGCGTCAGATCGTAACCGATCCGCTTGAAGAAGAAGTGAATAAAAATGTGTTCATGACTCGTTTAGAGGACTTGGCACATACAGCAGTAAACTGGGGACGTAAGAACTCAGTTTGGCCGTTTAACTTTGGTACATCGTGCTGCTACGTAGAGTATGCAACTACCTTAACAGGTGTGCATGACTTGTCACGTTTTGGTGCAGAAGTTATTCGTGCTTCACCGCGTCAGGCAGACTTGATGATTGTTGCAGGTACGTGTTTTGTGAAAATGGCACCTGTAATTCAACGTTTGTACGAGCAAATGCTTGAGCCTAAGTGGGTAATCTCAATGGGCGCATGTGCAAACTCAGGTGGTATGTACGACATTTATTCAGTTGTGCAAGGTGTGGATAAAATCATTCCTGTGGATGTGTACATTCCGGGTTGCCCACCACGTCCTGAAGCATTAATCCAAGCATTGATGTTATTACAAGACCAAATTCAATTAGAGCGTCGTCCGTTGTCTGCGGTGATTGGTGATGATCTTAAGCCAGTATATAAGCCGAAGATGATGCCAGAACGTGACCGTAAGAATGCGCAGCGTATTGCGGTGAAAAACTTACGCTCTATGGATGAAATTAAATAATTTAAACGTACAAATATTGATGCACCCGACGGGTGTAGTTGTCGTTTAGGTTGACTGAATTTGTATTAAATAGGAAGCCAAGCCAATGGCTGAAACTGACATTGCTATGCCAGAATCAACAGCAGTTGATTCACGCCCAGCATTTGCAATTGTAGAAGAGCTCAAAACCAAATTTGGTGAGAACTTCTATGTGCAAACGACTTTTGAAGATTTTCCAACAGTCTGGGTTGAGCGCGCACGTGTACAAGAAGTTTTAATGTTCTTGCGTACAGTGTCACGTCCATACGTGATGTTGTTCGACTTGTCTGCGGTAGATGAGCGTTTGCGCACTCACCGCGATGGTCTACCTGCGTCTGACTTTACTGTGTTCTATCACTTGTTATCGCTAGAGCGTAACACGGACATTCGTATTAAAGTTGCGTTGAATGAGAGTGATCTCAATATTCCAACAGCAACCAACATTTGGCCAAATGCCAACTGGTACGAGCGTGAAGCTTACGATATGTTTGGTATCAACTTCGAAGGGCATCCAATGCTTCGTCGTATCTTGTTGCCAACATATTGGGAAGGTCATCCGTTACGCAAAGAGTATTCTGCACGTGCAACTGAATATACACCGTATATGCAGAACCAAGCCAAACAAGACTTCGAGCAAGAACACCTTCGCTTTGTGCCTGAAGATT
The DNA here is from genome assembly GCF_013417365.1 of Acinetobacter sp. YH12252. Classification (NCBI taxonomy): domain Bacteria; kingdom Pseudomonadati; phylum Pseudomonadota; class Gammaproteobacteria; order Moraxellales; family Moraxellaceae; genus Acinetobacter; species Acinetobacter sp. YH12252. The sequence goes on from NZ_VPEA01000002.1 coordinate 43,250, forward strand.
GGGGCTTAAAGCGCGGTAATAAAGACGAAGACTTCATGTTCCTGAACTTGGGTCCTAACCACCCATCTGCGCACGGTGCGTTCCGTGTAATTTTGCAGTTGGATGGTGAAGAAGTGAAAGACTGTGTGCCAGATATCGGCTATCACCACCGTGGTGTGGAAAAGATGGCTGAGCGTCAAACTTGGCATTCATTCATTCCTTATACAGACCGTGTGGACTACTTGGGTGGTTGTGCGCAAAACATGCCGTATGTCATGGGTGTGGAACAACTGGCAGGCATTACTGTGCCAGACCGCGCACAATGTATCCGTGTCATGATGTCGGAATTGTTCCGTATCAATAACCACTTATTGTTCATTGGTACTGCAATTCAGGATGCGGGCGGTATGACCCCTGTATTCTATATGTTCGCAGACCGTCAAAAAATCTACGATGCGATTGAAGCTATTACGGGTTACCGTATGCATCCAGCATGGTTCCGTATCGGTGGTACCGCACACGACTTACCAAACAACTGGCAACACCTGATTCGTGAAATCTTAGAGTGGATGCCAAAACGTATGAACGAATACTACACTGCGGCATTACGCAACTCGGTATTCATGGGTCGTACGCAAGGCGTAGCGCAGTATGATGCGAAATCTGCCTTGGCTTGGGGTGTGACAGGTACTGGTTTACGTGCAACAGGTATCGACTTTGACGTGCGTAAATACCGTCCATACAGTGGTTATGAAAACTATGACTTCGAAGTACCTGTAGAGTACGAAGGCGATGCTTACGCTCGTGTACTGGTTCACTTCCGTGAAATCGAAGAGTCATTGAAAATCATCAAACAATGTCTAGATAACATGCCATCTGGTCCATATAAAGCAGACCATCCATTGGCTGTTCCACCACCAAAAGACAAGACATTACAAGATATTGAAACCCTGATTACGCACTTCTTAAGCGTGTCTTGGGGTCCTGTAATGCCTGCTGGTGAAGCATCTGTAATGGCAGAAGTGGTGAAAGGTGCATCTAACTATTACTTGACTTCAGATAAGTCGACGATGAGTTACCGTACCCGTATTCGTACACCAACTTTCACGCATTTACAGCAAATGCCTTCTGTGATTAACGGCAGTCTGGTATCTGACTTAATCATTTATTTAGCGACCATTGACGTCGTAATGGCAGACGTGGATCGCTAAGGGGTAAACGCATTATGATGATTTTGACTGATAAAAAGCCACGTGTGAATGTTGAAGGGATTTTAACTGCGGAAGAAATCCATGAAATTGAACATCACATTGGTCATTATCCGTACCCACGTGCAGCATCTTTAGATGCCTTGAAGTGTGTACAGCGCCGTAATGGCTGGGTAGATGATGCGCAGCTCAATGCGATTGCACAGCTTCTAACCATCAGCGTTGCTGATTTAGAAGGTGTCGCAACATTCTATAACCGTATTTATCGCCAGCCTGTAGGTCGTCACGTGATTTTATTGTGTGACTCGATTGCATGCTTTTTGATGGGTGCAGAAACACTTGCAGAAGCATTCCAGCGTGAATTAGGCATTCAGTTTGGTCAAACGACTGCAGATGGTCGTTTCACGTTATTGCCAATTTGCTGTTTAGGAAATTGCGATAAGGGTCCAACCTTGATGATTGATGAAGATACTCACGGTTTAGTTGAGGTGACATCGGTGCAACAGTTATTGGAGAAGTATGTATGAATACCGAACCAAGACCAATTTATGGTGACGGTAACCCAGAAACGCATCCATTAACTTGGCGTTTAAGCAAGCAAGAGCACGTGCGTAATGCAGATGATTACGAAGCACTAGAAGGCTATGCAGGCTTTAAGAAAGCGATTTCTATGCCGCCTAAAGATGTGCTTGAAGTCATTAAAGCTGCGACAGTGAAAGGTCGTGGTGGTGCAGGCTTCCCAGCAGGGATCAAATGGTCACTGATGGCACCAAACGACAATTCAGGTCCACGTTACCTGATTTGTAATGCCGATGAGATGGAACCGGGTACTTTCAAAGACCGTTTGTTGATGGAAAAACTTCCACACCAACTGATTGAAGGTATGCTGATTGCTGCGTACACGCTTGAAGCAACCCACGGCTATATCTTTATTCGTGGCGAATACATCGAAGCTGCACAGTACTTAAATGAAGCGATTGAGCAAATTCGTGCCAAAGGTTATTTGGGCGAAAACATTTTAGGTACTAACTGGGGCTTTGAACTATACGTGCACACGGGCGCAGGTCGTTATATCTGTGGTGAAGAAACCGCATTGATTAACTCGCTTGAAGGTCGTCGTGCTAACCCACGTACTAAACCACCATTCCCGCAAGTTGCAGGGGCATGGGGTCGTCCAACGATTGTCAACAACGTAGAAACCTATAACAACTTACCTGCAATCATGTTGCGTGGTGCAGAGTGGTATATCGGTTTATCTGCAGGTAAATCGAAAGACCCTGGCACAAAAATTTACGGTGCTTCTGGTAAGGTGAAATTCCCAGGTCTATGGGAGCTTCCATTTGGTACGACTGCACGTGAAGTAATTGAAGACTATGCGGGTGGCATGCGTGATGGCTTGAAGCTAAAAGCATGGTTACCGGGTGGTGCATCTACCGACTTCTTGGCAGCAGAACACATTGACTTGCCTATGGATGCAGAAAGCATCATGAAGGCAGGTTCACGTTTAGGCACGTGTTTGCTTATGGTGGTCGATGAAACCCAATGTATGGTTTCTGCAACCCGTAACTTAGAAGAATTCTTTGCGCGCGAATCATGTGGTTTCTGTACCCCATGTCGTGATGGTTTACCGTGGGCTGTAAAAGCACTCAAAGCAATTGAAAATGGCGAAGGGAAAGAAGAAGACATTCAACATCTTCAAGAACTCACCAAAAAATTGTGGATTGGTAAGACCTTCTGTGCTCACGCACCAGGTGCGATGGAGCCATTAATGGGCGCACTCAAATATTTCCGTGGCGAGTTTGAAGCAAAAGTGGCAAATAGCCGTCCTGCTGCTCAAGCTAGCAACGTAGAACAAGCTTAAGGAATTCGACTATGGCTACAATTCATGTCGATGGAAAATCGTACGAAGTCAATGGCTCGGAAAACTTGCTGCAAGCATGTTTGAGCCTTGGGATCGACATTCCGTACTTTTGTTGGCATCCATCCTTAGGTTCTGTCGGTTCTTGCCGTCAATGTGCCGTGACCCAATATGCGAACCCTGAAGATACTCGTGGTCGCTTGGTGATGTCATGTATGACACCTGCTGCTGACAATACCTATATCTCGATTGAAGACAAGGAAGCAACTGAGTTCCGTGCTTCAATTGTAGAGTTCTTGATGACCAACCACCCACACGACTGTCCAGTCTGTGAAGAAGGTGGTCACTGTCATTTACAAGATATGACTGTAATGACACAGCACGATCGTCGTCGTTACCGCTTTACTAAACGTACTCACTATAACCAAGAGCTTGGTTCGTTCATCGCGCATGAAATGAACCGTTGTATCGCGTGTTATCGTTGCGTGCGTTACTACAAAGACTATGCAGGCGGTACAGACTTTGGTGTCTATGCCAACGCATCACGTGTTTACTTTGGTCGTCCTGAATCGGGTACTTTGGAATCTGAATTCTCAGGTAACTTGACTGAAGTCTGTCCAACAGGTGTATTCACCGACAAAACTCACTCTGCGCGTTATAACCGTAAGTGGGACATGCAGTATGCGCCTAGCGTATGCCAAGGCTGTTCTTCAGGTTGTAACATCTCTCCGGGTGAGCGTTATGGCGAATTGCGTCGTGTAGAAAACCGCTTTAACGGTGAAGTCAACCAATACTTCCTATGCGATAAAGGTCGTTTCGGTACAGGTTACGTGAACCGTGAAGATCGTCCACGTCAGCCACAGTTCCGTAACGGTGCGAGCGTAGAAACCGTTTCTGTAGATACTGCTCTTGATACGATTATTGCCAAAGTTCAAGGCAAAAAAGTTTTGGGTATTGGTTCACCGCGTGCATCGCTTGAATCAAACTTTGCTTTGCGTGAGTTGGTGGGTCAAGACAACTACTCAACAGGTTTATCGCAAAAAGAGCAAAACTTGGTTGAACTTGCTGCTTCAATCATGCAAACCGAAGGAATTTATAACCCAGGTATGCGTGAAATTGAAGACTACGATGCTGTGTTAATTTTGGGTGAAGATTTAACCCAAACTGCACCACGTATGGCGTTGTCTGTTCGTCAAGCGGCGAAAAACAAAGCCAAAGAAATGGCGGCAGAGCGTCGTACGCCAGATTGGTTGGCTGAACCTGTGCAACGTATTGCGCAAGATGCAAAATCACCAATTTACATTTTGGCTGCAACGCAAACTCGTTTAGCTGATGTCGCAACAGGTGAAGTGGTTGCTTCTCCAAATGATATCGCACGTTTAGGTTTTGCTATTGCTGCTGCGGTTGCAGGTGACGTGATCACAGGTTTAGATGACGATGCGAAAGCATTTGCACAAACCATTGCTGACACGTTAAAAGCTGCGAAAAAACCATTGGTGATTTCAGGTACAAGCTTACAAGACGCTGCCATTATGGAAGCGGCTGCACAAGTGGCACAAAACTTGGGTGAAAACGCAGGTTTAAGCTTAACTGTGCCAGAAGTGAACTCAATGGGCTTGGCTATTTTTGGTGGTCAAAGCTTAGAGCAAGCATTTGCGCAAGATTACGATGCTGTGATTGTGGTTGAAAATGACTTATATCGTCGTTTACCTGCAGTACAAGTCAATGCAGCTTTAGCGAAAGCACAAGATGTCATCGTGCTAGATCATGCTGAAACCGCAACTGTGCAAAAAGCCAATATCGTACTTTCTGCAGCAAGCTTCGCGGAAGGTGATGGTACGGTGGTGAGTCAGGAAGGTCGTGCACAACGCTTCTTCCAAGTTTATGACCCAAGCTACTACAAACCTGAATTGGCGATTAAAGAATCTTGGCGCTGGTTACACGCACTTGAAACAGGCTTAAAAGGCAAAGCAATTGCTTGGACTGTTTTAGATGACGTGATTGAATCTGTAGTGAAGAATGTTCCAGCACTTGAAGCAATTCAAGATGTTGCACCAGATGCAGGTTTCCGTGTACATGGCTTAAAAGTTGCGCGTGAACCACGTCGTTACTCAGGTCGTACCGCTATGCGTGCACCGTTATCCATTCACGAACCAAAACAACCTGTCGATGTAGATTCAGCATTAACATTCTCTATGGAAGGTTATGTGGGTAATCAAACGCCAGCGGCACTTGTACCATTTGCTTGGTCTGCAGGTTGGAACTCGCCACAAGCTTGGAACAAATTCCAAGACAACGTGGGTGGTCACTTAAAAGGTGGTGACGCAGGTATTCGTTTATTCGACCGTTTGGCGAAACGTCCTGCACGTAGCTATGTTGCACCTGCACCAGTACTTGCAAATCCAGACAGCTTCCGTTTAATTCCAATGCATCACATTTTTGCATCGGGGGAATTTACGGTGAAAACTCCTGCAATGGAATCACGTATTCCTGAAGCAGTATTTGCTGTAGGTACGCAGGATGCGCAGCGTTTGAATCTACAAGATGGTCAAACAATTACTGTACAAGCAGGCGAAACATCTATCGTGTTGCCAGTACAAGTGATTGAATATTTACCTACAGGTTATATTGGCTACCCAATTGGTCTTGCACCAACGGTATCTCTTGCAGAGCCTGTTTCAGTCGCGGTAGGAGTGTAATTCATGCAACAAGAATTAATCCGTCAGACGCCGCTGTGGGCTGAGAACTGGCCAATTGCCTATTCAGTCATTCAAGCGATTGTCATCTTACTGGTTGTGGTATTGATTGCTGCACTCATGTCTTTTATTGAGCGTCGTTTACTGGGCTTATGGCAAGACCGTTATGGTCCGAACCGTGTAGGTCCAGGCGGTATGTTCCAGATTGTTGCCGACATGCTGAAAATCATGTTCAAAGAAGACTGGACACCAAAATTTGCCGACAAACTTACGTTCCGTATGGCACCAGCAGTTGCAATGGCAACTGCGGTACTGTCGTTCATGGTTATTCCTGTATCACCTTATTTAGGTGTGGCAGACATGAGCATTGGCCTGTTGTTCTTTATGGCAATGGCAGGTATCGCAGTGTATGCGGTGTTATTTGGTGGTTGGTCATCAAACAACAAATACGCATTGCTTGGTGGTTTACGTTCAGCCGCTCAAACCATTTCTTATGAAGTGTTCTTGGGTATTTCACTCATGGGTGTGGTTGCTATTGCAGGCTCATTCAACATGCGTGAAATTGTTGAAGCGCAACGTGATGTTTGGTTTGTGATTCCACAATTCTTAGGTTTCTTGATTTTCGTGGTTGCAGGCGTTGCGGTAACTCACCGTCACCCATTTGACCAACCAGAAGCAGAACAAGAATTGGCTGAAGGTTATCACGTCGAATATGGCGGTATGAAGTGGGGGATGTTCTTCGTTGCAGAATATGTCAACGTGGTACTGATCTCTGCGCTTATCGTGACTCTATTCTTCGGTGGATGGCTAGCGCCGTTTAACCTTGAAATTCCATTCATTCCAGCAGCTTTCTGGTTCATTATCAAAACAGCATTCTTTGTGATGATGTTTGTCTTGGCTCGTGGTTCTTTAATGCGTCCACGTTATGACCAAGTGATGAACTTTGGTTGGAAAATTTGCTTGCCATTGGCGCTTGTTAACCTTTTGGTAACTGGTGCTGTGATTCTTATGAATCATTCGGCCTAAGACAGCAGGGAGAACAATATGTTTAAGTTTCTAGCTGGGTTTGGGTCAATTGTACGTTCACTGTGGATGGTTTTCTCACACGTGACACGTAAACGTGACACCATTTTGTATCCGGAAGTACCAGCCGAAGAAATTGTACCTCCACGCTTCCGTGGTCGTATTGTGTTAACACGCGATCCAGATGGCGAAGAGCGTTGTGTAGCATGTAACCTCTGTGCAGTTGCCTGTCCAGTTGGTTGTATTTCACTGCAAAAAGCAGAACAGGAAGATGGTCGTTGGTACCCAGAGTTTTTCCGTATCAACTTCTCACGCTGTATTTTCTGCGGTATGTGTGAAGAAGCATGTCCAACGACTGCAATTCAGTTAACACCTGACTTTGAGTTAGGTGAATATGTGCGTCAAGACTTGGTGTATGAGAAAGAACACTTACTCATTTCAGGTCCTGGTAAATATCCTGACTACAACTTCTACCGTGTAACGGGTATGGCTGTTACAGGTAAAGACAAAGGTCAAGCGCAACGTGAAAGCGCACCTATTGATGTACGGAGTCTATTACCATGATGTGGCCGTTTTATTTGATGGCACTCGTGGCCATTGTTTCTACGGTTCGTGTAGTGACTAACGCGAACCCAGTACATGCTTTATTAAGCTTGATCGTGTCATTACTTGCGGTTGCAGGCATGTTCATGATCGTGGGTGCACCATTTGCTGGCGCCTTGGAAATCATTGTTTATGCGGGTGCGATCATGGTCTTGTTCGTATTCGTGGTGATGATGCTCAACCTTGGTCAGCAAACTGTTGAGCAAGAGCGTAAATGGTTGACTTCATCAACTTGGGCATACCCAGCTTTGATGAGCTTCCTAATTGGTTTGGTTTTAGTGTGGTCATTAAGCTCAGACTACACTGCACCAAGCGCGCTTATGGGCACCGAAATGGTGGGTCCAAAAGCAGTGGGTCAAGCACTCTTTACTCAGTACTTATTGTTGGTTGAAGTTGCCGCAATGTTATTACTTGCAGCTTTGGTTGCAGGCTTCCACATCGGTAAACGTGAACCAAGTGCAGAAGAGGAAAAAGAATAATGGGCAACATCCCTTTAGAACATGGTTTGATTGTCGCGACCATTCTTTTTGCACTCGGTTTTTACGGTGTGATGGTGCGACGCAACCTACTATTTATTTTAATGGGCCTTGAAATCATGATGAACGCTGCGGCATTGGCGTTTGTCTTGGCTGGTAGTGCATGGGTACAACCAGATGGTCAGATCATGTTTATCCTGATCTTGACACTTGCTGCGGCAGAGGCGTGTATCGGTCTTGCGATCGTCCTTCAGTTCTATCATCGCTTCCATCATTTGGATGTGGATGCTGCTAGTGAGATGCGCGGATGAGTTATTTATATCTAACAGTATTGTTTCCGCTCATTGGTTTTATCCTTTTAGCGGCAGGGCGTAACAACTTACCTGAAAAAGTTGCTGCGATTATTGGCGTAGGTTCAGTGGGTCTGTCTGCATTATTTGCGCTAATTGCAGGCATGGACTTTGTGAACAACGGTTCGGTTGCAACGACTCAACATTTATGGACTTGGTTCAATGTGGGTGGTTTTGCACCTGCGTTTAGCTTGCACTTAGACGGTTTATCTTTGCTCATGCTGGGCATGATTACAGGCGTGGGTTTCTTAATTCACATCTTTGCATCATGGTATATGCGTGGTGAAGAAGACTTTGCACGTTTCTTCTCTTACTTCAACTTGTTCGTTGCGAGCATGTTGTTGTTGGTACTTGGCGATAACTTGGCGTTATTGTTCCTAGGTTGGGAAGGTGTAGGTTTGTGCTCTTACTTGCTGATTGGTTATTACTACCAAAACCCTGCAAACGGTTTTGCAGCAATCAAAGCATTTACCGTAACACGTGTGGGTGACGTTTTCCTACTGATCGCGTTGTTCTTGTTGTATCAACAATTTGGTACGTTGAACACACAATACATCGTAGAAAATGCAGCCAATGTAATGACTCAAAGCTCGTCGATCACCATTTGGACAGCGTTAATGTTGTTCTTGGGTGCTGCGGGTAAATCTGCACAAATTCCGTTGCAAACTTGGTTAGCCGATGCGATGGCAGGTCCTACACCTGTATCTGCATTAATCCACGCTGCAACCATGGTAACTGCGGGTGTTTACTTATGCTGCCGTATGTTCAGCGTATTTGAACTTGCACCTGAAGTGATGTTATTCATTTCAATTACAGGTGCTGTGACCTTGCTAGTTGCTGGTTTTGCAGCATTGGTTCAAACCGACATCAAACGTATTTTGGCTTACTCAACTATGAGTCAGCTGGGTTATATGTTTATGGCAGTTGGTGCAGAAGCATACCAAGCGGGTCTATTCCACATGTTAACTCACGCATTCTTCAAGGCATTATTATTCTTGTCTTCTGGTGCGGTGATTTTGGCTTACCATCACGAACAAAACATTTTCAAAATGGGTGGCTTGTTCTACAAGAACAAATTCCTGTTTGCATGTTTCGCGATTGGTGGCGGTGCATTGGCAGCGATTCCATTCTTGACCATTGGTTTCTTCTCAAAAGACGCTATTTTGGCAGCAGTTTGGACGCAAAGTCATATCGCAGGTATTCCGCTATATAACACCTTATATTGGGTGGGTGTAGCAGGTGCATTCTTAACGTCAATTTATACATTCCGCTTAATTTGGGTTGTATTCTTTGGTAAAGAAAACACACCGTATCACGAGATCAAAGGCGCAACTTACTGGTTCCCATTGGCAGTGCTTGCAGTACTTTCAACTGGTTTAGCGATTGTATTAAAAGCACCAGTGATGAGCATTCTTGATGCTGCAAAAATCCCAGCATTTGTGATTCCTGAAGCATTAGAAGCAGGCGCACATGGTGCAGAGTATGTTGCAATTGGTGTGGCTTTGGCTGGTTTAGCAGTAGGTGTGGTGTTATTTGCCTTTGCTTACAATGCTGTAAAAGGTTTTGCGCAAACTTCATTGGGCGCAGGCCTTGCCAACATTTGCCGTAATGCACTTGGTTTCGATGCGTTGTATGACATCGTATTTGTAAAACCATTCTTGCTGATTGCCAAACTATTAGGTCGTGATCCAGTTGATGGTATGTGGTTGGTACTGCCTGCACTGGTGAAAGGTGGTCATAGCTTCACAAGTTCACGTCAAACAGGTTCATTGCGTGAGTACGCATCAAGTATGGCACTTGGTGTGGTGGTCTTACTAATGATCTTGATCGTGATTCAGGTCGTGGGGAAATAAGATGGATACTCCAAACAATTTAATTCTACCCGCGCTGATCCTTGTTCCGTTCATTGCAGGTTTTATTTGCTGGTTGGTCGATAAACTCGACGATAAATTACCGCGTTACATTGCTTTAGTGGGCATGCTTGTTACTTTGGGCTTAACTGTCGCATTGTGGCAAGGTGCTAGCTATAACTATGAATTAGGCGCTCAAGTTCCAACTTGGTCGGCTGAATTTATGCTGCCTTGGATTCAAACCCTAGGCATCAACATTCACTTAGCGGTGGATGGCTTATCTTTACTCATGGTGGGTTTAACTGCATTACTGGGTATTTTAGCGGTAGGCTGTTCATTTGGTGAGATTCAAAAGAACGTCGGTTTCTTCCACCTTAACCTTTTATGGTCTTTGGGTGGGGTAATTGGCGTATTCCTTGCGATTGACTTGTTCCTGTTCTTCTTCTTCTGGGAGATGATGCTTGTACCAATCTACTTCCTGATTGCGTTATGGGGTCATAAAGGTTCAAACGGTCGTTCACGTGTTTACGCTGCAACCAAATTCTTTATCTACACGCAAGTTGCTGGTTTAATCATGTTGATTGGTATCTTAGGTCTAGTGATCTATGGATACATGATGTCAGGTACTATTTCATTCAACTACAACTATTTATTGGCTGTAGCGAATACACTTGACGCACAATTACCAGCAGTCGCTTATGCCTTCATGATCTGTTTATTCATCGGTTTTGCGGTAAAACTTCCAGTTTTCCCATTACACGGTTGGTTACCAGATGCACACGCACAAGCGCCTACAGCGGGTTCTGTCGACCTTGCAGGTATTTTGATTAAAACTGCGGCATACGGTTTATTACGTTTCGTGATTCCATTCTTCCCAGCGGCTTCTGCTCAGTTTGCAGACATCGCCATTATTTTGGGTTTAATTGGGGTGTTCTACGGCGCGTGGTGTGCTTTCCAGCAAACCGATATGAAGCGTTTACTTGCCTATACCTCAATTTCGCACATGGGCTTCGTATTACTTGCAATTTATGCAGGTAATATCCTGACTTACCAAGGCTTAATGATCATGATGTTGGCACATGGCTTGTCATCTGCTGCATTGTTCATTATGTGTGGTCAAATTTACGAGCGCGTACATACACGTGACATGCGTTTAATGGGCGGTATTCGTGGTCAATTCCAATACCTTTCATTCTTCCTGATGTTCTTTGTGGCTGCGTTAGTCGGTATTCCTGGTTTAGGTAACTTTATTGGTGAATTCCTGATTTTGATGGGTTCATTTGAACAGTTCCCAGCCTTCACAATTATTGCGGCAATCAGCTTAGTTTTTGCAGGTGTTTACGGTTTAATCCTGATTCACAAAGCTTTGTTTGGTGTACCAAATGAAGAGCAAAAACAGCACTATGCAAATCCGTTAAAAGATTTAAATGCACGTGAAGTTGTGATTCTTTCAATTTGTGCGCTGGGTCTAGTATGGCTTGGTCTGTATCCACAAACCTTCCTTGATATTTCAAATTCAAGTATGGCGTGGTTAGCAAATAGCTACATCCCAGTTCAAGAAGTAGTTGAAGTTACGCAAGAAGTAACAGCTCAACTCGAAAATGTGGAGATCCAATAAGCCATGAACTTCACAATGTCATTTTCTGAGCTTATGCCTTTAGCTCCTGTGATGATCGTGGCTTTAACTGCGATTATCGTGATGATCCTTACTGCAATTAAGCGTAACCATAACTTAATTGCTACAGCATCAGTGGTGGGCTTGAACCTCGCTGCTGCTTACCTTTTACTCATGATGTTTGGCGGGAATTTTGCTCCTGCCAGCGTGATGGGCATGTTTATGATTGATCCGTTCACCTTGTTATATCAACTGGTGATTCTGATCGCTGCATTAGCATGTTCTACTTTGTCACATGCGTATATTGAGACCTATAAAGACAACCGCGAAGAACTCTACATCTTAATGTTGTGTTCAGTGGCGGGCGCTATGTTGATGGTGTCAAGCTCGCACTATGCGTCGTTCTTCATTAGCCTTGAGTTAATGTCAATTCCTGTTTATGGCTTATTGGCATACACTCACCAACGTTCTAAATCTTTAGAAGCAGGCGTGAAGTACTTAGTCTTGTCTGCAACCGCATCTGCAATGTTGCTCATGGGTATGGCGTACATTTATGCATACACTGGTTCATTGTCTTTCTATGACTCTGTACAAGCATTAATGCAAAATATCCAACAGCCATTGGTAGTTTTAGGTCTAGGCTTAATTGTCTTTGCTGTTGCATTTAAATTGTCGTTGGCACCATTCCACAAATGGACGCCAGACGTTTATGACGGTGCGCCTGCACCAATCGCAACCTTTCTTGCGACTGCAGCAAAAGTAGCAACCATTGGTTTGTTTGTACGTTACATTTTGGGTTCAGGTGCAATCCTGATCGACTCAATTGTAACCATCATGACCATTATTGCTGTGCTTTCAATTTTGGTGGGTAACTTCCTAGCTGTACGTCAAGTTAACTTGAAGCGTATTTTGGCTTACTCATCTATTGCGCACTTTGGTTATTTGTTGATTGGTTTAATCAGCATGACCTATGCAAGTTTGGGCAATGTCAGCGTATATGTGATCACTTATGTATTGACCACCATTGGTGCGTTCGGTGCAGTGGCATTAATGTCTAGCCCGTATAACAACGTAGCTGAAGCAGAAAGCTTAGCAGACTACCGTGGTTTGTTCTGGCGTCGTCCTGTATTGACTGCTGTATTAACTGTCATGATGCTTTCTCTAGCAGGTATTCCACTCACTGCAGGCTTCATTGGTAAGTTCTTGGTGGTGATGGCTGCTGTTACGACTCAGCACTGGTTCTTAGCTGCGATGATCATCGTAGGTTCAGGTATTGGTTTGTACTACTACTTGCGCGTTATGGTGGTGATGTATATGACACCGCCAGATGAACCAAAAATGGACGCTGTTGATCATTGGGGTCAAAAAGTGGGCGGTATTATGGTATTGGCTGCAGCTTTAGCGGTATTGGTGATTGGTGTTTATCCAGACCCAATTATCAAAATTGCACTTGAAGCTGAAATTTTGTCACCAATCCATTTCATGCTGTCACAGCAATAATTTGAAAGAAGTTTAACTTTCAGTCAAAAAGCCTTCATAAATTGAGGGCTTTTTGGTTTATATACACAATAAAAACAGCATATAATAAAATGATATTTGCTTTTCTTTCCTTTTAGGTGTTCTCCCGTGGCTATTCATGAAATCCGACATCCGCTTATTCGTCATAAATTAGGGCTATTACGTCGTGCTGATATCAGCACCAAAAACTTCCGTGAATTGGCACAAGAAGTCACCATGTTGCTGACTTATGAAGCGACCAAAGATTTGCCTATGGTCGAGCACGAAATTGCGGGTTGGAATGGTGCAGTCACTGTAGACCGTATTGCGGGTAAAAAAATTACGGTTGTGCCTATTTTACGTGCAGGTATTGGCATGTTAGATGGTTTCTTAAACTTGATTCCAAGTGCCAAAGTGTCTGTACTTGGCTTGGAACGTGATGAAGAAACTTTAGAAGCGCGTACGTACTACAAAAAATTAGTACCAGATGTACAAAACCGTATTGCGATGATTATTGACCCTATGCTTGCCACAGGTTCATCTTTAGTGGCAGCGATTGATTTGCTCAAAGCCAGTGGTTGTAAAGACATTCGTGTGATGGTTTTGGTTGCAGCGCCAGAAGGCATTCAACGTGTAGAAGCCGCGCATCCAGATGTGGTGATCTTTACTGCATCGGTAGATGAAGGTTTAAACCAAGATGGTTATATTGTGCCTGGCTTGGGTGATGCAGGCGATAAAATTTTTGGTTCAGTGCAAAAAGATTAAGCCGAATGTCGGTGAAAAAGAGGCATTAACTGCCTCTTTTTTATATACTCATATAAAGTGCAGCTCGTAAAAGGTTAAGCCATGAAATCTGAACAATATCAAGGGAAAATCAAACAATATAATGCCGAAAAAGGCTATGGATTTATTGCCGCACCTGAAGGTGAAGTGTTTTTCCATATCTCGGATTTTCCTGCGGCTGAAGGCGAGCCAAAGCGCAATGATCGCGTTAAATTTAATGTGGTTCAAAATGGCGATCGTTATAAAGCCATTAATATTGAACCTGTAGAAGATAAATCCAAAAAAGCAAAAAAAGCCAAAGCGGTTGCTGCGAATACGTCGATTACGTCTGCATTGTTATCAAACTTAAAGCGTTAGTTTTAAATGTTTTCATGCACAGAAAAGAGGCATTCTCGCCTCTTTTTTGTACAATAATCAAAAATTAACGTGAAAAGAGTAATTTATGTTTTTAGAAGGGAAAATAAAAACTTATAACGAAGAACGAGGCTTTGGTTTTATTCAAATAGAAGGAGAGCCTAAAGATTTGTTTTTTCATATTAAAGATTTTCCCAATAAAAATCTGCCACCAAAAGTGGGAGAAAATCTAAAATTTCGTAAAGTAGAAGAAAATGGCAAGTTCAAAGCAGATAATATCGTCCGTCTAGATATTAAGGTTGCAGTCGAAAGGCATACGCCTCAATCAAGGGCAATTCATACGACAAAGCAGATTCAAAAAAGACAGCAGAAGTCTGAAAATAACTCATCCAATTTTGTGACTTATATGGGTATATTGATTATATTCGTCTTGGCTTATGCAGTATTTAATAAGTACCAAGCTTGGCAAAATAGCCAGCCTGAAGCTTTATCAGTACAAAAAGTAGTAGAAGTTCCTGTTGTTGAACAGAACTTTACTTGTGATGGGCGTGAGCACTGTAGTCAAATGACGTCTTACGAAGAAGCATTATTCTTTATACGAAATTGTCCAAATACTAAAATGGACGGTGATGGTGACGGCATACCGTGTGAGAGTCAGTTTAATCGCTAAAAAAAGAGTACCATCATCGGTACTCTTTTATAAACTATTTCGCGTCGCAAAACTTCATAAATGCCTTTAAGCCAGGCCCTTGGTATTTCTGACGATGCACCAACATGAATAACGGGCGCGTCAGTTGCCAGAAAGGTGTATCTAAAATCACCAATTGACCTTTTTCTAGTAAAGGTTCAATCGCCAATCGTGAAATACACGACATACCAATCCCACCTGCGACAATTTTTAAAATCGCTTCGTTATGACCCAAAGTTAAACGAATATTGGCATCAGGCAGGTCTTTTAAAATTGCATTGTCAAACACTTCACGGGTACCTGAACCTTCTTCACGTAAAATCCACTCGGCATCTTCAAAATCTGCAATGCTTAAAGCACGGTTTAACTGCGCTAGAGGATGACTTGGCGCACAGCACACTGCAAGTTCATCATCACGCCAATGAATACATTGGAGTTGGGGTAAGTGACAAGAGCCTTCTATCAAGGCTAAATCTAGCTGAAACTGATTCACAGCTTCAATCATTTGGCGGGTATTGCCCACTTGTAATTGTAAATGCGCCTGCGGCTGAATTTGCAAAAAGTCTGCCATTAAATCAGGCATCAAATAGTCACTGATGGTGAGGGTTGCACCTAAACGCAAATCGATGCTTTGTAGTTCGCCTTTAGCAGCTTGCTCAAACGCTTCACAACGCCCCAAAATTTCTAAGGCTTGTGGCAATAAAAAACGACCCAAATCATTTAGTTGTAGACGTTTACCCAAACGGTCAAACAGTGGAGCACCCAAGCCATCTTCCAAATCTGCTAAGGCCATGCTTGCAGCACTTTGGGTGAGCTTAACGGCATCACTGGCTTTGGTTACTGTCCCTTCTTGGGCAACTGCTACAAAAACCGCCAACTGGCGTAAAGTCATGCGCATGAATCAAGCCTTAACATTTAAAAATATTCATAAATTACCCCAACATGCTAACATGAGCACAGTCTTTCATGCCACGCTCAAATCATGTCAATTGAAAAATTTACTTTAGAAAAAGTGCTTTCGGTTCATCGTTGGACCAACACCTTGTTTAGCTTCACCATGACCCGTCCTGCGCATTTTAAATTTACCGCAGGACAGTTTGCACGTATCGGGTTAAAAGTGGGCGATGAATTGGTGGTACGTGCTTATTCGGTGGTGTCATCACCCTTTGATGAAACTTTAGAGTTTTTCTCGATTGTCGTGCCAGCTGGTGCATTTACTTCTAACTTGCAGCACCTTCAAGTGGGCGATGAGCTGTACTTGGAAAAAATTCCGTATGGTTTTTTGACCTTGGCGCGTTATCAGTTGCCTGCGCCACACGATTTATGGTTGTTGGCCACAGGTACAGGTCTTGCACCGTTTTTATCCATGCTGCAAGATTTTGAAACGTGGACAAAATATCAATATATCTATTTGGTTTATAGTGTGCGCACCGAAGCCGAATTAGCTTATGTCGATAAAATTCACGAAATTGCCGAAACTTTTGGCGAAGGGCATACAGGCTTTGAGTTTATCCCAATTATCACTCGCGACCCTCAAGCTGCTTTGCATGATCGTTTGCCTGTATTAATTGCGAATGGCGAACTGGAACAGGCTGCGGGTAGTGTACTCAACCCTGAAACCAGCCATGTGATGTTATGCGGTAACCCTGCCATGGTCGATGACACCAAAGAAGCCTTAAAAGCGCGTGGTTTAAGCATGAACCGCCGTGGGGAAGGCAATATTGCAGTTGAAAATTATTGGTGAGGATGTGATGCAACTATTCAAATATCAACTGTTCAAATATATAGCCAGCGCAGGGCTGATGTTTATAGTCGCACAAACCGTACAGGCTGAAACGGTGGAAACTCAGGTTGCTGTGCAAGATCACGTACTCATTTATGATGGGCCACTTAGCCCTGAAGCCAACGCACGTGCAGCGGAATTACTTAAACAGTCAGACAAAATTGATACCTTAAAAATCAACAGTCGTGGTGGCGAGATCAGCTTAGGTATTGATTTGGGTAATTTGGTCTTTGGCCATCAACTGAATGTTGAAGTTGGACAGTATTGCTTTTCTTCTTGTGCCAATTATGTATTTCCTGCGGGCAAAGTAAAATATTTAAACTTGCGTAGTCAGTTGGGTTGGCATGGTGGCAGTTTGCAAAAAATGCAATTTGAAAGTGCCGAAATGGAACAAATGTATAATGAATATATTGGCCCAATCCGTGCAAAGGAAACCGCTTTTTTTCAGAAAATTAAAGTTCAGCAAAGCTCAACCATTGCAGGGCAGGCACCTGAATATGAAAAATATCAAGACTGTGTCGGTTGGCGCTATACATCTAAGAAAATGCGAAGTTTTGGCATAGATCAGGTGCGTTTTAAGCAGGTTTTGTGGCTGCCTAAATCGAGTTTTGAAAATAAATGTATTTTCACAATTCGCTAAAAATTGGTTGTTGAGGTGATCTTCACCATTCATATAAAAACCTCATCTACAACGCTGCAGATGAGGTTTTTGCTTGGTGCGATTCAATTTTGAAAGCAACTTTTGAACGCAATGCTTGAAAGTGACTCTTCAAAGAAATTAGTGCACAAACATATCCATATATTCGCGGATTTCCTGAATCGCGCTATCGACATCGCTACTTAGCCAAGTCGGTTCAAAAAAACCTGCATAATGCTCTAAGCGCTCTTGAGGAACCACCAAACGCACAGGACATTCTTCTTCAAGTAAGCGCCACGGTAAAATTGGCACTTCATTATCCAGAAATGCAGCAATGTTGCGAATATCAATGATCATGGCATTCACACAATCTGGAAATGGCATGACCGAAAATTCTTCGGTACGACGACGGAAATATTCCAAATCGCCCCATTTGAGCAGATAGCTGGGCTTGCTAAATTCAATAATACCAATGAGATGCCCATCACGGGTATAGTGCAAGGCACATTGATGAGTGACGTCAGTGTCAAGATCAAGCGATACACTTTGTTGACGATACGCCATAAAGTTCAAAGTACACAAAAAAACGGTACGTGATTATAGCGCATTTCCCCGTGAGAGGCAGCTTTGTCGATATTGGGCAACATAGGTGGTACTTGAGGTATATTACATCTTTTCACCATCTTGCTATGTATTGTCACACAATAAGCGTGAGGAGCTTGTTAGTATAAAAATTCATCAGATAAATACATAAGTGAGGGGAACATGCCACATGATTTCAATAAACCACCTCATGTAAACTCAGCTGAAGACATTAAGCGAAAAAAACGTATTCCAGTCTATATGCTTCTACTGGTGGGAATCTTTTTATTGGCATTGCTGATTTACATGATGGCGGATCGCAATCCGAGTCCGAGCGAAGCACCTCCTGGACATCCTAATCCAACCGTACAACAAGCAACGCCAAATAGCACGACAACGGGCACAGCTGGAGATGAAGCACGTGCAGAGGACAGTAATACTGCAACAGCAACAGATCGGTAGCTTAGCCTAAGCGTCAAAAATTCATATTTACAAATTCAGCCTTGCCTAGATGCAGGGCTTTTTTGTGGATTTTCGCAAGGTTTATTGTCCCTCCTTTGTAGAATTGTTGCGATTCTGCATCCTAAGGTTGAATAAAAAATATGCAAATTCTATGGTGAATAGAGCTTTACTCAATAATTTGAATCGATAAAAAGCAGTTTTGCGCCGTGGTGCAAACCTAAAAATGAAGCTAATCACCATGAGGATTAAACAAGATGAATGATTATTTTAATGGGAACCTACATGGCAGAGGTTTTGATGCCATGTATTATTGGGAGCAATTTCAACCCATTTTAGCTGCAGTCGCAATTTTACTTGTCGGGTGGGTGATTGCATTATTGGTTGCGGGTGGAATTAAAAAGGTTCTACAAAAATTAGGTACCGATCAAAAATTATCAAATGCAACGGGGCATCGTTCAAATATTGAAGTGATTGTGTCGCGGGTCGTGTTTTGGGTGATTTTAATTATTGCGGTCATTGGTGCGCTGAATGTGTTGAATCTGACCAGTGTCAGTGGGCCATTCAGTAATATGATTCAGCAGTTCTTATTGTTTATTCCTTCTTTACTGGCTGCTGTAGCCGTTGCTTTTATTGGGTGGATTTTGGCAAATCTGGTCAAAGTGGGGATGCAAAAACTGTTGGCACGTACCCAGTTGGATGAAAAACTCAGTGCCGATGTGGGTGTGAGTGGCTTAAGTCAAAATATCAGTGAAATTGTTTATTGGCTGATTTTATTGCTGTTCTTGCCAATTGTGCTGTCAATTTTAGGCTTAAACGGTCTGTTGTTCCCTGTGCAAAACATGGTGAATGAAGTTGTGCTGTATTTACCGAACATCTTCATTGCAGGCGTGATTGTTTTTGTCGGATACATTCTGGCAAAAATTGTTCGTGGCATTGTCGAAGGTTTATTAGGCAGCCTGAATATTCAACAGCATGCTGAAAAAGTTGGCATTTTTAAAAATTCAAATTTACCTAAATTACTCGGTTCGTTTGTTTTCGCCTTGGTGATCATCACCGCCTTGATTATTGGTTTTGAGGCACTTGGAATTGAAGCCATTTCGCAGCCTGCGACAGCCATGCTGTATGAAATTATGAATGCGATCCCGCATATTATTGCGGCAGGTCTGATTCTTATTTTGGCTTATGTGGTGTCGCGTTTTGTAGCCAATATTGTGGTGGAAGTGGTTGCAGGCACAGGAGTCGATGGTATTCCTGCCAAACTCGACTTACAACGCTTTTTAGGTACAACTAAAATTTCATGTGTGGTTGGTTATCTGATCGTATTCTTTACCATGCTATTTGCGGTATCTGAAGCGGCGAACCGTTTGGGCTTTGATCAAGTCAGCGGCTTGATTGCCATGTTTATCCAATTTGGTGCAGATATCCTGTTGGGTGCTGTCATTTTGGTGGTGGGTTTCTGGCTAGCGAATTTGGTCGCCAAAGTGGTACAGCGCGGTGAATATAACAGCTCGCGTTGGTTGGCAAACTTAGTCCGTATTTTAATTATGGGCTTGGTGGTAGCCATGGGCTTACGCGCGATGGGTATTGCAGACTCTATTGTGAACTTGGCCTTTGGTTTAACTCTTGGTTCTGTTGCAGTGGCTTTCGCACTTGCCTTTGGTTTAGGTGGTCGTCAACCTGCAGAACGTGTGTTAACTGATTTGATTGATAAAGCTAAACGTGAGGCAAATCAACCGAATCCTTTGCACAAGACAGAAACGGCAACGTCAGCATCAAGTGTGATGACACCTATTGTATCTGAGCAGCCGCAAGCGTCTGTAAGTGATGTGACTACAATACCTGAAGCGGCAACTGATCATGCAGTGCCAGATACGTTAAAGGTTGATCCTGAACATCCACCAGTCAACAACCCATTTGGTTCGACAGGTGAGGCTGAACCAGATGTTGATGAACATCCAAAAAATGACCCGAAATAACCTGTTCAAATTTTGATTTGAATCGCTAAGATGATCGACCAATCACCGTATTGGTCGATTTCTTTTCGGTATTCATTAAAAAAGAGGAAAGACTAATGTCCAAATCAGCACCCGATAAGTTTTTTGCCCCAATCGTGATTGCTGGCATCACCATCGGCTTTTTTGTTGCAGCCTATAAATTTGTTTTTGCCAAGCCAGAAGCCACCGCAAAACCAACTGAAAATGTTGAGAAAAATCATCCAAAAGAGGATAGACCAAGCTCTTAAATTATGTTAAAAATTAATCAACTTTGGCAGGAATGAGCCAAAGACTGATTTGGATAAATCAGATCAATAACTTGGAAAGCTTGATGAGGGTTTAAGGGAAAAATAAAAAACTTGGGTTTTAACCAAGCTGAAATATTTGAGTCTTAAAATTCGCGCAAGGATGACAATAATGAGAGAAATCAATATGCTAAACAAATTACGTATCAGTTTAAAAGTTCAAGTGGCAAATTCGTTACCTATGCATCAACAAAATGCTGTGCTTAAAATGCAGCAAACTGAATCACGTTTGGCAAATACGCCAAAATTGGTATTATTTCGTACCGATTATTTAGAATAAAATAACAGGATTCACGTATTGCTAAGTCTTTATAGTACGTGACGGTGTTAAAGAAAAAGCCAGTTTAGAAAAAACTGGCTTTTGTCATTTTGCAATTTGATCGGCAAGATCAATATTATTCTGTTTAGACTAGAATCATTTTTATCACATTCATTTGTTTGCATGTTTCATCTAAAAGCAAACTTAAACATACTCCGATGCTGCATGTGCAGATGACCACGCCCATTGGAAATTATAGCCGCCCAAATGTCCCGTTACATCTAAAACTTCCCCAACAAAATACAAGCCTTTTTGTTTTTTACTTTCCATAGTTTTAGAGGAAACTTCTTGGGTATCGACTCCGCCTAAAGTGACTTCGGCAGTACGATAACCTTCTGTGCCTGATGGTTTGACTTCAAAGGCATTTAAACGTGCTGCAATCTGTTCTAGCTTTTCATCACTGATATTGCCAATTGCCGTTTCAGAGAGTGCAGGCCAAATCAGTTGCTGTAATTCAGCCACTACACTTTTTGGCAGATGCTCGCTGAGTAAGGTGCGCAGTAAAACTTTAGGACTGCTTTGCTTTTTATTTTTAAAAAAGTCATAGAGTTCTAAGTAAGGTAAAAAGTTAATTTTAAAACTTTGTCCGACATCCCAATAATTAGAAAGCTGTAAGGCACTCGGCCCACTCAAACCGCGATGGGTGAATAGCAATGCTTCGGTAAAACTAGTCAATGAATTTGATAAAGTCGCATCCACCGCATTACCGCTTAAACGTGTAGTGACTTCTTTAAAGCTGTCTGAGAAGGTAAAAGGCACTAAACCTGCACGGGTCGGGTAAACACGATGACCAAACTGTTTAGCAATTTCATAGCCAATTCCAGAGCCACCTAAAGTTGGAATAGATAAACCGCCAGTTGCTACGACCACAGCGCTTGCTTGGAAATAACCCAAAGTCGTTGCAATTTGAAAACCTTGATCATCTACCGCATTCACGGCTTTGACTTCACAATTGGTTTGAATATCGACCAATTTGGTTTTTTCACATTCGGCTAAGAGCATGGCTAAAATTTCTTTAGCGCCGTTTAAAGTGAATAATTGTCCGTGTTTGCGTTCTTCATATTCAATGCCGTATTCGCAGACTAAACCAATAAAATCCCAATTGGTATAACGGGTGAGTGCAGAAATGACAAAATGTGGATTATGTGAAATATAATGGTTTGGCTCGACTTCTAAATTGGTGAAATTACATTTACCACCACCAGACATCAGAATTTTTTTTCCCACTTTATTGGCTTTTTCCAGTACCACAACCGAACGCCCACGTTTACCAGCCTCTGCAGCCAACATCAAGCCTGATGCACCCGCACCTAAAACAACAACATCAACCTGATGAACCATGAGTATTACTCGGTAGACGAAAAGCGAGCAATTATAAAAGATTTGTGGGGGTTTTAATATGCTTTAAGCTTTCCTTGCAACCCACCTGTATGAATGGCCAGGATTCGAGTGTGGGCAGGGAAATGATTGTGCTGGATTAAATCAAGAATTCCCATCATCATTTTACCTGTATAAATGTGTTCGAGTGGAATTTGATATTTTTGCTCAAAATTTTGAATAAATTTCAATAATTCAGGTGTAGTTTTGGCATAGCCGCCACCACAATAGGCATCGGTTAAAGACCAATTGCTTTTATCGGTCCATTGTTGAATGTCCTGTTTGAGAAAATCACCTTTCAAGGCTGAAAATCCTAAAACTTGCTGTTGTTCCGAGCTACTTTCAATGATGCCCACAATTGTTCCACCAGTACCCACAGCACAACAAATTACGTCATAATTTTCTAAATCATCAGGGGAGAGGATTTCCTGTGTCCCTTGAATGGCAAGGGAATTGCTTCCACCCTCTGGAATAATAAAGGCTTGAGGATATTGCTGTTGAAGTTGTTGTAAATATTCCACTTCATGGCGCAGACGATATTCGGCTCTGCTAACAAAATGCAGTTGCATGCCAAAATCTTGCGCTGTTTGTAGGGTAGGATTTAAGTCTTGGGTCGCAAGTTCTTGACCACGAATGATGCCAATACTTTGAAAGCCAAAGCGTTGAGCTGCATAAGCCGTTGCTGCAATATGATTGGAAAATGCACCGCCAAAAGTGAGGACTTGAGAAAAACCTTGCTGTTGTGCTGCCAAGAGGTTGTATTTGAGTTTAAAAAACTTGTTGCCCGAAATCTGGGGATGAATCAGGTCAAGGCGTTTGATGGTCAGTTGAACAGGCTGGGGAAGTTCTAATGTTTGATAAGGGGTAGGAAAAGCAATGTGATCAAACATTTTTTGCGAAAGAGAAATGAATTTGACCACATTGTAAATGTATTTGATTGAGAATGTCAGTGTTGGTTTATGAGTCAGTATCCACCGACGTGATCACCGACATACCAGGGCGTAGATTTTCGATCCCTTTTTGATTCGGATCAATGGTGATACGTACCGCTATACGTTGAACGACTTTGGTAAAATTTCCTGTGGGATTGTCAGGTTTAAGTACACTGAACTCTGAACCCGCAGCGGGGGAAATCTGTTCCACATGGCCTGGTTCATTGAGCAATGTCCAAACAATAGGTATCGCTATTCCACGATAGATGATGGCTAACATCAAGATATTGATATCTCGTTTTCCCCATTTCTAGTTGGTTCTATCCAAAGTTAATTGGACTTTATCGAATGAAAATATATTGAAAATTAACTGAGAAATTTGACGATAATCGAAATACTGATCTGCAAAGAAGCGTTGTATACGTCGATAAAATGATTGTGGTAAGCACGTGATGGGTAAGGCTTTAGATGCAGAAGAAAGATTACATGTCTGTTTTACAATTAATGCAAGCATAATCAGTGTAAAAAATTTTACATGTGACTTGTTCCACTTTAGATATTTGTTTAAGATGAGATGTAACTCATTGAAATGTGTCATCATATTCGTCGTCAGAAAACAAGTATTATGCCATTATTTCAATGAGTTATCTTTTTTTGTCGTGTACAAAGTTAAATTTTAATTAATTCTGGATATGAAAACTAAGGAATTCTATGGAAGTAAATGGTTTACTATCATTAACACTGAATGCTGTTATCTGTACAATTATTGGATTTTTTATTATTGGTAAAATACTGGAGAAAATTAAAAATAAGAATAAAACTTTTGCTGCCATATATTCTTTTATATTATTTACTTTTATAAGCTTTTTAGCTCTCACGTTCATAGACTATAAGAATAATAGGATTCCACTTGAGTTAGATGCTTTTATTAAAAAAATTTCATTTGTATTCATAGATAGTATGGCTCTTTCTTTAATAATATGTATATTTTTTTCATTTATGATACTAATTCTATATGTTTTTGATCATAAAAAATAGGAATATATATGAAATACAACATACTTACTAAGAATTATTTATGAATAAGCTTTTCATTAGCCTAATATTAATGACACAATTCACTCATGCAAATCCCATTAATTCAATCACTACCACAATTAGATTAAAGTAAAATCATGGAAACAAATCCGTGATCATAATATCGTAAAACAAGATCTTGATTTTTCTTGCGGTGTTGCATCGATTGCAACCCATTCTTAATGGTTATTACAACCAAAAAGTAACTGAAGAAGAAGTTTTAAAAATCATGGATAAGGGTGACCTTATGGCATCCTTTGACGATATGCAGAAAGCATTAAATAAATTAGGGGTGGTATTTCAAAAAGTATGCTGACATTAAATGAAGCCATTATTGATGTAAAAAAAGGTTAAGTCGAAAGCTTTAAAATGGTTTTCAATCTTTTTTGAAAAATTACAACTCCTTCTAAAACCGCGCCTAATTCGATGCCTTATTTTGCAATTATTACCTTCAATACCTACAGTAAAAAATTTACCAATACTTTGCTTGCAGTTTTTAAAAGCAGTTATGAAACTGTCCCAATGATCACTTGCAATTCGGGTGTAGTGAATACCTAATTGTTTAAGCTTTGTCTTCAACCTTTGGACTGTAGCTAAATCTCTCTTACCCCAAACATAAGCAACAATCTCACCTGTTTCTCGATGGTAGGCGTAAATAAGCCATTGTTTATTATTTTTATTTCCAACAAAAGTCCAGAATTCATCTACTTCGAGAGATTCATAATGACTTTGTTTAGGCTGAATTTGGTAGGTTGATTCGGTTAAAGTACGTAAAACTTTACCGATACTGATTCGCTCAACTTCAGCGATATCTCGTATACCACTACCTCTGATCATCAACTGTAATATTTTTCGAGTAATGCCTGAATGACATCCTAGATAGCTCAGAGCATGGTCACTAATAAACTGACGTTTACAGTCTTTGCACTGATAGTTTTGTTTCCCATCTACTTTGATGCCATTTTTCTTTATACTGTCAGTGAGGCAGGTTGGACATTTGATTTCTAGAGTTATTCGCATTTCTCTATTTTATCAAAATTCAACCTGCTTTGTTTCAGCATACTTTTTGAAACACCACCATCTTTTTTTGTCGTGTACAAAGATCGTTTTATCAAAGTAAGTTGAATAACCATAGGGCAGCAATTTACCCTATGGCTTTGTAAAATTTAATGAAAAACTGCTTCCAAAGCATTTAAGCCAACTTTAGGATCGAGTAAACCATTGTAAATCTCTGGAATTTCACGTTCGACACTTAAGAGCTGATAAATGGCAATCATGGCACAACGTACGGAATATTCCACAGTGAAAACCACATCATCTTCAAGCTCTACGAATTGACCTAAGAAAGCAAAGTTGACTGCATTTTCTGGAATGACCAATGGGCGATCACCTGCTTTACGACATGCAAATAGGGCAGAAGCATAAGGCATCATTACTGTGGTAATGTCAGTATGTGCCAACACATGATCCAAAATGTCATCGAAACCAAGTTGATGAATCAACTCAATTAAAATTTCTTGACCCGTCGCTTCACTCATCGGTTTTTTAATGTAATCGCCGATATGGTCAATTTCAAAACCATAACCCCATAAGGTGAATTTACCTTCTGGTAAGTCAGCAAAATGCGGTTGAGCTGGAACGACCACAGATAGATGCCAACCAGATTCAAACCAAGTCATGAGTGCACCTGTACCCGGTTCATTTCCTGTGTAATCAATAATCCGTTTTAGCAGCACATCATCATGCATGGTGAGCGTAAAGGATTTCCATTTATGCTCATCAATGTTGCCATAGAAGGTCATTGGACGACCAAAATCAGGAGCTTTTTGAGCCAATGTTTCCCACAAACGCCAGCCATGATCTTGTCGATCACGAATCAGCTCAGGAACATCGAATTTATCGCCATAACGTGAATCAGCCGTAATCGAACCTAAAGTAAAGAGCGCAAGATCATGCTCACCCAGTTGAATTTGTTCAGTGCCTTCTGGAATGTTGACATAAAGTTGGGTTGCCTTACGTTCCTTCGTTTGGGCATCTTCGACAAAGTCTGCATCTGTGACATAACTACCGAAACGAACATCAACGCCTTGTTCCACCAACCAGCGTTGTAGAGGATGAATCATTGAATCATATTGATTGTATTTAGTTCGTTTCACACCTGCTAAGGTATGGATACGTGGTAATTCTTGAATGAAACGTAGAAAATAACGGCGTAATTCCGCTGCGCTATGCCATTTTTGAAAGGCAAACGTGGTTCGCCACATCCGCCAAAAATTACTTTGGAAAAATGCATCATCAAAAAATTCATCAATACGGCGACTACCGATACGATCTTCTTTTAATGCCAGTAGACGTAACATTTGAGCACGGTTGAGCGTTGATAATCCCAATTTTTGAGCTTCTGCAATAATATGATTTGAGTCGATCAAACGTGCTTGAGCATTGGTTTTAACTTGTTCGTTAAATTCACGACATTCTTCGCGAACAGAAATGTCTGGATTTTCTAAAGATGGGATGCTTGAAAATAAATCCCAAGTACACAAATAAGTCTCATCAGTTAGCATACGTCCACCACGTGTGACCCATGCTTGGTTCGGATTAAGCGGATTATGTCCACCATCCATCGAACCACCAGAAACATTCAATTCTTCTAAAATATGGATATGTTCGGCTGGCACTTTAGCGTCACGAATCGCAAAAGCAGCAGCAGCCATACCAGCTATGCCTCCACCTACAATCCAAAGATGTGATTTAGAGCGGTCTAATGTTTTCAGTCTTTTATTTTGCATCTGATGTGCCTCGGTTGTAGTTCTAAAGAAAATTAAAGCCATAATTTTATTATGGGATTATATGTTTTAAAAATATATGAAAGTTCTGCTAAAAATCGATGATAAATTATTATCAGAAAAAAACTTTAATAGAAAAAATGGATGCACAATAAAATTTTACTGTTCATATGCTATGTTTTAACTGTTTGATATTGAAATTAAATTGAGTTTTTACTCTATTTTTGGTTTTTTTAATAAATATCAAATTGCTTGAAAAATCCTTAAATTTATAAACATAAATCAAAAAAATTATATCTTCTATTATGGTTTTTTAAGTAAAATAAATAATTGAAAATTATTCTAATCTTGAGGTCTATCTTGGAATCATTATTGATTTTAGGCTCTATTGCTTTGGCATTAATGTTGGGGGCAATTAGTCCTGGGCCTACCTTTATTTATGTGGCAAAAAATTCGATAGCCATTTCACGTAAGCATGGTTTATTTACGGCTTTAGGCACGGGTACGGGTGCCGCAATTTTTGGTTTATTGGCGGTGATGGGGTTGCAGGCTATTTTATTGGCAGTGCCTTCAGCATATTTTCTGCTTAAAATTTGTGGTGGTTTATATTTGTTGTTTTTGGCTTATAAAATTGTGAAGCATGCCAAAGCGCCTATTCAAACCAATCTTGCACATGGACAGCAAATGTCACTGCGCCGTGCGTTTACTACAGGTTTAATTACGCAGTTATCTAACCCTAAAATTGCAATTGTCTTGGCGAGTATTTTTACGGCTTTGTTGCCTAAAGAAATTCCGAACTATTTTTATGTGGTGCTGCCAATTCTGTGTTTTTTTATTGATGCAGGTTGGTGTTCATTGGTTGCAGTGGCTTTGTCTGCAGAAAAACCGCGTCAGGCTTATATTAAGTTTAAGGCTATTTTTGACCGTGCAGCAGGGGCGGTCATGACAGTATTGGGATTAAAGTTAATTTTTGGGATGAAGTGACTAATATATGTAGAGTGCCTTCATTCAAACCTTCTCCTAAAGGGAGAAGGTTTTATAGAATCATTAATCTTTAAAATGAATTGGCATCCATTGATAGCTCTTTTCATCCTGAGAATAGATATGACCGATCCCTGGGAACGGTAAATGTGGAGCGGCAATGGTTTTTCCATTTTTAGCGAAATTAGCAAATTGCTTTAAACGTGTTTGAACCGCTTTTTTCGGGTCTATATCGTATTCAATTGCCGTTTCAGGCTTATCAAATTGCACAGTATGTGAATGTACGATATCTCCAATAAACACCACGTTTTCATCTTTGGTTTTTAGCTCATAGCTAAAATGCCCTGGTGTATGTCCTGCCGTATTAATGACTTTAAAACCATGAATGTCATCACCGAGTTTATACGTTTTAAAGCGTTGCTTGGTTTGATATGGTGCAATGGCTTGTTTAATTTTCTCAACCGTGCCTAAGTAATTGGCTTGTTTATCTTTTGGTAATTTTGCCGCTTGTTTGGGATCTAGCCAATATTTTGCTTCATCATCAGATACATAGACTGTCGCATTTGGGAAATTGGCAACGCCATCTTTACTGATTCCACAGACATGATCGGGATGTAGATGTGTGAGTAGAATGGTATCGACTTGTTCAGGTTGATAGCCTGATGCTTTTAGGTTGGTTAAAACTGAACCTAAATGAGCACCAAAACAACTCGCTGCACCGCTATCCACTAATACTAGAGATTTTCCTGTATTAACGAGGAAGGCATTGACTGAGGTTTGTACGCCTTTCTCTTGATCTGCATAGTATTTCTTTAAAATCTCGTGAACTTGTTGTTGTGAAATGTCTTTAAACAAGCTTGGTGACATAAAGTTTGTACCATCGAGCAGGGCTGTGATTTGTAAGTCACCTGCTTGATATTGGTAGTAACCAGCAACTTGTTTTTGTTGTGGGATGGTGGATTCGGCAGCTTGGGTGGTGATGGCTGTTATGTTTAGCGCTAGTGCTATGAATAGGGGTTTTAAAGTCTTCATAAGTTTCTTATAAGTTTTAAAGGGATAGGTTGTTTCTATCATGATAGAATTTTTTGTGTTGGGTTAATAGATCAATTGATACAATTTATAAATAATTGAAATTTGATATGAATAATGACGTTATGGAAAAAGATTGGTTCAATTTTCAGGAAAAAATTGCAGAACATTTTAGAAGTTTAGGTGTGCAAGCTGAAACAAACAAAACAATCAGAGGCGTAAGGACAGAACATGATTTAGATGTTTATGTAACTTCAAAATATTTAGGGACTAATATTAAGTGGGTGATAGAAGCTAAATATTGGCAGACAAAAATTCCAAAAGAAAAAGTATTAGCCTTAAGAACAATTGTTGATGATATTGGGGCAGATAAAGGATTTATTATTTCACAAGTTGGATTTCAGTCTGGAGCAATTGAGGCATGTCAAAATACAAATATTCAACTATATACGTTTGAGGAGTTTGTCACTCTTAGTAAGAATTATATTCAGAACGAAATTCTTGATACTTATGTTCGTAGAGCAAGATTGCTGCATATCAGGTATTTCTCACATAAAAAAAGTATCCGAAAAGATTATGGTTTAAGAGGTGAACTTAGTGAAGTTGCATGCTTTTCAGGTGCTTGGTTGTTAACAACAGTATTCGGTGTATTGGAGAAAGCTAGAACTCAAAAATATCCAATTGATTTACAAACTCATATGGTAGAAAAAGTTGGAAATGATTTAGCTGAGGATTTTATTGAATTAGTTCAATGGTTAAATCTAAACCTTAATTGGTTAGATGAGAAAATTTTAAAGGCGGAATATCAAATGATGCAAGATGGCGTATTTGAACCTAATTTAATTGATCCTGATCTTAATCAAAAAACTTGGGATGAAATCGCTCAATCGATGAAAGGTGTAGAAGATAAAAATTTTCAACAAATCATTCAAGATTTTCTAAAATTACGTTAAAAATAAGCTATCTATTTAAAATTAAAAAAGCCCCTACATCAGTAGAGGCTTTTTATCTAAGATCGAAATCTTAAGACACTTTATCCCCCGGTTTAGCACCTGATTCTGCTGAAATAACAAAGACACCTTCACCATTTCCTGCAGCAAGTACCATACCGTTTGAAATACCAAAACGCATCTTACGTGGAGCAAGGTTAGCGACCATTACCACCAATTTGCCTTTTAAATCTTCAGGTGCATAAAACTCACGGATACCGCTAAACACGTTACGAGGTTCAGCTTCACCAACATTTAAAGTCAGTTGAAGAAGCTTATCAGAACCTTCAACAGTTGCTGCCTCTAAAACTTCTGCAACACGTAAATCGACTTTCATAAAGTCTTCAATTCCAATGATTTCTGCTTCACCTACTTTAGGCTCTGCTTTTTTCTCTTTGGCTTTTTCCTTTTTCTTTTCAGCTTTTGGTGCTTCAGCAGGAGCAGCTAAAGAATCCTTAGATGCATCTACCATAGCAGCCACAGCTTTCGGGTCTACACGTTGCATGAGTGGTTGGAATAGTGCAATTTCATGTGCCACTAAAATCTGTTGGCGTGATGCAAAATCGAAGCTATCCAGTTTTAAGAAATCTTGTACTTGTGCTGCAAGCGTTGGCAACACAGGACTTAAGTAAATGGCCAATTGACGGAACAGGTTAATCCCTACAGAACATACATCATGTACTTGTTGTTCTTCACCTTCAATTTTGGCTAAAGCCCAAGGCTTTTTCTCATCAATATATTGGTTGGCTTTATCGGCCAATGCCATAATTTCACGAATAGCAGTTGAAAATTCACGCGCTTCGTATGCTTGAGCAATTGAGTCACCCGCATCAATAAAACTTTGTACCAATTCAGGCTCTGCACAGGCATTAGACAATTTATTGTCAAACTTAGTGTTGATGAATTTGGCACAACGGCTAGCAATATTCACCACTTTACCTACAAGATCAGAGTTTACTTTCTGAACAAAATCATCCAAATTTAAGTCAGAATCTTCAACTTTGTCAGATAGTTTAGATGCAAAGTAATAGCGTAAATATTCAGGGTTTAAATGCTGTAAATAGGTTTCTGCTTTAATAAATGTACCGCGAGATTTCGACATTTTTTGACCATTCACAGTCAAGAAACCGTTTACGAATAAACCTGTTGGTGTGCGATAACCTGCACCATCTAACATTGCAGGCCAAAATAGGGCGTGGAAATAGACAATGTCTTTACCAATGAAGTGATACACCTCTTTGTCTGAGTCTTTTTTCCAGTAATCTTCAAAATTTAAGTCAGGGCGTTTGGTTTTAACGTAGTTTTCAAAACTCGACATATAGCCAATTGGCGCATCTACCCAGACATAGAAATATTTGTTTGGTGCATCTGGAATTTCAAAACCAAAATAGGGTGCATCACGTGAAATATCCCAGTCGTTTAAACCATTTTCAAACCATTCATCTAATTTGTTGGCAATTGAAACAGGCAAGCGACCTTCATCACGGGTCCATTTTTGCAGGTACTCACCAAAATTTGGCAATTTAAAGAAATAGTGATCTGACGATTTTTCTACAGGCGTCGCACCGCTCAAAGTCGATTTTGGATTAATCAGCTCAGTCGCGTTATAGGTAGTGCCGCAAACTTCGCAAGAATCGCCGTATTGATCTTCCGCTTTACATTTCGGGCACGTGCCTTTAATGAAACGATCAGACAAAAACATGCCTTTTTCAGGATCAAATAATTGCGTAACAGGACGCACAGCAATATTGCCTGCATCACGGTTTTTGACATAAATTTCGCTGGCACGTGCGCGGTTGGTGTCGCTATGCGTTGAATCATAATGATCAAAATGCACACCAAAACCGTCAAAATCGCGAATGTGTTCTTGTTGCACATTGGCAATTTGCTGTTCAGGGCTAATCCCGTTGGCTTCGGCACGCAGCATGATTGCTGTACCATGCGCATCATCCGCACAGACATAAGTCACGTCATGTCCCATTGCACGCATGGCGCGAACCCAGATATCTGCCTGGATATAACCGAGTAAGTGACCCATATGGATCGGACCATTGGCGTATGGTAGGGCGTTAGTGACTAAAATTTGACGCACGGATATAACTCTCTCAAATAGGGACGATGCAATTCGGGCAATTTTACCTTAGATAGCACATAGATGCACAAGGGATTCCAGGAATTCTTTTCAAATCCGCTTAGAAGGCTAAATACAATATCGAAACAAGCTCTTGGTCTGCATTTGAAGATAAATCATGTCAAAAACCAAGCAATATACTCAGAATTAAGTATTTCAGTGATAGCACGACTTAACCTTATACTGAATTATCGTTACACTATCAAAATCGCGGTATTTCCAAACTTTGGAGTAAATCTATGTCTTGGCTTTCTTCACTTAAATCAGTTTTTTCACCTTCGCATACGGTGAATGAGGAAGCTATTCAGCACGTGCTACAAAGTTATATATTGCCTGAATCTGAACATGCTTTAAAAGATCGTATTTCTCAAGTGAATGTGCAAGGTGATATTCTGCAAATCACCATCAATACTTATCCTGAAGAAAAACAACATTTACAACAAATTCATGATGAGCTAGCCGATGCTTTAGAAAAATGCGGCATTAAAGAACTGAATATGCATGTGATTCAGCAGAAAACGGGACAGAAAAAAGAAAGTTGTGGGCATCAACATACTGAAGGTGAAAGCTGCGCTACATCGACCACACAGACCACAGCATCTCATTTACCACCAGTGGTCGATGCTGCAGGTCAAAGTTCAATGCAAGAAGCCGATCCGAATAATCCACCGATTCAAAAAGCTGCGCCACAACAGCGCGATGTGCCGAAACATCCGCGTATTCAAAACGTAATTTTGGTATCTTCAGGCAAAGGCGGGGTTGGAAAATCTACCACTACTGTAAATTTGGCTTTAGCTTTGCAAAAGCTCGGCTTAAAAGTTGGCGTATTGGATGCCGATATTTATGGTCCAAGTATTCCGACCATGCTCGGCAATGCAGGCAGAACCCCAATGATTGAAGCCGAGCAGTTTGTACCGTTGGATGCTTTTGGGATGCCTGTGTTATCCATCGGACATTTAACAGGTGACCACAATACACCTGTAGCGTGGCGTGGACCAAAAGCCACAGGTGCATTAATGCAGCTCTTTAATCAAACCTTATGGCCAGATTTAGATGTGTTGATGATTGATATGCCACCAGGAACGGGGGATATTCAACTGACCCTTGCACAGCGTATTCCTGTAACGGGAGCGGTGATTGTGACTACACCACAAAATGTTGCCTTAATGGATGCTGTGAAAGGCATCGAGCTGTTTAATCGTGTGCAAATTCCTGTCATGGGCGTAATTGAGAATATGTCGACCCATATCTGCTCAAACTGCGGCTACGAAGAACAAATTTTTGGTCAAGGTGGTGGCGATAAACTGGCAGAACAATATGACATTCCGTTGCTTGGACGTTTACCATTGAATGTCAGTATTCGTGAAAATGTGGATGCAGGCACGCCGTCAGTGATTGCAGGCGATGATGCTGCCGATAGTTACATTGCGATTGCTCAGCAAATTGCAAAAAAACTGCCTAAAGCTGAAAAAGATCAGAATCGTATTTTCTAGTGAGGGATCTCAGCTTGGAATGATTGCAGTTGCAGTCATTAAGTTATCATTCTTTAAATTTTGACTGATTCATCTTTAAAAGCTAAGTCACAATATTTTGAAAATTTGGCTCACTTCAGTGAGCTATTTTTTTTGATTAAAAAATACACAAGCATCTGATTTAATGGTGTTTAATCTCTAAATACCTTAAAAATGTTAAGATAAAATGACTTATAAGTTACCATTTAATTAAAAAATATTTTTTATATAAGTGATTGAATAAAATAATAAATTTAAAATGTTAAACTGATCAAGAATTTGTCTTACAAAATACTTTTTGCCAATTGCAATGAACTATTTTAATCTGCGCTCATTCAGTAGTGAGGTCAATGCATGATTTCATGGTTTTTTATCGGTTTGGTGATCACAATTTTATTGACACCAGGGCCAACCAATACCTTGCTTGCATCATCGGGTATTCAGGTTGGTATCCGCAAATCTTTCCGATTAATTCCAGCAGAAGCATTGGGTTATTTGATCTCTATTACACTTTGGGGTGCCTTAATTGGTACGGTGTCTACCCATCTCCCATTATTGCCCACCATTCTAAAATTATTCAGTGCAGGCTATATTATTTTCTTGGCGATTAAATTATGGCGCACGGCTAAAGTCGAGCAAAGCTTTAATCAACCTACGATCCGTGCGAGTGAGCTATTTTTAGCGACTTTACTGAATCCTAAAGCATTGTTGTTCGCCTCTGCAATTTTCCCAACGATTGCATGGGTAAAAGCAGACTATTATGTGGCACACATGTTGGCATTTTTATGTTTAATCGTGCCGATTGCTTTTTTCTGGACATTTATTGGTTCGGTGCTCGCTAAAAATAAAATTAGCTGGCTCAATCAGTGCAATCTACAAAAAACAGCTTCTATTGTGTTGCTGAGCTTTTCAATTCCTTTAAGTTATTCGGCTTTGTTGAGTCTATAAAGCCAACGTTGTATCTAAAAGTTGTATCTACTGGAAATAGGGTCTGTTGACATTTCATAAATGGCTTGCGCTGTAGGCTAAAACTGAGCAGATCAGGCATGAAACGCAGGGAATAGTGGGTCTATTGCCAAGTTTCATAACGCAATCTGAGAAAGTTTTAGCCACATGAGCGAGAACAAAGCATTGCTTTGTTTGCTGCGCAAGGGGACAAGCATATTTTTTGCTGCTATTGCGTTATGTGCCAGTCATTTAGAATGACTAAATTTCCTGTCCCATGCCTTATATCAGCTAAAAAATATGCGTTGTCGCAAACATAGACGAATTGTCAACAGCCCCTAATCATTGCACTTAAAAAAGCGATGTGAGGGAAACGGCTGGTTTTCATTAACTTAGATTTCAGTTAAAGTACAGCACAGTTAAACATTCATATTTTGGATAGAAAATAAATGGCAATTAAGTCTGATCGTTGGATTCGCGAAATGAGCGAAAAACACGGCATGATTGAACCGTATGCAGAAAACCAAGTTCGCTTTGATGAAAATGGCGAAAAACTCATTTCTTATGGTGTTTCTAGCTATGGTTATGACGTACGTTGTGCACGTGAATTTAAAGTCTTTACCAATGTTCACTCCGCAATTGTCGATCCAAAAAACTTTGATGAAAAAAGTTTTATCGATATTGAGTCAGATGTGTGCATCATTCCGCCAAACTCGTTTGCATTGGCGCGTACCGTTGAATATTTCCGTATTCCGCGCAATGTATTGACAGTGTGTTTAGGTAAATCGACCTATGCGCGTTGCGGTATTATTGTCAATGTCACTCCGTTAGAACCTGAGTGGGAAGGGCATGTCACCTTAGAATTCTCTAATACGACTAATTTGCCTGCACGTATTTATGCAGGTGAAGGTGTGGCGCAAATGCTATTTTTTGAATCAGATGAAGTTTGTGAAACCTCATACAAAGACCGTGGTGGTAAGTATCAGGGACAAACAGGTGTGACTTTACCTAAAGCATAACTGCTAGACTAATTTAGATTAAAAGGAAGCGAGCTGAAAGGTTCGCTTTTTTCATTCATCGGAAAGCTGTGCTGTTTAGCCAGTTTTTTTTTGCATTTGTATTAATATTCAGCATAATTAAATTTGAGATTGGTTTGGCATAATCACGTTTTTAAGGATAAAAACACCCTAATAAATAGCCAAGTCATAGATAAATAAAAGAAAGATGCGGAGCATCAGATAAAAGGAAGGTCGAGATGACTGAACACGCAATTACTTTCCCTTTTCCAAAGCATTGCTTAGCTATTGCCGTAGGTATGTTCTTGGCAAATCCGAGTTATGCCTTGCAAGCACTCTCAGATGACTCCCTTTCTAATACGACAGGTGAAGGCGTTGCGTTAGTTCTTGATGACTTCAAGATGGTGTTCCAGCAACCGAATGATCTATCAACAGGGTCGAGCTATACACGTGGCTTAGACAACCCTAGCCAATATGATACGGGTTTTATTCGTATTATCCCGACTGGGGAGAATTATCAGAATATTTCAGAACATGCATATAAGAAAGTTTATAATCAGATTTATGACGCTGAATATTTGGCAGGTGTTTCAACTTCATCAACACTGTACCAAAGCACCTATACAACGACTTTCAATAATTATAAAACACAAAATTATGAATCTACAAAAACAGAGGTGAAAGATGAAATTGCTGTTGGTGTGCGTCAAAGTCTAGTGGCAGAATACTTTGAATCTGACCGGATGAAACAATATTATCAACAGCGTTATGATGATTATTATAATGGTAATGTGAGGCCATTAGGTGTTGTCGATGATGGAACCACAAAAGAACGTTTAAGTACTTTAGGGTTGAAAGGTGCTTCGGAAAAAGCTGCCTTGAAAAATACTTATGAAATGATTGAAATTTTATATGGCAGTAGAAGTACTGATTCTGTACCTTCAACTGAGTGGACGCAAGGGGTTACAAGAGTTAATCATATTGATCCTAAGGTTGATCAAACTGTAGAAACTGTAACTCAAGAGCGGCTGGACTATGAAGGGGATAAAGTTGCATATTCAGCAGCTACAAATGCAATCAAAGAATTAGAATTATTAGCGGTAAATAATGCAACTCAAGCAGCTAAAGAAGCTGCAGCACAAACTTCAGTGGGCTCACTCCGAACTAAAGCCGATGTCTTTATTTATGGTTTAGCATTATCTAAAAGTGATAACTCATTAAGCAGTCGTTATAGCAATCAGGGCTTTAACTGGGGCTCTGCAGATAATCCATGGTTATTCCGTGCGGGTACTGAAAAAGTAAAACAATTTAAAAATGTTGAAAAAGAAGTGGGTTATTTGGCGCTTGAGGCACCACTTGCGACTATTGCAGCAACAGAAAGCGATAATAATATTAAACTGGGTTTTTGGACTGATATTTTCTCACGTCAATTAAATTCAAGTGCTGAAGTTGATCCATCTACAGGTGCACCAAAATCTGGCTTAGATAAAGAGTACCGTTTGCGTACTCAGTTTATTGCCAATGGTTTAAGTTTAAATGGTTCGCAGACTCGACTATTTCAGACTTTAGATTCTGATAATCCAAATCATCATCAAACATTGGGTATGGCAAGTGTATTGCGTTTAAATACTAATGATAATCCTGCGAATTTAAGTTTCACAGATTCAAACTTAGATAGTAAAGGGATCCGCATTAGTACAGCAGCAAAATCAGATACTTTGGATGGAACGGCGGTCACACCAGCAATAGATGGTTCATTAGCACCAGTTTTTCATGATACAGAGGGTTTGTACTTATATAGTCCAAATGTCAATTTAGTTTTAGGGAATATGTATCAGCCTTTTGTGGTTGGTTCTGAGGGCAATAATATTGTGCTGGAAGTCACACGTATTCCGAATGTTCCTGAAATTTACAATAAAATTTATCAAAATTATGAAGACGGAAAGGGTGGGTATTTAGGTTCTACAGCATTTACAGGTTCAACCTGTAATGTGGTGAGCTGTGGCACACCGCTAAAAGCCAATGTCAATGACAGTACTGCGATGTATCAAGGACGTAATGCGACGCATAGTAGTATTGCAATTGGTACTGTAGAACGCTTGCCAAATAATATGTTGCGTGCCAAGGATCATGATAATGCCACAGGTGTTGTATTTAAGGGTGTAGATGGTACTGCTAAGAATCTAGGTTCAGTTGCAATAGATGGTGTGCTGATTCAGCACCTTAAATTTAAAACAACAGGTCTATAAAAGGAGAATCATCATGTTGAAAAAACTGTCTTGTATTGCATTGATGTGTAGTCCTTTGACCCATGCCAATTTAATTGCACTGGAAAATCATGAATTAACCCAAGCAACAGGTCAAGGGGGTGCAGATCTCAGTTGGACGTTGTCGTTAAACCATGAATATGCTGAAAATTTAGAACTCAGCAATATTTCAAAATTTAATGGCGGGACTAAACCTACAGAAGTTTATTATCGCTATAGTGAAAATTGTGCTGACAATAATGTGCTCTGTCGTTTAGCGATTGCACCCAATAACCATGAAGATAATAACGGTAATAAAAAATGGCTGGTATTTAAGCAAATTCAAGGCACCCTACAAATTGATAAGTTTTCTTTAGATGGCACGACTATTATTAATCATAAAAATGACCCACAAACGGCTATGCAGCTTAAGTTTTATGATGATAAGCCGTTGAAAATAAGAAATTTGGGTTTTGCAACCATGGCGATTGAAACAGGTTCTAAACTTGAAGGTGAGGGTTATGCAAATTCAACAGTTTATGAGAAATATAATTCAAAACAAATTTTAGCAGATGGAACGATCGGTAGTGAGGTATCTTTGGATGTACCATTGTTTGATCGGGGCGCCGAAAAAGGATTTATGGGCTTAAATATTCACGGCAATATGCACATGTCTGGCAATGTGAAAATATTTAGCTACAACTGTACAGGTTCAGCAGCAAGTCGTTGTTGAATATAGGATTAAGTACAGTATAGGGAAATAAAAATGAAAAAAATAATGCAGTTGAATTTATTAACATTGAGCGTACTTTGTGCGCAACAAGTGTATGCTTTAGAGCTGATTGCAGACCAGCATTTGTCTGATGTAAGTGGGCAAGATGGTATTGTAATCACCCATGAAATGTCTAAAGCCACGATTAATCAAGTCAATTGGTATGATCCTGATTTAGTGGCTGGAACTCAACAGGGTTTAGGCTTACATAATGTAGAAATTCAAGGACAGAATAACCAGCCTATTATCAGTAAGCTTGCTTTAGATGTGGGGAAAACTGATGTTGGCGCAGGTGTGCGTATAGATGCGAGTATTGACGCTTTTCAAGCGACTGCAGATTTAAACTTAGTCAAAAAGAACTGTGTCGGAAATAGTTGTACTAAAGAAACACAAAGTTTGGGTCAGTTCGGCTTAGAAACGAAATCACCTTTAAAAGTATTATTAGAAACCAAAGCAGGTTTATTCAATCAAAATGAAACGGCACATTTAAACTTCCAGTTACAGAATGCCAATATTAGTCATGGTTTAGGTAAGCATCAATTATCTTTGCATGATTTTAACTTTAATTTTGCGACTGACGGCTATATGTATATTGATGCCGATGAGGGATTGGTCTTTACCACTAAAAATGGTACCACCGACCATTTTGTTAATCTTGGACGAGTGAAAGACCTGAGTGATGTTGCAAGTAGCCGACAAAATGCAACCAATCCTGGGGTCAATATTGACTTGCGTTATGATGATAAAAATTTAATTCGCTTTGGTGCATCTGGTGCAGTGAGCAATGCGAAATTGTTTTTTAATGGGCAGCAAAAAAATGTTGCCAATTTTGACGTTTCGAATAAGGTCAATGGTGTAATTGAAACTAAAAATACCGCAGTTACAGGCTACGATACTGTGGTGGGGCAAGGTGGTTTGCATTTGGGCTTATCTGCTGATTTTACCAATCAAAATACGACAGGTTTGACCGCAGGACAATTACCAACAACTTTAGAAATTGGGCACACAGGAAAAGGCAGTTATGCGGTTGAGTTTTCGAATTTAAGACCGCTAACTACCCGTGATGCACAAGGTAATTTACACAATAAAAATGCCTATATCGATTTTGGCGATATTTATATTAATACCGTACAAGCGAAAAATCTCAATTTTTTAGTCAATGAAAATATTAAAAATACCATTGGTGCAACCAGTCCTATTTTAAACCAGTTGCTATCGAGTGAGCTTGAAGGTGATCAGTTCTCACTCATTGCTGTTCGTGGTATGGACTTTCAGTCTATTGCGGCCAAAGCGAGAATTATTTCTGATAACTCTTTAAATGAATTGACAGGGGATGGTGGTTCTTGGGGTATTGGAATTCCAATTTATAATTTAAATGCCAATGTGGCCTTGTCGGGTAAACAATATTTGTCACCTTATGATGGAACGAATAAAACGGGAATTGGTTATAACGCCATGGTTTCTACCGAAGGTTATGGCATAGATTCAAAAACAGGCTTGCCCAGTACCACTTCTATTATCCTAATTGATGGGCAAAACAGCCTGCATGCAGGAGAAACTGTTAACTATTATGCTGGTTTAAGAAATATTGATGCATTAATTCAGTCCGACGGTGTGATTGGTTATGAAGATGATGGGATTTATATTCGTGCAGATCATTTATTGGTTGCAGCAAAAGCAGAGTTAGCGATTGGGCAATTACCAGGTTCAAAATACAATTGCGTCACAGAATCAACGAAATGCGGTAGCTTTGTACCCTACGACAATTTCTCTAAGAAAGATGATGTGTTAACCACAATTGCGTTTAAATTAGATGGAAATGGTGAATTGTTGGTAATTCCTGGAATGGATCCAACCGCTACTAATCCGAACTCAAATTTTTTGTCTTTTGATGCGAACTTTAAGTTTAGAAGTCTAGATAGCACAGAACAGGCAGATCCGAATAATTTAGGTAGTTATTTTAGTTTGATTAATGAAGATCAAGTGAATCATGAAACTGTTCAAACTTCTTCAATTAACTTGAATCGTATGGAAGGGCATTTAGGTGTTAAAGGAAAAGTCGTCGTTAGTGCAGATACGGTTACTTTAGACAATCAAGTAAAATTTAATTATAAAAATGATATTGCTCAACCCTTTAAAACAGACTTTGCAATGTCTACCAATGGCAATATGCAGAAAATCGCATCTGTCGCGCTTACAGGTGGAACCATGCGCAGTACATTGGGCATTACGCCACGCTAAAGGATAGAAATAAAATGAAAAAAACAATTTTAGTTGCATCTATTTTAAGTACAGCCTTTTCATTCAATTCTGCTCAAGCGATGCAGGCTTTAAATGATGATCAGTTATCTCATGTACAAGGTCAGGCACTTTTGAACCTGATGACTGCGACAGATCAATCACAAGGGTTGAACTTTTATAAGCTGAGTGTTGATGCACTCATGGAGCTTAATGCCAATATTAAAACGCTACAATTAGGTTGTGGCGGTGTAAATAATGCGATTGGTGGTAAAGCGGGATGTGATATTGATATTTCTAATATTTCGTTAAGTGGTTTGAATGAATCTTATGATTCAACAGATAGTCCAAAGTTTAATGGTGAACGTGCGGGTACCAGTGCGCAAATTACCAATCCATTTATTGAATTTGCGATTAGTGGAAATAGTGCGTCAACACGTGAAGTGGTTGGTTTTCGCTTAGGTGCTGAAGAAATTTTAGGTCTACTGACTTTGGGTACAGATAACGTACAAAACCCAAATGACGGGATTAAAAGTTTTAGTGGTTATATGAAAATGGCACAAACTCGAGGTCATTCATTTACTGAGCAAACGACATTTGGTATGACCGAGGATGAAATTATTTCTGGTCGTTTAACGGCTTTGGGGCAAACAAGACAGTTTCATAGTAAGCCATTTACAAATGGTGTTAGAACAGAAGGGCATACAGGGATTACAGTTCCTTCTATGAAAGTAGATTTTACTATGCCAGAAACGGTGGTTACGGGTCAACGTATGACTGCTGCCAAAGTGAGTGGTATTCGCTCATCTATTCCTTCTATTCCTTTAGCTGCTGCAGAGTCAGGTAAGCGTTTGCCAGATAGTGTCCAAGGGGACCCTAAGTTCGCAGCTGATCAGCTCTATGTGGAATTCCCAGCTTTATTAGGTACGGTTGGTACGCACTCATTCTTTAAAATGGCAGCAGGTTCGAGTTTGGATGAACTTAATATGGATATTACTTTTGTTCAAGCTTTAAATATGATTCACAATATTCCACTCAATGGTACGGGGGGCTATTTATCTTTGCAAAGTAAACCTGTGCATTGGCAGGGGGCTGATCAGGGCGATGTTGCACAACAAGGGTGGTGGATGTCTTTTAAAGAACCTATACAACTGGGATATTTAGCAACAACAGATAAAGTTGATATTTCGGCGGTATTACCACAAGTAGCTACAGCAATTAGTGATTATTTACTTAATAAATCTGAACCAA
Organism: Acinetobacter sp. YH12252; assembly: GCF_013417365.1. NCBI lineage: Bacteria > Pseudomonadati > Pseudomonadota > Gammaproteobacteria > Moraxellales > Moraxellaceae > Acinetobacter > Acinetobacter sp. YH12252. Next base: position 85,593 of record NZ_VPEA01000002.1, read on the forward strand.
TTGATGTTGGTTTTTTTGCTGCGTTAGGATCTTTAGCTGGAATACCTGTAGAGAAAAAATTAAATATTAATGTGGGGCAATATACTACTCAGAACCCTGCTACGATTACATTAACGGATAAGGTTTTACAAAACCAGAACGTCACCCCTAACTGTTATGGTGGTATGAAATTCTGTTAATCCCAAATGAAAAAAATCCCGCAACTTGTGCGGGATTTTTTATGCTTAGTGTTTAACTTTCTTTAGCAATTTTGATGAGTAATTCTTCTTTCGTCAGGTTGCTAGATTCAGCATCACCACGACCTTTATATTCAAAAGTACCTGCATCTAAACCTTTCTCACCAATCACAATACGGTGCGGAATACCTGTAAGCTCAAGGTCAGAGAATTTCACCCCAGGACGTTCATTACGATCATCCAGTAATACATCATAACCTGCAGCTTGAAGTTCAGCATAAAGTGCTTCTGCTGCTTCTAATGTACGTGGTGATTTATGTGCGTTCATTGGCACAATCGCAATTTCAAATGGTGCGATGGCTGCAGGCCAAATAATCCCTTTATCATCAAAGTTCTGTTCAATGGCAGAGGCAACCACACGGGTAACACCAATCCCATAGCATCCCATGGTAACAGTAAACGGTTTGCCATCTTCACCTAATACTTTACAGCCTAACGCTTCTGAGTATTTAGTACCAAGCTGGAAGATATGACCGACTTCAATACCGCGTTTAATTTGTAACGTTCCCTTGCCATCTGGAGATGGATCGCCCTCAACGACGTTACGTAAATCATAAACTTCAGTATATTGTGCATCGCGTTCCCAGTTCACACCTGTTGCGTGTTGATCAACTTGGTTTGCACCTGCAACGAAGTCAGACAATACCGATGCAGCACGGTCTACAATCACAGTTATGCCTTTTTCGACCAAACCTTGTGGACCAACAAAGCCAGCAGTTAAACCTAACGCTGCAATTTGTGCATCGGTTGCAAAAGTAAGTGGTGCAGCAATCTGGGGATGCTTTTCTGCTTTAATTTCATTGAGTTCATGGTCACCACGCAGGAATAATGCAATCACAGGCACTTGACCTGACTCATCAGCAATACCTTGAACCAATAGCGCTTTGACTGACTGGTTGCTATTTGTACCTAAAAATGCAGAAACTTCCGCAATGGTTTTTTGGTTTGGTGTCTCTACAATGTTGAGTTCTTGCGTTGCAGCAGCACGTTCGCCCACCAAAATGGCTTCAGCCATTTCAATATTGGCTGCATAATCAGATTCTGTAGAGAAGGCGATATCATCTTCACCACTTGAAGCTAGAACGTGGAATTCATGCGAGCCTGAACCACCAATAGAGCCTGTATCGGCTTGTACTGGGCGGAAATCTAAACCTAAACGTGTAAAAATACGACAGTAAGTGTCGTACATGACATCGTAAGTTTCTTGTAAAGATGCTTGATCGTTATGGAAAGAGTATGCATCTTTCATCATAAATTCACGTGAACGCATCACCCCAAAACGAGGGCGAATTTCATCACGGAATTTGGTTTGGATTTGATAAAAGTTAATAGGTAATTGCTTATAACTTTTTAATTCATTACGTGCTAGGTCGGTAATTACTTCTTCATGGGTTGGGCCAAGTACAAAAGGGTTGTTATGGCGGTCATTGAAGCGCAGTAATTCTGGGCCATATTGAACATAGCGACCTGACTCTTCCCAAAGAGAAGCAGGTTGTGTAACAGGCATAAATGTTTCTAAAGCACCTGAGCGGTTCATTTCTTCACGAACAATTGCTTCAACTTTATTTAGCACACGCACACCCATTGGCAGCCAAGTATATAAACCTGAAGCCAATTTACGAATCATACCCGCACGTAACATCAGCTGGTGAGAAATCACCTCGGCATCGTTTGGGGTTTCTCTTAACGTAGCAAATAAAAAGCGACTCGCGCGCATGGAAACTGTCCTAAAAAGTGAAGCGTTAAATGGAGTTTTTTCAAAGCCAGATTATACAATAAAAATCGGGCTAAACTTGCGTTAAAATTTAGCCCGAACGATTGTGTGACTTTGCGTGAGATTTTAAGAAATCAGTTTACGCGTTTGGCGTAACATAAAATTCTTAAAATCATCTAAGTAAGTGAAAATGACAGGTACGACCACCAAGGTGAGTAGGGTGGATGTAATTACACCGCCAATGACTGCGTGTGCCATAGGCGCACTTTGTTCGCCGCCTTCACCCAAGCCAAGTGCGAGTGGCACCATCCCCATCACCATTGCACTGGTGGTCATTAAAATAGGGCGTAAACGGGTTTTCCCTGCAGCTATAATTGCATCATAACGTGAATCGCCCTGATCCATGGCTTTTTTAATAAAATCAATTAGTAAAATCGCATTTTTGGTGACCAATCCCATCAGCATAATAATACCGATAATAGAAAACAGGTTCATGGTCGAGTTAAAAATAAACAGTGCCAAGAATACTCCAATCAACGATAAAGGTAGGGAAGCCATAATTGCTGCGGGGTGAATGAAACTGTTGAATTGCGAACCTAAAACAATATAAATAAACACAATAGACAGGGTAATTGCAGTCAGTGCATAACCTGCAGATTCAGCCATGTCAGCATTGGCGCCTTGAGTGTCGAAGCTATAACCTGCGGGTAATTTAAAGTTATCCTGAATTTTTTGAATGTCGGCACCAATGTCCCCTGCAGGACGTCCAGCAGTGTTAGCTTCGACCAAAACTTCACGGGCCAAATCACGGCGGTTGATTTGCGCTGCACCTAAACTTTCTTCAAACTTCGCCACACTTGCTAGAGGCACTAAAATATTTTGTCCATTGGCATCGGTTTTTTGTGAAGTTAAATACATATTTTGCACATCGCTCGGCAAGCTACGATGGTTTTCTGTAAGGCGAACATTGACATCGTAGGTTTCGCCACGTTCATCTTGCCAAGTGGTGACATCATCCCCCGCAATCAGTGGGCGGATAATATTGGCAATTTGATTTACCGATAGCCCTAAATCGCTGGCAAGGACACGGTTAATATGAACACCTAATGTAGGTTTAGGAGCTTTTAGCGAGCTTTCTAAATCGACAATACCATTCACCTGAGCAATTTCGGTCATAAAGCGGTCAGAGATTTTTTGTAATTCTGCTAAATCAGGGCCTTTAATAGACACCATCACAGGTTTTTGCCCACCAGAAACCGTTTCATCGGCAGAGGCGACAGAGGTGATGGTGATGCCCGCAACACTTTGTAGACGCTGGCGAAATTCGTTATTGAGTTCGGTTAGCGTTTGTTGACGTTCATTACGCGGGCTGACAGTTACACGTAAATTAACATGATTTTTCCCGCGATCTGTCACGCTGTTAATGGCCCCGTAAGTCGCGCGTACTTCTGGGTGTTGACGAATGATTTGATCTACTTGTTTTAATTTTGCTTGTGAATATTCAAGCGATGCATCCACAGGTGTTTCAAATTTAATCCGAATTTCACCTTTGTCAGGTACAGGTACAAACTCTGTGCCAATCAGTTTGGATAATCCGAGTGCAGCAAATAATGAACCCACGGCAATCAATAAGGTGATAACGCGAAATCGTAGTGCCAATTTTAAAAGTTTTTCATAATGATGGCTTAAATTGTCGAGTTTGTTAGAAATCCAGTTTAAGAAGCGTTTTACCCGTCCAGGTTTTTTATTCGGATTTGCTTTTTCTGCCCAGTGTGCAGAAAGCATTGGATCCAGCGTAAAACTGACAAACATGGAAATCAGTACGGCAGTACTGACGGTGACACCAAATTGATAGAAAAAGCGTCCGATAATGCCGCCCATAAATGCCACAGGTAAAAATACCGCCACAATGGTTAAGGTGGTTGCTAAAACTGCTAAGCCAATTTCTTTAGTACCATCCAAAGCAGCCGTGACATGGTCTTTGCCCATATCTGCATGACGCACGATATTTTCACGTACCACAATTGCATCATCAATCAATAAGCCAATACTGAGCGAGAGCGCCAGTAAGGTCATCATGTTGATGGTAAAGCCAAATGCCCAAATAAAGGTGAGTGTGCCGAGTAGGGCGATTGGCAGGGTCAATCCTGTAATGGCGGTAGAACGGAATGAACCAAGAAACAACAGTACAATCAGGACTGCCAGAATCGCACCCTCAATAATGGTGCGCGCTACATCACGGATACTGCCACGAATCCCTTTAGAAGAATCCACCACGACTTTTGCAGTCATGCCAGCAGGCAGTTGGGTTTGAATACGTTCTAAGGTTTTATAAGTGTTATCTACCACTTCAATGACATTAGAGTCTGAACTACGCAAGATATCGACAGCAACTGCAGTTTGCCCATTTAAAAATGCACTGGTTTCCAGCTCTGCTTGACTGTCTTGAATTGTGGCAACTTGTTTTAAAAAGATTGGCGCACCATTTTTATTGGCAATAATTAAATCGCCAAAAGCCAGAGGGTGAATGACTTTGGATTGGATTTCGACCACCAATTCACTATTGGCTTGTTTGAGTGTGCCGCTAGGTACTTCAATATTTTCAGCTTTGAGCGTGTTGATGACCTGATCCACACCCAGTCCAAAACTCATTAACTTTTGTGGATCTACCTCAATACGAATTTGTCGCTGTGCATCACCCAATAAATTAACAGTTCCGACACCAGACACAGTGCGCAGTTGCGGTACAACTTGTTGATCTAAATAGGAACTTAAATCACGCAAAGACATTTGTGAGGATTCAAACACAATCGACATGACTGCATTGGCAGTTGGGTCGTAGCGCTCCACCACAGGGTCTTGAATTTCATCTCGAAAGCCTGCACTGACAGACGAAATTTTATCGCGTACATCTTGTGCCGCCACTGCCGAAGGAACATCTAAATTAAACTCGGCAATAATAGTAGATAACCCTTCACTGGATTGTGAAACCAGTTGTTTGAGTCCAGAAATGGTGTTGATCTGATCTTCCATTTTCTTGGTGATTTCAGATTCAACTGTTTCAGGTGATGCACCCGGATAACTGGTATAAACCACTACAAACGGAAAATCGACGTCAGGAAATTCTTCCACGCCCATACGTTGCCATGAAGCCAAGCCAAGCACCATTAGACAAAACATCATCATGATGGTAAAAACGGGATACTTGACGCTAACTCGGGTAAACCACATAACAACGATCCTGATTTTTTATTTATTGGACATCTGCACTACTGCATTGAGATGAAATTCAATTTATTGAGGGTTATTTTGAATGATCACCTGCTGCTGAATTTGATCGGGGTTGAACACCACTCGACTGACTAGATCACTGCTCTGTAAGCCTTGAATCACAGCAGTATTGTCACTATAGCGCTGTTCTAAAACTGTGATATCCACGCGGGCAATTTTTTGATCTCGAATCACCCAAACATAAGGTTTGTTTTGGATATCGTGAATGGTATTGAGTGGGATGATTTGCCCTGAAATTGTCGTGTTCGCTAAAATATAACCATCCACAAATGCCCCAATACTTAAAGAGGGAAGACGATCAAGCGGGGTTGCAAAAAATTCAATTTGACGACTGGCTAAATCCGCAACAGGAGAAACACGGCTAATTTGTGCATTAAATGTGTTTGCTTGTCCTTGGAGTTGATATTCAATTTTTTGACCAATTTTGAGTGCGGCTTGTAAGTCGCTTGGTAATTTCGCTTGAATTTCTAATTGGTTCGGATCGACGACTTCAAATAAGGTTTGTCCTGCAGCCACAGTTTGCCCAGGCTCAACTTGACGTTGGGTAATGACACCATGAATTGGACTGGTAATCGTGCCATCTTGATCGGCTTTTAGTGCAATATCGACATTGGCTTGTTGGGCGCGTACATTTTCCATTTGCGCACGATAATCTAACTGACTTTGCTCATATTCCACTTGTGAAATAAAACCCTGATCGAGCAAACGTTTTTTTCGTTGCATCATGTTGCGGGCTTGGTTGGCTTGCGCTTGCGTTGCAGCTAAATTGGCGCGAGCTTGTGCTAAACGCGCAGCATTATCCTGATTATTTAAGCGTAGCAAGGTTTGACCACGTTGTACGCTATCTCCCACTTTGACATAGACTGAGGTTGCTGTGGCAGTCACCTGTGCTTGAATACTGCTTTGATTCACAGCACGCACTGTGCCTGTAAAGGCAGTTTTACTGATTGCGCTGCCTTGTTGTGGTGTCACTAAATCTTGCTGAATGAGTTCAATTTTTTCTGATACTGTTGTTTTATTTTCAGTTTCTGTTTTTTGGCAGGCACTCAGCAAAATACATAAACCGATTGCACCGATACGAAAAATGGGTAAATGCTGCCGATTAAACCTAACTGCGATACGCTGTGCAATGTGCATGCATATTTGTCCTTATTGATTGCCAAAATGACAAGGTAATTCAAATCAACTATTCAAGTGCTTTTAAGCGAGTAATAATTCTGTCGTATTCTGCTTGTGTATTTCGATAGCTTGTTTGTAAAGATTGAATCATATCTTTTTTAAGCTCGATGTTTTTTAAGTTATTGTCCAAATTGGTTTTTAGTTGTGCAGGCACAGGTTTGACCTTGCGTAAATACTCCATTTCTTGACGTTTAAAAGTAATACGGTCATTTTGCAGCTGTTTGAGTTGTTCTTGTTGGAAAATAATTTGCTTTTTAATATGCGCTAAAGCGTTATTACGTTTAGTGATTGCGGTTTGACTATTGGTATAGGCTTTTTTTAAACGCTGATCAGATTCCATTTGATACGCTTGAGCAGCACGTTGTGGGGCTTTTTTAATATCCATTTCAGTGTTGTATGGACGTGCGCGCTGAATCACTTGCATGTTACGGTCTAATGCTTCATAGCCATGACGAATATGATTAGGTGTCACATTACTACTAATATTTGCAACGCCATGTTGATCATAATAGCGATACCACACCGCTTTGTTCTGGCTGTCAGCCATGAGTGGGGCAGAGGACAAGAGCAGTAAAGCAAGCATGCCCAATTTAAGTGACTGCTTATTTTGTTTTAATTTGACAGCGAGTGATTTTGCAAAAAAAGTGCTCACGTTGTCCCCCACAATAAAGTTGACTAAATTACTTAAATTACACGTAATAATAGTGTTATATTAGATCAAAATTAGGAATTAAAAAAATACAACCGATAAAAAATATCAATGGTCACAAGAAAGTGTGAGCGGTTTGGTGATAATGGTGTAAAAGTGTAGATTTACACTAAATATGTTCATTGAAACTACAAGTAAAGATATGTTAAAAATACGATCAATGTGTAAGATTTTTCTACTCAGTTGCTTGTACAAACAAAAATGGGAAGGGTCATTGAATGGACGATAAATTCCAAAATCTAAAAGTCATGGTGATTGATGATTCAAAAACCATTCGCCGTACAGCTGAAACACTTCTGCAGCGTGAAGGTTGTGAAGTGGTTACCGCAGTTGATGGATTTGAAGCTTTATCCAAAATTGCAGAATCAAATCCAGATATCGTATTCGTAGATATTATGATGCCACGCCTAGATGGTTACCAAACGTGTGCCTTAATTAAAAACTCGCAAAACTACCAAAACATTCCTGTCATTATGCTATCAAGTAAAGATGGTTTATTTGACCAAGCTAAAGGACGTGTCGTGGGTTCTGATGAGTATCTGACTAAACCATTTAGTAAAGATGAATTATTAAACGCCATTCGTAACCACGTGACCGCATAATTATTAGTTAGTTAGATTTATTGGGGAAAATAATGGCTCGTATTCTTATTGTAGATGATTCACCTACAGAAACATTCCGCTTTAGAGAAATCTTGACCAAGCATGGTTTTGAAGTCATTGAAGCAGCGAATGGTGCAGATGGCGTGACCATGGCGCAAGCTGAATTACCAGATTTAGTATTAATGGATGTGGTTATGCCAGGCGTGAATGGCTTTCAGGCAACACGTCAAATTTCGCGTGGTGACACCACCAAACACATTCCAATTGTAATTGTGAGTACCAAAGATCAGGCAACTGATCGTGTTTGGGGAAAACGCCAAGGTGCAAGCGATTACTTAACTAAGCCTGTTGACGAAAAACAATTAATTGATGTGATTAATCAACACCTTAATGCAGGATAAGCTATGGCTGCAAATGGTTTTATTGAATTGCTTCGGTTATCTAAACGTGGAAACAAAAACTACGTTAGTACCGAAAATGAGGTAAACCGCTGGTCAGGCATTGCTTTTGAGATGATGGGGCAATATTTCGTTGCTCCATTAGGAGAAGTTTCTGAGGTTATTTATCCACCGAAATATACGCCAGTGCCAAATACCCAACCTTGGGTAGTAGGTTTAGCGAATATTCGCGGAAGATTACTTTCAGTTTCAGATTTGGCACATTATGTTTCTGGGCAAAGCAGCCAATATTCACCTACTCAAAAAGTAATGTGTATTAGTCATAATGACCATTATGTCGGTTTAGTTGTAGATCAAGTTTTGGGTATACAGCACTTTAATAAGAAAAGTTTCTTTTCTAAACACAATGATTTAGATAGTAATTTACAAGAATATTGTCAGGGGTATTTTCACCAACATAACCAACAATGGCATGTTTTCTTATTTAGTCGTTTATTGCAAAACCCAAAATACATGAACGCATCTATAAAATTTATAAATTAACTGTCGCGCACCTAAAAAATGAAGGCGTCAATCGGGGAGAAGCTGCATGGGCTTTAAACTTAAAAAGAAAAATTCAGGCGAAGAAACCGTTCGTAAAGCAAGTGGTCCAGGTTTTTTTGCAAAATTACAGGCGCGAACAGAAGAGTTTGCGAGTGTATTTGGCGAAACAGAAAAATCTAAGCCACTTATTTTAGGCGCAGCTTTTTGTATCATCTTATCGCTTTTCCTGTTGTTATACCTTTTTTATAGCGTGCCGCGTAATAACGATTTTACCCGTAGTTTGGGTGATTTACGTCTGTTGTCACAAACCATTTCACGTCAAGCAACCGAAGCGACTGCATCAGGTACGCCTGAATCTATTAAAAACTTAACAGATTCACAAAAAGCCTTTGCTGCTCACTTAGAAACAGTGAAGGATATTCATGCCAGCACAGATACACTGCGTGAAGTGGAAACACAGTGGAAATCGGTTTCTGAAAATATTGATTTGATTGCTTCGCAACAAAAAATCATTAACCAACTCTATGACACCAACATTGCAATTGGTGAAACCATTCCGGGTATTCAGGCTGAATATAACTTGATGGTTGACCAAATGGCACGTCAAGACATGCCAAGTAGCCAGGTGGTTATTGCAAAGAACCAAGTATTCATTGCAGAACGTATTTTACGTTCAATCAGTTCTGTATTAACAGGTACAGACAGTTCACGTGAATCTGCAGATGACTTTAGTGCCGATACTGAAACGTTTGGTGCTTACTTGGCAGCACAGTTAAATGGTAGTGCGGAACTTGGTGTACAACGTATTACTCAAGAAGATTTACGTAGTTCATTAGAAGGTATTCAAGCAGAATATGAAGATGTATTGAAATCTGCTGCTGCAACAGTTTTAAATAACTCAACACAAATTGTAAAAGTACGTCAGGCATCATCTTCTATTTTTGATCAGTCAGATAAGCTTTTAACCAATTTAAATAAATTGTCTAGCGGTTCAGGTTGGTCTATTGCAATTCCTGCAATTGGCTTAATTGCAGCATTACTTGCGTTCTTATTCTGTGTATTCAAACTCTTGAACTTACGTGGTGAAGCCGATAAAACTCGCGTGGTTCGTCTACAAGATGAATATGACCGTAACCAGAACGCGATTTTACGTTTACTCGATGAGATCGCCGACCTTGCAGATGGTGACTTACGTTCATACGCAACAGTATCGGAAGACTTCACGGGTGCAATTGCCGACTCGATTAACTTCGCAATTGACCAATTACGTGACCTTGTATCGCGTATTCACGAAACATCGCACGAAGTTGCACAATATACGGCAACCACACAGAACATTACCAACCAGCTTGCTGAAGCATCTGAGCATCAGGCGCAAGAAATTGCAGGTGCATCTGCCGCAATTAACGAAATGGCAATGTCGATTGACCAAGTATCTGCCAACGCTGAAGAATCAGCAGCGGTAGCAGAACGTTCAGTACATATTGCATCGAATGGTGCAGACGTTGTAAACCGTTCAATTGAAGGTATGGATATCATTCGTGAGCAGATTCAAGAAACCTCTAAACGTATTAAGCGTTTGGGTGAATCTTCACAAGAGATTGGTAACATCGTTGCCTTGATTAACGATATTGCCGACCAAACTAACATCTTGGCATTAAACGCAGCAATTCAGGCGTCTATGGCGGGTGAAGCAGGTCGTGGTTTCGCAGTCGTAGCCGACGAGGTACAGCGTCTAGCGGAACGTTCAGCATCTGCAACCAAGCAGATTGAAACACTGGTTAAAACCATTCAGACCGATACCAACGAAGCCGTAATTTCGATGGAACAAACCACATCAGAAGTTGTGCGTGGTGCGAACTTATCTAAAGATGCGGGTGTTGCACTGGATGAGATTCAAACGGTATCGACCAACCTTGCGAAATTGATTTCTAACATTTCGGATGCTGCAAAACTTCAGTCTGCTTCTGCAGGTCACATTGCAACCACGATGAACGTTGTACAGGAAATTACCTCGCAAACGACCAGTGCAACTTTCGATACTGCACGTTCGGTATCTGAGTTGGCCAACATGGCAGAATCATTACGTGAATCTGTAACTGACTTTAAACTACCTGAATAAGCGGGATTCCAGCTTGGGGAAAGGTGTACCTATACACAGTTATGGGTACACCATCATTCAGAGATAAAGCATCGCAAAGATGAACTTAACTTTTGGGTTAGGGGCATTCAGGATGGTTACAATTAAGTTGAAGTGCCTTTTGGTGCTGAAAACGTAAGAAGCCTTAGCTATGAAAGAAATATTAAAAAATTTAGTCGAAACAATGACGCTTCCTGAAGATAGTTATCTTGAGCAAGATGCGGAAATTCTTGAAATTTTTGTCGAAGAAATTGAAGAAATCTTCGAAGAATTAAATCCATTATTTACAACTTGGTTTGCGAACCCAACAGATCAAGAAACTTTAGTGACTATTCGTCGTCACTTTCACACTTTAAAAGGCTCGGGTCGCATGGTGGGTGCGAAGTCTGCGGGCGAATTGGCATGGACGGTTGAAGATACTTTAAACCGTGTGCTTTCGGGTGCGGTAACACTCAATACTGATATTCAAAAATACGCAAAAACTGTTTTAAATATTTATCAATACAAGCTTTATCCAATTTTTAAACAAGTCGGTTTAATTGATCTTGATTTACGCCCATTAGTGCTTTTAGGACAACAATTACAGCAAAACCAAAGTCCTGAACCTGCATTGGAAGAGTTGCTGATTTTAGCGGATCAACTGACTGCAACTGATATGCCGACAGGACTAGAATTGGCGGATGCTGCAGTTGAAACAGCAGTAGTCACAGCAGTTGAATCATCTGAAGATGTAATAACTGCTGAAGAAATGCCGCAGACAGAAGTTGCACAAGAAGAGGCTGCTGATGCGAGCCTATTGGCTGAAACTCTGGCTATTTTTGTGGAAGAAGCTGAAGAGCATTTAGCGACCATTGATCAGTTCTTGGCGCAAGATCAGATTCACTCACAAGACTATAATGGCTTAATTCGTGCTTTACATACACTGCGCGGCAGTTCGTCTATGGCGCAAATTGATCAAGTTTTTCAAGCCAGTTCTAAAGTTGAAAACTTGTTTAAAACATTTGTACAAGATGAAATTGAATCTACATCAAAAGAAACTGCGCTGTTGGTGCAATATGCAGAATTTGTCCGGGATTATCTGCATGTACTTCGTCAAGGTCACTGTGATGGTTTAGATGTAATCTATGCAACTTTTAATAAAGCATGGGATAGCTACGGCTTTAGCACCAGCGATACAGAAGACTCTAATCCTCAAGGTTTAGTATCGAAGCTAATCGAACTGAATATTGATCGTTTACTTGATGCCGAATTTGAATTTGATAAATTGGCGCAAGCGCAATTCCCAAGCTATTTAGAAGAACTCAGCGCACAAGCGCAATTGTTGGTAGAGCATACCGATAACCGTGCGTCTGTGGGTATTCATCAATTTACTGAAGAACTTAAAGCTGCTTACGACAGTGTTTTAGCCAAACCAATTCTGCTTAACTCTGAATATGGTTATGAGTTATTTGCACAGGCACACCAAGAGTTTATTCATTTATTCGATACCTTGGCTGCGGGACAGCGTGTTACGGTTACAGAAGACATTCAGAAAACCTTAAATGACTTAACTGCATTTGTGCAGCAAGACATTGATGCAATTGCACTTGAAGATGCTGAAACATCAGTGAGCGACAATGCTGTAGAAACAACAGTTGTTGCAGAACCTGAAGCGGTGCCTGCTGCAGTTGCTAGCGAAAATTCGGGCACAGTGAATTTGGCGCAATTGTCACAACGTATTGCATCAGATCAACAAAACATGCATGCCGATGATGCCAACAAAGACTTCGATCCTGACTTGCTGGATATCTTCTTGGAAGAAGCAGAAGAGCTTTTGGTGGGTATGGATGAAGATGTCAATACTTGGTCAAAAGACGCCAGCGATACTTCGGCTTTAAACAACTTAATGCGTTATTTGCACACTTTAAAAGGTGGTGCAAATATGATTTCTGCGACGCATATTGGTTTAATTGCACACAACCTTGAGTCGATTTACGAGCGTATCATTAACAACCAAATTGTTGTTTCACCTGCGTTAATTCAAATTATTCGTTTGGTGCAAGATGATATTGCAGACCGTATTCAGACCATTCGTGATGAGCGTGTGGACTATGCTGCGCCAGAGTCGATTGCAATTTTAGGCAACATTGTTAGCTTGGCACAAGGCGATGCAGATGTGTCAGTTGCAAGTGCGACAACCGCAGCGCAGCCTGAACAGACTATTGAGGCAGTAGAAGAGGTTGATGCACAGCCTGAGTTGGCGGTAGAAGCGTTGCAAGATACAACTGCAGATTTAGCTGAAGATGACGCAGTTATTGCTGATGATGCACATTTTGAAGACGCTGCTGCTGCGGCATTTGAACCGATCACAGAAACTGCAAGTCTTGAAGCAAGTGCTGAATCTGAAGATGAGCAATTACATTCAATTGTGGTTGAAACTTTCCGAGAAGAAGCGGAAGAAATTTTGGATGCTGCAGATCAGCGTTTGAAACAATGGTTTGAACAGCGTAGTGACCGTAGTATCTTGCTTCAATTACAACGTGCGGCACACAGCTTAAAAGGCGGTGCACGTATGGCTGAAATTGAGCCTGTTGCGCAAATTGCCTATCAACTTGAAAGTGCCTTTGAACAGTTTGCGGTGCATCAATTTAACTCAAATGTTTATGATGCCTTGTTGCAAACCACGTTAGCGTGGTTACGTGATGCAATTTTCAAAGCAGATTACAGCAATTATGACAGCTTAAAATCTAGCTTGTCGGCAATGCAGTTTGTGGATGTATCTGCACAATTGCCTGAGCGTTTAACGCATACCGACTTGTTATCGCCAAGCCGTAGTTATGGGTTTGTTCAGGGTGATGGTACAGAGCCGCCTGCAATGTCGGGTGAGTGGGGCGAAACCACACAGCTGGATAATAGCAATGAGATGATTCGTATCTCGGCCGATTTAGTCGAGAAGATGATTGACTTGTCAGGCGAGAACTCGATTAACCGTTCACGTATTGAAATGGAGCTTGGGCAACTGGGCGGTACGTTGAATGAGATGGAATTGGCGATTAAACGTCTTGCCGATCAGTTACGTCGAATGGAAGGCGAGCTGGAATCGCAAATTATTGCCAAGCACGGTTCTGAAAACTCACGTTATGCAGACTTTGACCCATTAGAGATGGATCAATATTCATCGTTGAATCAGTTGTCTAAATCTCTGGCGGAATCTGCATCGGACTTGGTGGACTTTAAGAGCACCTTGGCTGAAAAAATTCGTGATGCTGAAGGTTTGTTATTACAACAATCACGTATTCAGGCCGAAATTCAAGAAAGCTTGATGCGCACACGCCTTGTACCATTCTCACGTTTATTGCCACGTTTACAACGTATTGTGCGTCAGACTTCATCGACCTTAAACCGTCCAACAGAATTGGTGGTTTATAACACTGAAGGTGAATTAGACCGTACCATTCTAGAGCGTTTGGTGACACCGTTTGAACACATGCTGCGCAACGCGGTTGACCATGGTATTGAAGACCCTGCACAACGTGCTGCAGCCAATAAACCTGAAGTTGGTAAAATTGAACTGAACATTACTCGCCAAGGCACAGATGTTATGGTGACTTTTGTGGATGATGGTAAGGGTATTGATGATGCTAAGATTAAAGAAAAAGCATTGAGCTTAGGTTTAATCAAAGCCGATCAGAATTTAGATAAAAATGAAATTCTGCAATACATTTTCCACCCAGGCTTTACAACAGCACAATCGGTTACACAAATTTCAGGTCGTGGCGTTGGTTTAGACGTGGTGCAAAGTGAGATTAAGGCGCTCGGCGGTCACGTTTCTGTAGATTCAACATTAGGTCAAGGCACAACCTTTAGTATTCGTGTACCAACGACGGTTGCGGTATCCGATGCCTTAATGGTTAAAGTTGGTGATCAACAATTTGCTGTACCGTTGGCGCAAATTGACCGTATTGTACGTATTGCACCAACCACTTTGGAATCTTACTTCAACAGCAATGAAGATTTCTTCCAAATTGACAACCAGAACTACAAGTTACGTTACTTATCTGAGTTCGTTGGCAATCAGCCATTACCGCGTTTAAGCCATGTGGGTCATTCACTACCTGTTCTGTTAATTAAAGGCAGCACAGGTCAAACCATTGCTTTACTAGTCGATCAGTTGATTGGTTCGCGTGGTCAAATTGTTGTGAAACCAATTGGACAACAGTTCTCAAGCATTGGTGCAATTGCAGGCGCAACTATTTTGGGTGATGGTCAAGTTTGTTTGATTTTGGATGGTCAGAACATTGCCCGTCAAATTCTTGCAACGCAACGTACTAAACAAGCCAGCGATCAACGTGATAGCCAACGTCGTGATACACGCCGCTTAATTATGATTGTGGATGACTCAGTCACCGTACGTAAAGTAACTTCACGTATGCTTGAGCGTCAAGGTTATGACATCGTGACTGCCAAAGATGGTGTCGATGCCATGGAGCAGCTTGAAAACGTCAAACCTGACTTGATGTTACTGGATATTGAAATGCCACGTATGGATGGTTTTGAGGTGACTAACCTTGTACGCCACCACGACATGCATAGCAATCTGCCGATCATCATGATTACGTCACGTACAGGTGAAAAACACCGCGAACGAGCGTTTAGCTTGGGTGTGACGCACTACATGGGTAAACCGTTCCAAGAGGCAGAATTGCTTGCCAATATTGAACAATTATTAGCAGTTAGTCAGGGGTAAACGATGAGTCAGACGAATAGTCCAAATTTACTCGGGCAAATCAGTCAGCAAGAGCTGCAACATTTAATTACCGTATCTACCGGTTTTATTGATGCTTATATTGTTGAATGTCATGGTAAACAACCGATGCTGATACCTCAAAATATTGTGTTGTCAGCGCTGGATAACGCCACTCAAGTTAAAACTGTGGAATGGCACGAATCGCAATTGCCTGTTTATGCGGTCAATGACCCAGAGAAAAAAATGGGCGTGGCACTGGTTATTGAAGGCGATGAAATGGAGCAGCGTTTTGCTTTGATGTGCAATGAAATGCCTAAAACCCTGCGCTTGCGTATTTCTGAAGTGGTAGATGATGACCAGCAAACCACGACTGATCCTGCGGTATTCCAATATGTCCGTATGGGTGAGCAGGTCTTTCATGTGCCTAATTTGAAATACATTCAAGAAAATTTGACGATCTAAACGCAATTTTCTCCGTTGTAAAATAGAAAAGGAACTCAAATAGAGTTCCTTTTCTGCTTCATGCAACTAATCTTATTGGATTTAAGTTAGTAATCCTTCCAAAATCTGTTCATAAATTTCTGCCAATGGCTCTAAATCAGCCACATCAACATGCTCGTTAATTTGGTGAATGGTGGCATTGAGTACGCCTAACTCCAACACTTGTGCACCTGTCGGCGCAATAAAGCGACCATCAGATGTACCGCCACTGGTCGATAATTCTGTTTCAACACCTGTGACATTGCGAATGGCTTGACGTGCAGCATTAACCAATTCACCTACAGGGGTTAAAAATGGCAAACCTGAAAGCGTCCACTCGATTTCATAATCCACTTGATGGCGATCTAAAATTTCCAAGACGCGAGCTTTTAGTTCATCTGCAGTCACTTCAGTCGAATAACGGAAGTTAAAGGTCACCGTCATATTGCCAGGGACAACATTGGTCGCGCCTGTTCCTGCTTGAATATTTGAAATTTGAAATGAGGTGGCAGGGAAGTATTCATTGCCATGATCCCACACCGTTTCACAAAGTTCCGAAATCGCTTTAGACGCGGTATGAATCGGGTTAATTGCCAAGTGTGGATAAGCCACATGACCTTGTTTACCCTTTACCGTTAAGATACCATTAAGCGAACCGCGACGCCCATTTTTAATAATATCGCCTAATTTATGGGTACTTGAAGGTTCACCCACCAAACACCAAGTCATTTTTTCATGACGTGCTTCCAACGTTTCTACAACTTTTACGGTGCCGTTAATAGAGGGGCCTTCTTCATCTGAGGTGATTAAAAAGGCAATTGAGCCTTTGTGGTCAGGATGTTTGGCGACAAAGCGTTCAGAGGCAACCACCATGGCTGCCAATGCTGTTTTCATGTCGGCACTGCCACGACCATAAAGTTTGCCATCACGAATTTCAGGTACAAATGGATCGGTATTCCATGCGTCTAAATTGCCTGTCGGTACAACATCTGTATGACCTGCAAAGCAAAAGACAGGTGCTTCTGTACCTTTACGCGCCCAGAGGTTATCTACATCGTCAAAACGCATAGATTCAATCTTAAATCCAATTTTTTCTAAGCGTTCTGCCATGAGGTTTTGACAGTTGTGATCGACAGGAGTGACAGACGGTTGGCGTAAAAGCTGAAGGCTTAAATCCAGAGTAGCAGAAGAGGTCATGAGAGTTTCAGACGTTTATCAAGAGTAAGTGCTAATAATAGGGGAATAATGCAACAAAAGTGAAATTTTAGCGTGAAAAAACCTTGTCCGAGAACAAGGTTTTTTGTGGTTTTTGTGAAGATATTCCTGAAATACTCAGAATTATTTGCGAATTTCTTGTTGGGTTTTTTCAGCAGTGTTACTCACCGCATGACCTGCAGAAGATACGTCTTCGCCCACGCCTTTAATTGTATTACAACCCGTTAAAACAAAGGTTAATAGCAGTGAAGTCACTAGAATTTTTTTCATGATCATCTCCAATATGTTCTAGATAGATTATTTTGATGTATTTTTTAGCTTAGGAAATAAACAGAATAATAAATAGGCAACTTTTATGGTGCTTACGTAATAAAATGTTGAAACTGGTATTCAGCGTGTTAATGGTGGATAGCTAATCAGCGGTGCAGCACGATACATATAAAATTGTGAATGTGCCGCCCGATAATACAAGCCATCTCCCCACCATTGATTAGGATGGCTACTGGCTTGAGCATTTTGACAAATCCATTCATGACGTTGCAGGCGATAAAACTGTTCTGTTTGTGCAGGAATATCACTCCCCCAAAGACCTAAACGACGAGCGCGATTAACCCAGTATGGCACAAGTGTTGTAGATGATTGTGCCAAGTGATGTATGGCGAAATACAATTGTCCTTTGAGTACAGCAAAACGGCGTTGAATCGGCACATCCAAGGCTTGCTTAAATTGAAATTGCTTTTGACTAAAATGATTCAGTTTACGCGCCAAAGTATCGGAGCGGTTTAAACCATACCAGTGTGCCAAAGAGCAATCCGCTTCGGCTAAGTAGTATTTTAATGCGACTTCCCAGTGTTCAACCTGCTGCGTGTCATGGTTGTGCAGTAAAAAATCCAGTTCACCCACAGTTTTAGCACCATCAATAATTTGAATACTGTGCCCCAATAATTCGAAGGGATGATAGTCACGATCACGCAGCCAAAACCACATCAACATTTCAAAGCGTAAGCCTAAACGGGTACTTTTCAGTTGATTTAAAAAATCGTACACCGCTTCGGGATGTGAATCTAAATAAGCTAAACGTGATTGATAAGCGTGATAATGGTGTTGCCAAAAAGTATCTGAATGGAATTCAAAAGTATGTTGAATGGGCAATTGCTCAGGCACAGCACATAAAATATTCGGACTTGCCACACTAGAAGCCAACTGACGGATAAGCGGGGTTTTGTAGGTCAGCCATACTTCGGGCAGAAGCTCGGGTTGATGCAACTCAATCATTATGAATCCATGCTGAAAAATGCAGAATTACAACGGAAAATTAAAAAACGCTTTATACTACCGCAATTCGTAGTTTAGGACAGTGGTATGCAAAGCTTGTTATGGCGAAGTTTAGTGGTGATCTTTGTCCTCCTTGGCTTTATTGGTGCATTGTTGCCGGGTATGCCTACTACAGTTTTTTTGATTTTAGCAGCTTGGGCATCGTCACGCGGTTGGCCGCAAATGGACAACTGGTTACTGAATCATCCTAAATATGGCAGTACACTCAGAGATTGGCGCGCCAATGGTACTGTACCGCGTAAAGCCAAATGGTTTGCAACGATCATGATGAGTATTAGTGCCGTGATCATGCTGTTCACAACTGCGCCCGTTGCGGTCAAAATTTTTACCAATACCACCATGTTGGTGGTGTGTATTTGGTTGTGGTTACGTCCTGAACCACAGCCGCCCACGAAAGAAGAAGAATAGGGTAGCGCAATGTCTTTTTTATACACACAAGCAGATATTTTGATTGATTTAGCCGAGCAAACTTTATATTTGCCGAAGCATCAGAAACTCTACGTCATCTCGAGTGGTGTGAATGGCATTGGTGAAACTGAAAATAGTGGTAAAACACCACGTGGCTGGCATGAAGTCGCTTTAAAATTTGGTGAAAATGAACCTGAAAATGCAGTATTTATTGCGCGTCAACCGACAGGTGAAATTTACAATTTAGATTTAGCTGAACAATTTCCTGAACGGGACTGGATTTTAAGCCGCATTTTATGGCTCAGTGGTTTGCAAGAAGGTTTTAATCAAGGCATTGGCTGCGATACTTTTCAGCGCTATATCTATATACATGGCACACCAGACACAGAACCGATGGGCATTCCTGCATCGCATGGCTGTATTCGGATGCGTAACCACGATATTTTAGAATTGTTTGAACTGATTCCAGAAAAAGCCTTGGTTTATATTTCTGAACACAAGCTAGATTTAAATAGCTTAGGGTTGCTTGGTTGATGGTGCGTTGATGGTGCGAGTCAATTGAATAAAGTTGTATTCATCGCAACATAAAAAACCAATACATTGAGCAGGTAGAGTGCAACGCTAACAAGTTGAAAAGCACATTAATTTTGCTTGAAAACTAAAATAACTTGCAGAATTTGTTTGTTTTTATAGCTGATCACCTATTTTTTAATCACTCAGTCACAAAAAACTGAAAACAAGCCGAAAAGCGTTTGACAGGCGGTAAAGATTCTCTATAATGCACCTCACAAACGATAAAGACGTTAAGGGCGCTTAGCTCAGTTGGTAGAGCGTCTGCCTTACAAGCAGAATGTCGGCGGTTCGATCCCGTCAGCGCCCACCAAGCCTTTACGTTATAGATTCTTACGTGCAGCGGTAGTTCAGTTGGTTAGAATACCGGCCTGTCACGCCGGGGGTCGCGGGTTCGAGCCCCGTCCGCTGCGCCACTTAAGATTCTTTAAACATTGTTTGTACCACAATAGTGACTTTGTGTAAGTGCAGCGGTAGTTCAGTTGGTTAGAATACCGGCCTGTCACGCCGGGGGTCGCGGGTTCGAGCCCCGTCCGCTGCGCCATTTACATAAAATTGCTTTTGAGGGCGCTTAGCTCAGTTGGTAGAGCGTCTGCCTTACAAGCAGAATGTCGGCGGTTCGATCCCGTCAGCGCCCACCAGATTCTTTTGCGATGCAGCGGTAGTTCAGTTGGTTAGAATACCGGCCTGTCACGCCGGGGGTCGCGGGTTCGAGCCCCGTCCGCTGCGCCATTCAAAAGAAAAGTTTAGGTTGCCTGATAGACTTAAACTGAAATGATGCAAAGTTTGACAGTTTTGCAAAATCAGAACAAAATATTGTTTTGATCTTATCAGGGCGCTTAGCTCAGTTGGTAGAGCGTCTGCCTTACAAGCAGAATGTCGGCGGTTCGATCCCGTCAGCGCCCACCATATTTTAGTATTTATGCTTGGCATACATACAAAAAAGACCTTAATTGCTTACGCAATTACCGTTGCAGCGGTAGTTCAGTTGGTTAGAATACCGGCCTGTCACGCCGGGGGTCGCGGGTTCGAGCCCCGTCCGCTGCGCCATTTTTCATTCCCTGATGTGAAAAATGTATTTCAAAGTTCAAGACGACGTTCTTTGCTTGTCTTGCATCATAAAAAATAACGATGTTATTTTTTAATCTTCAGGGCGCTTAGCTCAGTTGGTAGAGCGTCTGCCTTACAAGCAGAATGTCGGCGGTTCGATCCCGTCAGCGCCCACCATATCCTTTCATCCTCATTTATCTTATATTACTTGCGTATTGCAATAAATTCGCCTAAAATTTTTATTTAATAATAATACTAATATCCGTGACTTATGCGAAATCCTTATCAACGTAAAGCTGCATCTAAGCAAGCAACGCAAACTTATAATGCACAAGATATTTACAAGCAATTTATTGAGACCATTGTGTCTCAGGGGCATGTTTTTGCATTGTATGAAGATGGCTGGGCGCTCTGTGCCACGCCTACAGGGCAACGTGCTTTTGCAATGTGGCAAAATAAAAGTCTGGCAAAACTGTTAATTAAAGACAATTGGGCCAATTATCAAGTCGAAGAAATTTCACTGAAAGATTTTATTGAAAAAGTGATTCCATTTTTACGTCAGGAAGCCACCAATATTTCGATGAATCTAAGCCCAGAAGGGCAGAATGTATTGGTTGCCCCTGAAAAGTTATTGCTTGATCTAAAAAATTATTTGTATCAGGTGTATATGCAAAAACCCGAATTTTTTAAAGATATGCAAATTCCTTTACCACGCTCGATACGTTTGAATTAAGCGATCTGCTTGCTAGATTTTATTTTTAATACTCATTCAGCAGCCAACCACTGATATAAGCAAAATACTCGCGTAACCATGCGTTATAGCGGGTATAGAGTGGTGTCGTTGCACTGAGCATGCTGAACTGTGTGTATCCTTGTCGTTTGGCAATGGCTGCTGCACGTGGTGTGTGAAAGTCGCTGGTGACAATTATAATCGGTTGGGTTTTATCTGTGCCTAATGTATGCAGCAAGGGCTGACTGTTTTTCAAATTAAATGCCGTACTGGTGCTTTGGGTTTCCAAGATAATGTGTGATGCTGCAATTGCATAACGTTGTTGCAAATAATTAGACATCACCTGTGCTTCAGTGAGTTGTTCCGCAAATGCAGGGCCACCACTAACAATGAAATAACTTTGAGGATGCTCCAAGGCATACGCGGCTGCAGTATCCAGTCGTTTGGCGAGCGTGGGCGATGGTTGTCCATTTTCAATGCCACTGCCGAGTACAATCACCACTTTAGCATTGTTGGTTACAGTATTTTGCTGCTGTGTACTGAAATGAATATAAGTAAAAAAGATCAGCAGGCTGATGCACCACAGCCAAAATACGCCCCAACCGAATTTCCACAGCCAATCTAAGCGTGTATGTTGTTTTAAGTAGCTTTGAATCCAAGTATAGAAAATGGCATAACACAGCAGCATCATGCCTATTAAAACAGGTAAAACGGTGCCGAAATGAATTTTCTTTAAGCTGATGAGATAGGCACCATCCAATACTAAAATTAATCCAATTAGGCTACTCAATATTCTTTTAAATAGACTAAATTGTGTTTGTACGTGACTTGCTTGCATGCCTTGCATAATTTTATTGTACTGTGATGCTGTACAAACAGTATAGCCGAAGCTGCTGAAAAATTTTGCCTCAACTGAATTATGTTTCGGCTGAGGCTATGGATAAAACTTGGGTGAATTGCCAAGTTTTAGCTATAGAGCTACAGCGCAAGCCATTTAAAAAGTGTCAACAAATCCTAATACACATCTCGGCGATAACGTCCTTGCTGACGTAATTGTTCCAGTTGAGTCTCACCCAAAATATCTTTTAAGGCTTGGTCGACATCACTGGCCATGCCTTGAATGCTACCGCAGACATAAATCACGGCATTTTGTTCAATCCAGCGTTTTAATTCTTCAGCCTGTTCGCGTAACTTATGGTGTACATAGACTTTTTCGGCTTGATCACGGGAAAAGGCCAAATCAAGGCGTTGTAGCATACCTGTGCTTTGCCAAGCCTCGATGGTGTGCTGATAAAAGTAATCGTGCGCTTGCTGACGTTCACCAAAAAACAACCAGTTTTGGGTGTAATTCAGGCGGGTACGTGCATGCAATAAGCTCATTAATCCTGCAAGCCCTGTACCGTTGCCAATACAAATAATTGGGCGGTCATCATCAATTAAATGGAAAGATGGATTATTGCGAATGCGTAATGCGATATTTTGCCCAAGTGCAGCATGTGCAGTTAACCAACCTGAACCTAAGCCAAGCTCGCCTTGAGCATCGAATTTTTGACGCACCACAAGTCTTAAAACCTGTTGTGAAGGAATACTGGCAATTGAATATTCACGACTAGGCAAGGGTGAAAGTTGTGCCAATAATTCATCCGCAGTTTTAAATGTCTGAATTGGCGCGGTGAGGTCTTTATCTGCCAAAGCCTGTACTAAGGTTTGCTGACCATCAGCAAGAATTGTATTGGCATCGAGTTGATGCTGTTTTAAAAAGGCGTGAATCCGTGCAGTGCTGTTTTCAGGCTGAATTTCTGCAATATCACCTGCAGACCAATGCACATCATGTTGTGCTAACAGTTCAATATTGAAGGCGGGTGCGCCTAAACTGTTGGGATTTAGCAAGTCACGTTGCTGTAAGGTCCATGTATCAAAAGTTTTTTCGATATGCATACTTGGTAAGTCAAGTTGTGTGACCTGTACCAAAGCCTGATTCCAACGCTGTATGTCTGCAGGATTGGCATTATTTACTTCAATGGTATTGAACAAGGCATGTGCTTGATTACGTTGCAGCCATGCAGCAATCGTATGTCCAAAACGGCAGTAATGATCTGCATATTCACGTGAACCTAAAGCCAGTACTGCATAACGCAAATGACTCAGGTCACAGGTTTGCGGTAGGATTTTTTTCACAAAACTTGAGGTCAAATCGGGTGCATCACCTGTGCCATAAGTGCTAGCAATACATAACAGTTGGGTGGTGTTTTTAAGATCTTCAAGGCTGAGATGTTGCAGGGCTTTGACTGTGACAGGCTGATGTGCTTCTTGCAGACTAGTAGCGGTGCGCCATGCCAATTGTTCGGCAGTACCTGTTTGGCTGGCATAGACAATGAGCCAGTGTGCAGCATTTGGGTCGATCTGAAATTGAGTCTGGTTTTGACGTGCAGCAAGAGTCAAACGCTTTTGTTTACGACGTTTTAAATACAACATCCAACCTGTGACGAAAAACAGCGGCATCATCAATGCAGAAAGCATGGCTAAAAATTGATAAACAGGCCCAAAGAAACTACCGCGATGCACAGGCAGCATACTGCTCATGATTTTTTCATTAAGCCGTTTGTCTACATATAATTCAAGTTGAGTAATACGTGCTTGTTGATAATCAAAAGTTGCGTTATTGCGGGCACGTTCATGTTGTGGAATGACATCGACAAAGTTAATTTCAATTTCACTATTGGCAGGTTTAGGCACATTAAAAGTGATGCTGGAATAATCCTGTCCCAATTGCTGCGGGAAATGCTGCCATGCCTGAGTCAATGCAAGATTGATTTGTGCCTGATCCAGTGTATTTTGTTTGGCTGGTTTTGTGGTATTTGGGCGATGTTCCGCAGTCTGCATTTGCGCAGCTTGATGGAGTGCTTGAGCATTTGGATTTACAGTTTTATTGCGTCCATCTGCTTGCAATTGCGCTTGTGGTCTTTCCACACCCATGACTTTAAACATGCCATTGCGCCACCACTCATACGACCAATACAGTCCTGTGCATGCCAAAACTAGATAGAAAATCACGACCCACGTGCCCACTACGGCATGTAAGTCCCAAATAAAATTACGTCCTTTTAATTGAGGTTTGAGCGCAAACCATTGTTTAAATGAATGGCGTTTCGGCCAGCGTAGGTAAATGCCACTTAACACAAAGAACAACAACATGAGGGTACATGCGGCTGTAATTTGTTTACCAATAGGCCCTACGGTTAAGTTGCGGTGTAATTGCTGAATAAACTGGAAAAATTCACGTCCCCGAATTTCAGGCAACACTGCTGCCGAGTAAGGATTAATCAGGATATTTTGTCCACGTTTTGCACCTTCTTTCGCAATATTGATGGTTGAAGATGCAGCTGGGTCTTTTGCAACGGTGATGCTATTAATTTTATAGTCAGGTTGGGTACGCTGAAAATGTTGATAAATTTCTGCAGGGCTTAGTTTGGCTTTCTGCTCAACTTGTACCTGATAACTGTTCGGATTCATCCATTTTAGAATTTCTTGTTCGTAGGAATAAATCGCACCTGTCACGCCCATGAGTGACAAGATCAGTCCTGCAGTAATACCAAGGAACCAGTGAATTTGGAAAAAGGCTTTCTTCAGCATAAGCGTTGGTTGTTGAGTATGAATTGTGATGCAGAATAATGCAGAGATGAAGTTAATGCAAATGCTATTTATTCTCATTATCGTTCATTGTTTTAATTTTAAGCAAAAAAAACCTCCATCACAGGGGATAGAGGTTTATTTTTAAATAGGGATATTTAGATTTGCTTGGCTTCGCCTGCAGCTTCAGTCAAATGCTTGCGAATGGTGTTGAACGAAAAGTTCTTGCTGTCCATACGCTTAGGCAGAATATAAGCACCTTGCTGACCTTTTACTTTGAAGTTCATCAAGATAAACTCAGGGGTATTGTACCATTCATACACATCTTTCCAGCCAATTGCACCCACGCCTTCTTGAGCGCCCATTTGCTGACGCATCACGATACCGTGCGGCTGTACGCCTAAACGAATCCCTTTAATTTCTTGAACAGGAAATTCATTCATTTTTCGCTTAACGTACCATTCCAAGCCGTATTTACGCACGAGCAGGTAGAGCACCACACAGACAATGGCAACCCAGCAGAAAATTGTCGAATAATTTTTTAATAGCAGAATGCCTAAAATGGAAAGGGCAACAATCACACCCATAATAATCCATGCTTTCATGCCAATTTTATTGGTACTGCGCCAAATTACCAGTTGTGCGTGACGTTGTTCTTCTTCAGAAACTTCGTAGATCACAGGCTGTAGGGTATAGGCGTATAAACTTTTCGCGGTCATAGTGAAACTAACAAATTTAAAACTATAAAAAGTTTAGCATTAATTGCTGTCATGCAGTGAGTATATTGTCGCAAAATCATGCTAAGGTCGGTGAATACTTGTGCAGCTTAGGGCGAATAAGTAGGCACTGACCGTTTGCAGGATTGTTTATAAAGACGCCAGTTCAGTTGCGTCCTGATCATGTTCGTGGCTTAAACTTTGTTTTAAGCGACTTAATTGTTGCAAGATACTCATCATCAAAGATAATTGCTGCAAAATAATTAATGATTTTTGATCTTCTTCTTTGTTTTGGCTTAAACGCTGACGAATGGTTTGCAACATGTTGTGTGCACTTAAATCTGGCGTTTCATCTTTCAGTAAAGCACCTTGAATATCGTCCATTGCTTGATCGAGCAGTTGCAAGACTTCCTGATCGTCAATTTTGTCACGATGCGCACCAAGTGCAGCAATATAGCTAATAAAGGTGTGATTTAGACACAAGAACTCAAAGGCTTGAGCTTTTTGATTGGGGTCAAAATCAGGTTCGGTGGCGAGTGTTGAAATCAGTGAAGCAACTTCTGCATCGGTATTATGAGCAGCACGGCGCACGACACGATAATTCAAACCGTTGTTGCGTCCATTTTTATATTGCTCAATCACTTCTGCCAAATAGCCACATTGCGCGGTGAGTGAGCGGCGAATCGTGCGTGATAAACGACGGAATTTCCAATCGGGGAAGATAAAACTCACGCCAAACCATGCTAGCGCACAACCAATTAAGGTATCGACCATACGTGGCACAGCTGCGGCATAGCCCAAACCTTCTAGGTTAAAATTCATCAGCGCCAAAATGGTCATAAAGGCAGTGGCTTGTGCATATTGTTTACTGCGCAATTCAAAGAACAACATGCCACTAATCACTAAAACCAGTAATTGCCCTTCAACGGACGGTACAAAATATAAAATGGTGTAGCCGACTACAATCCCTGCTAACGTCCCAATAATACGCAAACGTAAACGCCGTTTGGTGGTGTTAAAGTTAGGCTGCATCACAAACAGGGCGGTCAGTAAAATCCAGTAGCCATATTGAATGTTGGTGACTTGCACAAAAATATAGCCAATCAACAGCACAATCGACAAACGAATGGCGTGGCGGAACAAAACCGATTCGGGGGTTAAATGCTGCTTAATCCGAATGACAATATCATCCCAACTTTTTAAGTCGTCATCTTTCAGTTGTTGTTCAATATGTTTTGATTTATCCAGTTTAATATTGCGTTCGGTTTCAAGGTTACGCAATTGAGCATCAATAGATTTCAGGTTTTGGTATAGGGCAAACAATGCATTAATCCAGACTTGGTCATATTGCTGTTCACTGCGCAGTTTTTCTAAAGACTGTTTAAGATTTTCAAAAGCATGTTTAAAACGCTTGTTATGCACATAAGGTTTACGGTGCAAAATGCTTTCGCTTAAATCTTTACAGGCTTTGCCCTGAATCGACAAAATGCGTTGGAAACGAAATAAAATATCGCTGTGCTGAAATATTTTCGCCAGTTTTTGATAATCAATATGTGCAGAGTCGGCACGTTCGTGAATGTCTTGTGCGACAAAGTAATACTGTAAGCTACGTCGGGTATCTTTTTGCCCGCGGTCACCTTTTAAACGGGTCAGTAAAGCGGTTTTTAAGTCGTTAAAAATCGCAATTAATTTGCCATTTTCAAGTGATAAATCAATGATACTTTGTTGATAACTCGGTGCAGTCATATCCACATCAAATAGATTTGATTTGGCAAATAAAAAATCACCCAAAGAAGAATAACTGAGTGAAAGTTTGTCTTGTAAGGCACGAACAGGGAACAGTAAAAAGCTGATGGTCGAAATTAAGCCGTACCAAATTGCGCCCGAAACCAAAAGCAGCGGCTGCATGTACCAGTCATCAAATAGGTTGACGCCAAGCATGGAATAGACTGACACCACCAAACAGCCATAAGAAATGGTGGCATAACGTCGTCCGAGCGAACCGAGCAAAATTAAGACAATACACGACAGGATTAAGCCTGTAGCAAATAAAATAGGATGCGGAAATAAAAACTGAATTGATGTGGCGGTAACAAAGAAACCAATATAGGTATAGAGCTGATTGACAATACGCACCGAAAAACGGTCATCAATATCACTCAAACCTGCGGCAAGCACACCTAAAGTTAAAGGAATAGTGGCAAGCTGCATCCCCATAAAATAGGGAACAAAAGCAGTTCCCGCAAATGCAATGAGCATGCGGATGTTATACATAAATGTGGTGTTATAGGTCGCTTGTTTGAGCTTTATCAGCCAAGGTTTCAACATCATTCCTTTAAGTAAACTTTTCTGTCTAAACAGAGATTTATGCTGCAAGATGAAGGTTTGCGTACATTGTAACTGTAGATGAGATGTTTAGAGTGCCTAATATGTGAAAATTCATCTTTGATCACAACAAATCATACTATGGAGCGTGTAAGCTTGTCTGTACATCTGTCATTTCATCATAAAATATGAGCATATCGAAAACGCTGCCAAGTTCAAGCAGTACGCCACCATCTAGGCAACAACCCAACATGCGGCAATATTCGACTGCGTGGATTTTATTGTTGGCGTTATTGACTTCGCTTGGACCTTTATCGATTGATATGTATTTGCCTGCCTTGCCCGTTATGGCAAGCGAGTTTGGCGTATCGACCCAAATGGTCGCAAACAGTTTGCCTGCCTACTTTTTAGGTTTGGCATTGGGTCAACTGATTTACGGGCCGCTGAGTGATCGGATTGGACGTAAGCCGCCTTTATATTTTGGCTTGGCACTATTTTCACTCGCCAGTATGTTGTGTGTGTTTGCACAAAATGAATGGGGACTGATTGCTGCACGTATTTTGCAGGCTTTGGGTGGCTGTGTGGGTGTGGTAATTGCACGAGCAGCTATTCGTGATCGCTTGGATTTGCAAACATCCGCTCAAGCTTTTTCGAGCATGATGATTGTGATGACCATTGCGCCCATTATTGCACCTACGCTGGGTGCATGGGTACTTAGATGGATGAATTGGCAAGCTATTTTTGTAGTGCTGACCTGCGTTGGAATTATTTGCTGTTTATGTGTGCACTTCTTTTTTAAAGAAACTTTGGCGAAAGAGCGTCGTTTAAATTTGAACTTTCAGCAAGTACTGACCTTATATTTTGCCATTTTAAAAGATCGTGATTTTCGTTTTCCAATGTTGGCAGGCTGTCTGACTGGTGGGGCATTGTTTTGCTATATCAGCGGTTCAAGTGCAGTCATGATGGATCAATATGGCTTGAGTGAAACAGCTTTTGCTTATGTGTTTGGTGCCAATGCGATTGGTATTATGCTGTTTTCGACCCTGAATAAAAAAATCAGTGGCAAATTGGGTGTGTTACAACGCTTAAAATTGGGCAGCATGATTCAACTGAGTGGTGCGGTCATTCTACTGCTTGCAGGTAGTTTGGGGTATGCACCTTTGGCATTGGTGATGATCGGTTTATTTCTTGCCGTGTCTGGGATTGGTTTTACAGGCCCGAATGCCATGGCACTAGCTATGGCAAAACAAGGCGCACGTGCAGGAACAGCCAGTGCGGTCATGGGCAGTGTGCAATTCTTTTGTGGCTTGATTGGTGGAGTGTTACTCAACTTTTTAACAGGCAGTGCTTTGCTGAATATGGCTGTATTAATGCTGCTATTTATTGGGTTTGGGATGTTTGCCGTTTTTCATATTTTGCAACCTCAATCAGATTGAGTTGGGGTCAATACTTTTTCAAATGGTGATTTTTTTCGAAAAAATCGGGCTTTTTAACAGAACTGAAATATATACAATAGTCTAATGGTGGTGTAAATACTTGAATAATCAACCTATTTAAGGTGTTGAATTTTATATGGTTTAATTGTTTGAATCTGTAATTATGATTAATTGTGATTTCTTATTCGGGAAAACTGATTTTAATAAACGTCATAACTTGATAGATTGAAGCCTGTAATAAATGACACAAATTGTAATATTTTAAATATTTGGGTGTCTTGGACTATTTGGCAAAAGTGTTTTGATTTTTAAGCCATTTTTATAATTCGATGTGAAATCGATAGATGACGAACAAAATCATCATGCACGGATGCAGCGTTGTTTTATTTTGGAGAGATAAATGAGTCAATTACTCAACGGTCAGTTTATGATCAAAGGTTTAGCTATTGCCGTTACAACTTTAATGGTAAGTACTGCACACGCAGCAAAAACTGAGCAACAACAAATTCAAGAACTTCGTCAAGAAGTTGAAGCGTTAAAATCGTTAATTCAGCAACAACAGCAAGTACAACAACAGCAGCAAACTCAAATTGCCCAAGTACAACAGGCGAAGCCTACTGCTGCACCTGTAAGTGTATTAAGCAGCTTAAAGTCTAAATCTGGTGCAGATGTTTCTATTTATGGTTTTGTACGTGGTGATGCAAACTATATTATTAAAGGTGCGGATAATGACTTTAACTCAGCACATACAAGTAATGAAGAAGCAAGTGACAAATTACGTGCTACAGCAAAAGTAACCCGTTTAGGTTTAGACTTTAATACACCTGTTGGTGACAATAAAGTAGGCGGTAAAGTTGAGGTTGACTTTGCAAGTGCGGCAGAGAATTTACGTATTCGCCATGCTTATTTGACTTTAAATAACTGGTTATTTGGTCAAACGACTTCAAGCTTTGCTTCAGTACATGCGCCAGAAATGATTGACTTTAGTACGAACATTGGTGGATCAGGTGGTACTGCACGTGTGCCACAAATACGTTATAGCCAAAAATTAGCGCCTGCAACAGAATTATTTGTTTCGGCTGAAGAAGGGAATAGTTCAGCTACAGATAGTGATGTAACTTATCGTGCCCCAGTGTTAACAGCAAAAGTGACTCAAGGTTTTGCTGATGGTAAAGGTTTAGCTTCTGCACGTGCATTGGTTGAACATTACAAATCAGAAGCGGCAAATGATGATAAAACTGGTTGGGGTGCTGCTGTAGGTACGAATTATCAAGTTGCAGAACCTTTAAAAGTATCTGCAGACGTATCATATGTAAAAGGTAACAGCAATTACTTATATGGTAATAACACAGCATTTGTAGTTGATGGTAATAGCATTGAGCAAAATGAAACGATTGGTGTACAAGTGGGTGCAACCTATAAGTTCTCACCACAACTACGTTCAACTTTAGCCTACGGTGCTTTATTTGCGGATGATGGTACAGACTATGCGCGTATAAATGATGATGCTAATGAGAAAGTACAACAAGCGTGGATTAACTTTATCTATTCACCTGTAAAACCAGTCGATTTAGGTATTGAATATATCAATGGTGAGCGTGAAACTTTCAAAGGTCAAAAATTCAGTGATGACCGTGTAGGCTTTATGGCACGTTATAGCTTCTAAGTTTCAGTACTTTTAGCGAAAACAAAAAACAGAGCTTAATATTAAGCTCTGTTTTTTTATGATTTAAATTTATGAAATTAATTCAATAACTTAAATTTTATTCACTTTTATAAAATGCTGTAACTTTCACTTATAGCTTAAAACAATCATTAAAATTTATAGAAAAAATGTAGAAAATAGCAGCTTTTTGTCAAAAAAAATGCATAATGATCGACCTTTAATCTTGCTGTTTTTTATCAAGTGGTTGAATATCTTTATCGGAAGGTATTTATCCACCTCAGATATTTTGGAGCTTATATGAGATTACCTCTCAGTGTTAAGCCGATTCAGTTGTTTGCACTCGAAGTCACCCCGAAAGTGAAAATGCTGTCTTTTGTCTTTCTTTTCTTCTGTTCTAGGCAAACGCAGATGATAACGCTTGAGTGAAACCAAAGGATGGGTTGGCTGAGCGAAATGCATACCTCTTAAACTTCGGTCAAATACGATACTGTTTACATACTTTGTATTGCGGCATTTTTTAGTTGATTTAGAGTCATAATGATGCAAATGCTTTGGTTTGCATTGACAGCTCTTCATCATATTAAAAATAATCTGCAATCACTATATGGATATTGCCATGGAATTTACTTTTAATGCGTTTTATACGCTGATTGCTGCGGTCATCGTCCTGCTCTTAGGGCGACTTTTAGTCAATAAAATTGATTTTTTAAAACGCTATAATATTCCTGAACCTGTTGCAGGTGGTTTGGTTGCCGCTATTGTTTCATTGTTGGTGAATCAATTTTGGGGTTATAGCATTACCACCAGTAGCGCATTGCAAACTAGCTTTATGCTTATTTTCTTCGCCTCGATTGGTTTAAGCGCGAACTTCACAAAATTGCGTCAGGGCGGAATCGGTTTAATTATTTTCTTGATTGCAATTTCCACATTTATTGTGTTGCAAAACATTGTCGGCATTAGTCTTGCAACATTGTTAGGTATTGATCCACTAATTGGTTTAATTGCAGGATCGATTACTTTAACTGGCGGTCATGGTACAGCAGGTGCGTGGGGTGAAATTTTAGAAACCCAATATGGTATTCAAGGTGCTTTGGCACTGGGCATGGCAAGTGCGACCTTTGGTTTAATTATTGGTGGTTTAATTGGTGGTCCACTGGCTAAAACTTTAATCAATCGTCATCAATTGGCTGTACCACGTACCGACGAACAAATTGAAAAACGCGATAATACGCCTGCGGATCAAGATTCCAATGAGTTTATTCCATTTGAATATCCGCATCAGGTTCGTTTAATTACAGCAGATAATGCAATTACTACTTTAGGTTTATTTGCAGCGTGTTTGGCATTTGCCGAATTTATGACAGGCGTTGCCAAAGGCACGATGTTTGAATTGCCAACTTTCGTTTGGGCATTGGCGGGCGGTGTGATTCTGCGTAATGTCTTAGAAAGTATTTTTAAAGTCAATATTTTTGACCGTGCGATTGATGTGTTTGGGAATGCATCTTTATCGTTATATTTGGCGATGGCGTTGTTGTCACTCAAATTATGGCAATTGGCCGATTTGGCAGGTCCTTTAATGGTGATTTTAGGTGCGCAAACGCTCACAATGGCGTTGTATGCTGCTTTTGTGACCTTCCGTATTATGGGGAAAAACTACGATGCAGCCGTGTTGGCAGCAGGACACTGTGGTTTTGGGATGGGGGCAACGCCAACAGCAGTAGCCAATATGCAGGCCATTACCAATATGTATGGTCCATCTTATAAAGCGTTCTTGATTGTGCCGCTGTGTGGTGCATTCTTTGTCGATTTAATTAACGTTGCGGTGATTCAATCTATTCTAAAATTCTTTGGTGGCTAAGCTCCAAAGCATGAAGGATTGATTTAATCATCCACAAAAAATGTCAGTTCAATTGAACTGGCATTTTATTTGATCTGTAGCATTTTTAATTTAAGCCATGAAATGCAAGAATGCTGTATAGACCAGAAAACTACCAATTAAACTGAGCCAAATAGGTAGTTTGGATTTTAATAATCCAATCACCAAAACAATAAACAGCAGATCAACAATACTCAAAATATAACGCTGTGCCATTTCGAGCACCATATACAGAAGCAATCCGACTACCGCTGCATTAATCCCTGTTACTGCATGACGAATAGAGGCTTGCTGCATTAACCAAGACCAATAAGGCAAGGTCGCAAATACCAAAAAGAAAGACGGCAGAAAAATCGCCAACGTGGCTAAAGTCGCATTCAGCAGCATAGATTCTGTCATTGGAATCAAACTGCCCAAATATGTTGCAAAGCTGAACAGTGGACCAGGTACCAATTGCGCCATGGCATAACCCAAATCGAACTGTTCTGCACTGACTAAGCCTGTGCTAACAAAATCTTGATGCAATAAAGGCAAAATGACATGCCCACCGCCAAAGACCAAAGATGCGGCTTGATAGAAACTTAAATTAGCTGCATAGAGTAAATGAGGTTGTAGCCAGTTTAGACCTGACAGCACAATAAAGGGTGCAACAAATAGTACCGCCCAAAATACAGCATAACGACGATGTTTGAGTAAATGTGCCGCAGTAAAATGCGTATCTGTCGCCCGTGTATTGGTGGATGATGGTGCAGCAGTCGGTGCTGCGCGTTTCGCCATCCAAATGCCAAAACAAGCTGCAATCAGAATCACTAAAACTTGATTGAAGCTCAAGGGCATCAGATAAATAAATAGGGCAGAAGCAAACATTAAGGCATATTGCCAAACCGTTTTACAAAAACTACGCAACATTTGCCAAAATGCCCAAGCTACCACGGCCAATACGATCAGTTGAATACTGTGAAAGCTATTTGACGACAGTACATCTAAATATTGATGTCCCAAAACTGCAACCAAAGCCATAAACAACGCTGAAGGTAGGGTGAAACCCAACCAAGCTAGGACTGCACCCCAATAGCCTTTTTGCAAATAACCAATCGCTAACCCCACCTGACTACTAGTTGGGCCAGGTAAGAGTTGTGCAAGTGCGACAATTTGTGAATACTGGGATTCATCTAGCCATTTGAGTTGTTGCACAAAACGCTGATGGAAAAACACCAAATGCGCTGCAGGCCCACCAAAAGACAGACAGCCTAATTGCAGAAAAATCCAGAATAATAAGGAATAAGAAGGTGTTGGCATATAATTTTAGACAGATTCGACTTGTGCGCCACTGTAGTGGCTAGACGTGACAGTTTAACGAATTACTACAAGGATCGGTTAAAATAATAGATAGACTATGGGCGGTCATGCAAGGCGAAACAAATAGCATCAGTGGCATGGTTAAGATGGTTGCTGTATCAAGTTAGCTGATCAACCTTGTCACGATTGGCGGTGAAATATCGACTGAAACCTATGGATTCAAGAAGGTCATTATGAAAATTGGGTATGTATCTCTTACAGCATTATTGATGGTGGGATGTCAGGCAGTGCCATCACAGCAGCAATTTTCGACTCAAACTTTACTTGAGTCGCAGCCCGTGGTTGAAGCAGAGTCACGCCTGAATCAAATTGATTTTCGTCAGTTAAAACAACAAAAAAAACGTCCAATTGTTGCATTGGTTTTGGGCAGTGGTGGTGCTCGTGGTTATGCACATATTGGAGTAATTGAAGTACTTGAGCAGTACGGTATTCATCCTGATTTTATTGTGGGCAGCAGCGCAGGCAGCATTGTCGGTTCAATTTATGCCAGTGGTAAAAATGCACAGCAATTACGTGAAATTGCCATGAATATGAAAGCCAATGATGTGCGGGATGTGACTTTAGATTTAAAAGGCTTTTTTGATGGTAAAAAAGTTGAAAATTATGTCAATGCACAAGTCGATCAACTCCGTTTGGAGCAATTTAAAATCCCGATGTACGTGGTGGCGACTGAATTAAAAGAAGGCAAAAAAGTTGTATTTAATTATGGCAATACGGGTCAAGCGGTGCGTGCGTCAGTGTCTATCCCAAGTATGTTTGTACCTACTAAAATTGCAGAACATGAATATGTCGATGGTGGTTTAGTGAGCCCTGTACCTGTCAAGGTTGCACGCGATTTAGGGGCAGATATTGTGATTGCCGTGAATATTTTGGCGCAGCCTATTCATACTGAAACCAGTAATGTGTGGGGATTGTTTAACCAAAATATTAATATTATGCAAAAGCATTTGGCCAATGAAGAATTGAAACTGGCAGATGTGGTCATTCAACCCGATTTACGTGAAAAAGCCCATATTTTTGATGTGAAAGGGCGCGAAGCGACCATGTTGGCAGGCGCAGAAGCAACTGCAGCGCAATT
This sequence comes from Acinetobacter sp. YH12252, assembly GCF_013417365.1. Lineage (NCBI taxonomy): Bacteria > Pseudomonadati > Pseudomonadota > Gammaproteobacteria > Moraxellales > Moraxellaceae > Acinetobacter > Acinetobacter sp. YH12252. The sequence goes on from NZ_VPEA01000002.1 coordinate 121,005, forward strand.
AAATAAAATTGATCAGGTCTATCAACAGCATCATTATGCGCATGGGCATAGAATTGTAGACTATAAAGTGAGTAATACTTTTGGGCTTTATGGACAGTTTAAATAGCTGTCCAGATCCTTCATTTAGGTCAATTCAATGAAATCAACAGATTTAACTTAAGTCTAATTAGGTGCTTGATAAAAATAACTTTAATGTTAGATTGCTTAGATTTATTCTTTGTAAGTATTTGATATTATAGTTTAAAAATAAAGATACCATAAAGATATCTAAATACTGAGATGAGGTATTTAGACTTAAAATCAATTTTTTAGCGTGTTCTTTCGCACCGTTTCCATTTATTCTATGTAGCATTTACTGAATTCGTTTTTTAAGCAGTTTACCAATTGAACATGCTTCCAAGACAGCCTAACTTTTGTGCTTCAGGACTTTAAAACTTTATAAAAAATCGAGGGGATACTTCATGCACGGCTTTGAAATTGGACAGCAGGTGAAACTTGCCACTATGGAGCAAGTTATTTTTACAGTGACGATGATTAATCCAGATGGTTCTTATGTGATTGAAGCTGCACTGAGTACCGAACAAACTTTGACTTATAGCAATGTGTCGCAGGAAATGCTGCGCTTGGTTTAAATGTCGCAGCGAAGTTTGAAAATTTACGGGGAAATTGAACTTTTTTTCGTGTAAATTCGCCGAAATTTGCTTGAATAATCCATTGAATAAAAGATTTTAGATTGTTTTTTGAACACTTGAATCAGGGGGATTCACGTAATATTCAATTTGAACAAATATTCTAAAAAATCAGAAATGGATTAAAAAATAACAGCTTGGGAGTCTTAGTCTTTAGTCTTATAATTTTAAATAAATGTTATCATAAACAATATAAATAATAATGATGCAGTTGTTGCCGAAATGAACATTCAAACTTTTATAAACGCGATATAATAATAGGCTCATATCTTACTGTCTTTAAAAGAGTCTAGAGAACGCGATGTCACCATTAGATCAAATTGCCCCAGTGTTAGATGACCAGTCAGAATTAACCATGACCGTGTTAATGACACCCGACATGGCAAATTTCTCAGGGAATGTACATGGTGGAACAATTTTAAAACTATTAGACCAAGTGGCGTATGCATGTGCGAGCCGCTATTCTGGTAGTTATGTGGTGACCCTTTCGGTTGATAAAGTGAACTTTAAAGAGCCGATTCATGTGGGTGAATTGGTGACTTTCCTTGCTAGTGTGAACCATGTCGGTCGTACTTCAATGGAAATTGGGATTCGTGTAGAAGCACAAAATATTCAAAAGCGTACAGTGCGCCATACCAACAGCTGTTACTTCACTATGGTTGCAGTCGATGAAAATGGTAAACCAAAACAAATCCCTGCGTTGAAATTAGACAATGACTGGAAGCGTTGCCGTTTTGAAGCAGCAGAGCAGCGTAAAGTAGCACGTTTGCAAGAAAATCATCATCCATCTTGCAGCATTTATAAGAAAACTGAACAAAACTAAATTTTCATCAAATTTAGCTGAAAACCTGTTTGCAATTGTAGACAGGTTTTTTTGTGCCTATTTTTTAATTTTGTCCAAGGCAATATTGATTAGTTATGCAGATAAAAAAAACTGAGTAAACCGAGAGAGTGGCGGAAAACTCAGTTTTTGTATTCGATTTACATTTTTAAATGTATCTAAGTTTTAAGGCTGTTGCGTCGATGCAGCAGGGGTTTCAGTGCTTGCTTCAGATGCAGGTTGTGCAGCAGCTTGTTCTGAAGCTGGTTCAGCCACAGTTTCCTGCGTTGAAACAACCACTTTTTCCTGTTCTGTTGCTGTCGATTCAGCCTGTGCTGCAAAAGTAGTTGCAGTGGCAAAAGCAAAAGTTGAAGCGAGTAAAATTTGTGTCAATTTCATGGTTTGGCATCCTTATTTAAAGTTTTTCATGAGTAGTAGGGAGTGCTCAGCACAAGCATTAAGTAAAAAAACTTATTGCGGCTAAAGTGTTCAAGTCAGTCATCACCTGATTTGAACGGGCTGAACAGGAACTCATGCTAAAGAGCCAAAGCTATGGGATCAATGCTTGCAACAAAGCAAAACAATGACGGTTACTTGAACCGCACAATGATGATGAATAGGTCGTAGTTTGGTAATTTTTGTTTTAAATATGCAGTCAAATCCAATCAAAATGGCTGTGTTTTCCGCAATAAAATTGCGTGGTTGGCAATAAAACATAACATCAAGCGGCTAAAACTCGTGTATTTCCCCAAATAAGTTGCAGATCATCACGTAATAAATGTAAGCGAATTTTTCAAATCATGATGGTGATAGATGTGCTGAAATGAATAAATTTCAGTGTGTTTAGATTCAGATTGAACTAATCGCTAAACTTGCTTAGCATGCTTGAGTTGTTTGAAATTCAATAAAGTGAGCTTATTTTGAAATTAATTGCACCACAAAAAGCAGTCCCGACGCATATTATTTCTGGTTTTCTCGGTGCAGGAAAAACCACCTTATTGAAACAGTTACTCAGCCAAAAACCAGAACATGAAGTTTGGGCGGTGCTGATGAATGAATTTGGACAAATCGGGGTCGATCAACAACTCTTACCTCAGCAACAGGGTTATCAAGTCAAAGAATTATTGGGCGGTTGCTTATGTTGTAGCAGCCAATTGCCTATGCAAATTGCTTTGTCGCGTTTATTGTCCGAAGCGAAGCCTGACCGTTTATTCATCGAGCCGACAGGTTTGGGGCATCCTGCGCAACTCTTGGAACAACTGACCGAACCACATTGGCATACGCATTTATCGATGCGCGCCTTGGTGACGGTAGTAGATGGTTCGCGTTTGCATGATCAGGCGTGGACGCAGCAAAACCTGTATGCCGATCAGCTCAAAGCTGCACAAATTATTGTGGTGTCACATGCAGACCAAATGCAGGCGGCAGATGAGCAAGCCCTCATACAACTACAACAGGAATATCAAGCCTACGCGCAAAAATGGTTGAAAGCAGAACAGGGTCATCTGGCTTTGACCGAAATGGATATACCGTATGTCGGTACACAGCGTAAAATTCAGCCGTTGCTAAAATTGCAACAGAAGGTCAGCTCTACAAATCTGCAAGAGTCTGCAGAAATCAAACAATTGCCATATCACTATGTCGAAACTGCACAAGGATATGCAGTCGCAGGTTGGAAATTGCCTAAACGTTGGCAATTCGACTTTTATCCCTTATTAGATTTACTCTGTGAACAGCAAGATTGGCTGCGTATTAAAGGAATTTTTTATACCAATCAGGGTTGGAAAAGTTTCAACTTCAATCCGCAGCAATTTAATTATCAATCTACCGATGAAGGCATAGACAATCGGTTGGAAATTATTTATCAAAGCGAGCGTGATTGGGAAAAATTTGAGGCTGAACTATTGGCGTATCGGGTCGATGCTGCTGCGGTTCTAGACTGAAATCTATACGTTATCGGGCAAACGATAAAGCAAAATCCCAGAAAATCCATTATGCTTAGCGGCAAATTTGAACATGGTTTTAGGAATAGACAATGGCGCTGAAAGCGACAATTTATAAGGCAGATTTGAACATTGCCAATATGGATGTGCATCAATACGGTGACTATCAGCTCACCATGGCATTGCATCCTTCTGAAACTATTGAGCGTTTGATGGTGCGTATTTTGGCATTCGCACGTTATGCAGATGAAGCTTTGGAATTTACCAAAGATTTGTTTGAAACCGATGAGCCTGCTTTGTGGGAAAAAGACTTAACAGGGCAGTTAATTAAGTGGATTGAAGTTGGTTGCCCAGATGAAGACAAAGTCAAAAAAGCCAGTTCGCGTTGTAAGCAAGTTGCGATTATTGCTTATGGTTCATCGGTAGATGAATGGTACAAACGTAACAGTAAAATCAAAACTTTAAATAATGTTGAAGTGTGGCAACTATCGCCAGCGAGTACCGAAGCCGTTCAAGCTTTATGCGAACGTACCATGCAATTGCAGTTGAATGTAATGGATGGCGAATGGACATTGATTGGCGATCAGGCACAGGCTCAGATTGAGTGGACACAGTTGCAATAACACTTGCACGAGCTGGAAATTATCTTAAACATCGAAGTGTAAATATTTGGAGATGAACATGAGTGCAGAATTAGAAATTATTGATTTGGTGGTGGGTGAGGGGAAAGAAGCGGTTAAAGGCGCTTTAATTACTACGCATTACACAGGCTGGTTGGAAGATGGCACCAAGTTTGATTCATCCTTAGACCGTGGTAACTATTTTGAAACTGTGATTGGTACAGGTCGTGTCATTAAAGGCTGGGATCAAGGCATCATGGGGATGAAAGTGGGTGGTAAACGCAAACTGATTGTGCCTGCGCATTTGGCTTATGGTGAGCGCAAAATGGGTAATATCATTCCTGCTAATTCTAATTTGATTTTTGAAATTGAATTGTATGATGTGAAAACACGCGATCAATAAACACCTTTCAACTTAGCCAAACCGCTAGAATTTAAGTCATTCATCCGATGCCAGTAAGGTCTAGCATAAATGACTTAATTTTTTACTTCAAATTTAGTGCAAGAACGATTAGATTTAAAAATAAGCATAATAGGACGTTTGCGTTTTTGAATTTCACTCGGATGTGGCACAAGTGTGCATTTCTCTTCTTAATTTTACTGTGCAGTGTACTCACACCACCGCGTGTGTTGGCGCAGTATGAGTCTGCACCTGAATCTTACTATCTACATCAACAACTGCTCAATTCTGTTCAATTTACTGAAGATCAATCGAGTATTTTGACTGGGCGATGGTTGTTTTATCCGCAACAATTGATTCAAGAACCCAGTGCGGTACTGGCATCGAATACCGTTGAATTGCCTGCTTCATTTGAAGATTTAATGGGCAATGCCAATACTTACGGCACTTTTATTGGGCACTTTCAAATTCCAAAAGAATTTCTAGGCAGACGTATTGCGATTTGGATTCCCAACCAATATGGCGCCTATCGGGTATTTTTAAATGGCGATCCACTGGTGCGTGTTGGCACAGTCGGTGCAGATGCGAGTAGTCACCAAACCGAAAATGCCCCACGAATTGCATATTTTGTTCCTGAAAGTGAATATTTTACCCTGACCATTCAAGCGTCTAGCTTTCAGAGCTTGCAAGGTGGTTTAAAAAATCCAATGAAAATTGGTTTAAGTCGCACCATCAATCAACAGTATCAGCGTTTGATGATGAGTATTGCCATGATTTCTGGGGCAGTACTTGGTGTTGGTTTGTTTACCTTGATGTTTTCGGCATTTAGTCTTGCAAATGGCGGCAAGACCAAGCTTATGTTTATTTTTGGCTTGTTTATTGTTTTTCTAGCATTACATAATTTATTTTCTCCGCCCTATGCTTACACCACTTTCCTGAATTTAAGTTGGTCTTGGGGAATAAGGCTCGAATATTTATTTAGTTTTCTAGCGATTTTATTTTTCCTGAGTTATATGTTTTTGCTCAGTTCGCGCTATTTGCATCGTTGGGTATATAACGCGGCAATGCTGTTATTAAGCTTTAATATTGGGGTGACGCTGTGGGCAGAACCCACTATTTTTCAGCAGTTCGCATTTTATAGTTCTTTTTTCTTTGTGCTGATTTTGGCAAATTTTGCCTATGGGTTTTATCAAACTCTGCGTTCAGGAGAGCATTATTCCAAAATCAATTTTTGGGCAGTAATTATTCTGTGTGGCACATTTATTCATGACTTTTTATTAATGCTGAATCTGGTCAATTCCATTCATTTATCTTTTATTTCGACCAGTGTTTATGCATTGCTCATTATGTTTCAGCAGGCACGAAATTATGCATACCATAGCTTGCGCATTGAACGCTTGAACCAAAAACTGATTCATTTAAACAGCTCGTTAGATTTAAAAGTACAGGAACGCACTGAACAACTCAGTCTTTTGAATGAAAAACTGGAAATACAGATTAATACTGATGCATTAACGGAGGCGTATAACCGCCGTGCATTAAATGAAGAAATTCAGCGTTTGTATTTTGAAACCTTGCAAAATAAGCGACATATTTTGGTTTTTGCAATGCTCGATGTCGATTATTTTAAAAAATACAATGATCATTATGGGCACTTAAAAGGCGATCAAATTCTGCAAAACCTAGTTAAAGTTTTACAAGATACTTTGCCTAAAAATGCGTTTGTGGCACGTTATGGGGGTGAAGAATTTGCCATTTTACTGCACGATATTCCGCAACCTGCGATTGCACCACTCATGCAAAAGGTCTTGCAGGCTGTGCGTGATGCAGCTTTTGAGCATGTAGCACGAGAAGACCATAAACAATATGTGACTTTAAGTATCGGTGTAGCGTGGATGACTCGCGCACAAGCGTATACGCACGTGGATGATTTTATGAAAGCTGCAGATGCGCATTTGTATCAAGCCAAACATGCAGGACGCGATCAGGTAGTAATTCAAACTTAATATGTTGACGCTACTCTACATGGCTTAAAGATAGCTCTGAATTTTTTGTTGAAGTTGTACGACAGAAACATTGCCCGACAGTCGTTCAACAATTTGCCCATCTTTAAAAATCAGAGTGGTCGGTAAACCAAAGACTTGATAACGCAAAGTTAAAATTGGAGATTGATCGACATTCACTTTGCCAAACTTTACCGAAGCATCAAAAAGTTGGGCAAGCTGCTCAAAAAATGGTGCATTTTGAACACAAGGCGTACACCACGTCGCATAAAAACGAATCACCGCAACGCCTGTTTCATATTCAAACTCACGGTAATTATTTTCGTTGTATTCCACAATTTCTGACATCACATACTCTTTAATCATAAATAAAAATTTAATCACGCATGAAACACCACGGCATGAGAATTATACCTAAGTTAATCTGGGTTTTAATGCTTTGCTGTTTTATGTTCAAATAGTCAGAATTCATATCAGCATCAAACAATCAGGGATTTGCCATGACACAAAACACAATGCAGCAGATTATTATTACAGAACCAGGTGGCCCAGAAAAATTAGCCTATGAAACGGTTGCAATACCTGAGCCACAAGCCAATGAGGTTTTGGTCAAAGTACATGCTTTTGGTTTAAATCGTCCTGATATTTTACAGCGTCAGGGTTTGTATCCTATGCCTAAAGGCGTGACGCCAGTGCCAGGCTTAGAAGTAGCAGGTGAAGTGGTTGCTGTGGGTACAGATGTCAGCCAATTTAAAGTTGGTGATGCAGTGTGTGGCTTAACCAATGGTGGTGGCTATGCAGAATATTGTGTTGTACCAGAAAGCCAGACTTTGACAATTCCAACAGGTGTCAGTTTTGTACAAGCCGCTGCGATACCTGAAACATTTTTTACTGTGTGGGCCAATGTATTCCAAATGGGCAAAGCCAAAGCTGGCGAAACAGCACTTATTCATGGTGGCACCAGTGGCATTGGTACAACAGCATTAATGCTGTGTAATGCTCTCGGTTTAAAAACCTTTGCGACAGTGGGTTCAGATGAAAAAGTACAGGCAATTTCACACCTCACTACAGCAATTAACTATAAAACTCAGGACTTTGAGCAAGAAATTCAGGCTGCTACAGACAATGCTGGGGTTGATATTATTTTAGATATTGTCGGTGCGCCGTATTTAGAGCGTAATTTAAACTTATTACGTCGTGATGGCCGCTTGGTGTATATCGCATTTTTAGGTGGTGCAAAAGCCAAAGAGGTTAAGTTAGGTCAAATTATGATGAAGCGTTTGACCATTACGGGTTCAACCATGCGTGCGCGTAACACGGCCGAAAAAGCAGAAATCACTAAAGGTTTACAGGAAACAGTATGGCCTTTATTGGAAAAAGGTGAATGCTTACCAATGATCTATAAAACATTTAAGTTTGATCAAATCCAGCAAGCCCATGCAGAAATGGATACAGGCGAGCATGTGGGCAAAGTAGTGGTCGAAGTGATTTAAAGACTCAAATTTAAAATCAACGTACATAAAAAAACTGACCGAGTGTCAGTTTTTTATGTGTACTTTATAGAGGATTTTAACAAAGATTTTTTGAATCAGTTTTAGCAATTATTTTAATCATAATTACATAAATATTCCTTTAAACTACAATTCAACACAATAAAATTTTTCCAAATAGTCAAATATTAAGGAGGTGTAGGACACACCCTGTCAATAATAAACCTTATCTTTATATTCATTGAATTCATTCTCAAGATTACAAAACGGTTCATGTAAAATAATTTGATAGAGAGAGCAGGCTTATGAAAATTTTATCTGCATATACGACAAAGCACAGTCTACGTGCATTAAAACGGTTACACAAAAATATTGTTCGTCAGCAAATCAATGTTGGGAACTTAAATAAAATGTATCATGCGATGCTACATTTAGAGCGCTATATTGACCGCCTTGATCATGATAAACGCGAAAACTTGTATTAAGTGTAAAGAGCAACCTGTTAATTATTTTTTACTAAAAAGTACAAGTGAGTTGAAAAGTTAAACCTGTTATTTATTGGATTATTCATTTGAAATAACGGGTTTTAAATAGACGGTAAAATTCAGGAGAAAAACTAAGGGAACAATAAGAAATTTAAAATAAACAAGGATGATCAAAGCTGAAAGATCAATTTTAAACTGCTGCACTGTAATAGGTGCAGCACTGCCTTGTGTGAACAATTGCTTCGGAATGTGTCGAGCTTTTAGCTAAATTGTGCGAAAATAGCGTTTTGCTATTTTTGTCCAAGGGCAGTACATGATTGACCAATCTCCTGAATCATTAAGTGATATCGAAATACTCGACATTTTGCAGTCTATGAAAAGTGATGAGCTAGACACAGAGGCAAAAGAAATTATCCGTAATGGTGGGAAAGCAGGTCGTCAGGAAGCGCATAAAGCAGCGTTGGTGGCACTGAATCAATCATTTGAAAGCAAATTTGTAGAAGCGGTGAGTTTGGCTTTGCAGTTAAATGAAGCGCAAATGAAAAAAATTCGTTATAAAAAAGACCGTGTGCGTATTTTAAAAGCACGTGGGATTGATTATTTAGCCATTGATGGCACAGAAACTGCACAAGTATTGGCTCAGGTTGCACAAGCGATTGTGCGTGAAGATGCTGTGGTAACGCATGATTTGCACAATATTTTCCCTTTCTGGAAAGAAGGTTGGCCAATGGTGCAATTCGACAATGTCTATAAAATTTTAGCTGAAGATATTGCGATTCATTATCAAGCAGTATTGGATGAGTTGATCAGTAAGTATTAAGTAAATACTCAGCTAAATTTCAGAAGTATCAGTTCAGATTTAAAAAAAGCACCACTTCATTTTGATGTGGTGCTTTTTTGTGAATGCGAGAAAATGTAGATGCAATCAGGCTGAACGAATACAAGGAATCTCACTATCCATCTGCTTCAGTGTTGTTTTGTATTTCCTGCGTTTCTACAATTCGTGTCACTAAAAGTTGGTCAATTTTAAAATGATCGACGTCGACCACTTCAAATTTATAACCATCAAAAAGTACAGAGTCGGCAGGACGCGGGATTTTACGTAGCTTATACATCATAAAACCTGCAATGGTTTCATAATTTTCATCATCTGGCATTTCATCAATTTGCAGCGCGTGTTTAATGTCTTCAATTGGTGTACTGCCATCAATCAGCCAAGAATTGTTATCACGTTTAATGATTTGCTGATCTTCTTCAATAGGTGTTACCCAATCGCCCATCACAGTAATCATAATATCAGACAGGGTAATTACGCCCACAACCAACGCATATTCATTAATGACTACGGCAAATTTTTCTTTGGTAGAGCGGAAACGGTCTAAGACTTCAGACAGCGTGAGTGTATCTGGAATGGTTAATACATTACGGATGGTGCTTTCATTTAGTTGTAGTAAAGATTGATTATTGAGGATTCTGACCAAAATATCTTTGGCATCAACATAACCAATCACATCATCAATATTTTCGCTACAGACCAAAAATTTGGAATAAGGATATTCTGCAAGTTTTTGACGAATACTGGCTTCAGATTCCTTTAGGGTAAAAAACACCACATTTTCACGTGTAGTCATACTCGAAGGTACGTTACGTTCTTCGAGTTCAAACACGTTTTCGATAAAGTGATGTTCCTGCTTTTGTAAAACACCTGCTTGAGCGCCTGCATCCATGACTGCAGAAATATCATCAAAGGTAATATTGTCTTCGCGCGTGGTGTTTACTTTGAATAAACGGAACAGCACGTTGGCAATCGCATTAATCATCCATGCCAAAGGCTTGCATACCCGAATAAAAATTTGAATCGGGTTTATGACCGACACCGCAATTTTTTCAGGGGCGATCATCGCCAAACGCTTAGGCATCAGGTCGGCAAATAAAATAAACAGCGAAGTCACTAAGGTAAATGACAAGGCAAAACTAAGCGTTTCAGCCCATGGCCCTTGATAGAAGCGCACAACTAAGTTGTAAAAATAAGGACGGAATGCGCCTTCACCTAAAATACCACCTAAAATGGCAACTGCGTTTAAGCCAATTTGTGAGGCAGCAAAAAAATCAGCTGAGTTTTCTTGTAGGTCTAAAACTTTTTGGGCACGTTCATCGCCTGATTCGGCTAGAATTTTCAGTTTAACTTTACGTGCACCAGCCAACGCAATTTCAGTCAGCGATAAAAAACCAGCTCCGACAATGAGGATGAGGATAATAACAATATTCTGGAAGAGGCTCACGAATCCACCTGTGGATTATATTATTTTAAATATAACAATTTGAATCTTTATTAAATCATGATTAAACAATGAGGAATATCGAAATATTCCTCATCTGAGTATAAGCGTTTGTGCCAATAAGTTCAGTGAATTTTTAATTAATAGGGTGAAAATTGAGAGTTATTCAGTAAAAACTCACGGTTTTCTTCTTCAATCATTTGGCGCGCTACATATAAAATCAATTGGCGTAACCAACGGTGTGCAGGGTGATGATGTAACAACGGACACCATGCCATCTTTAATTCAAATTCTGGAATATAAAATGGTGGGTCTTTAATCAGTAAGCTTTGGCTTTTGGCTTGTAAGCGCGCAATACGTGTAGGTAAGGTTGCGACTAAATCTACATTAGACGCGAGTAGTGCAGGCATTTGATAATGACGGGTAAACACCGAAATTTTACGTTTTTGTCCAATACGCTCTAAAGCTTGATCAATCCAACCCAGTCCCGCTTGTTTCTCTGGATTCACACCAAAACCAACGCCCATACCTGTTTTAGAAACCCAAATATGTTGTGCATCTAAGTAGCTTTTTAAATTCAGGTTATTGGCAGCAGGGTGTTTGTGATTGAGCAGGCAAGAAAAACTATCACGCCAAACTAAAACCTGATGGAAACTTTGTGGAATTTCATTAAAACGGTTAATCGCCAAATCGACTTTACCTTGTTCCATGTCGCGATAAGACACATCACTCGGGGTTAAAAAGTCTAATACCACATTAGGTGCTTCAGAGCGTAAAGCTTTAACCAAGCGTGGGACTAATGTGGCTTCTGCGTAATCGGAGGTCATAATCCGAAATACACGATTTGAAGTATAAGGGCGGAACTCAGTACGCGGCTCCAAAATCATAGAAAGGTCAGATAAGGCATCGCGGATACGCGGTTGTAATTCTAAGGCACGTTCAGTTGGCGTCATGCCTTCAGAAGAACGAATCAGCAGGGGATCATTAAATAAATTGCGCAAACGACGTAAAATGTTACTCATCGCAGGTTGGGTAACGCCCAATTGTTCTGCAGCACGGGTTACATTTTTTTCACGAAGTAAGACGTCAAGATAAATTAATAGATTAAGATCAACCCGCTCCAGATTCATAAAATAAATACCGAAAATAAAATCACTAAATTATTGGAATTATGCCATAAGCCGTAAGGCTTGTGTATAAATTATGATGAAAAAATCGACGAGATAAACAGCAAAAAATCTGAATAAAAACAGCCAGCCCCATCATTATTTCCTAAAGAAATGTAGGTTGCCTAGTACTGCATCTATACTTTTTAATCTTAAATGCAAAAACACTTAAAAGCATTGGCAGAACTGATAGCAGATTCTATTTTGTATGAAACTTATGCACTTACATTGCGCTGAAAAGCAGCAAAATTTTGCTAAAAAATGGCAGAAATCGCCAATGCAAGCATTTTTTATGAAATGCAAGACTTAAGTCTAATGCAGAAAATATCGGCACAGAGATGAATTTGTAAGCAAAGATATTTGATTGATTTTCTAAATAAGGTTTTTAAAATCAATATTTTGTGTTTTTATTGTTTTTGTGAATTAAGACTTTGATCTATACATTTTTTTAAAAAATACCGAGAATTACACGAGAATATTGGATTAATTCATTCAGTCACTCTACTCTGTATTCATCGTAACGAAGTGCTCTAAATCTGAGCAATCAAGCATAAGCGCGATTTAGCCTTCGATTGATAAATCCTAAATAATATTACAGGGTACAATATCATGACTACATACCAAACAGCGATTGATGCAATCCGCGAATTAAAAGCAAAATTCGGCAACACTTGGGCAGACATCAGTCCTGAAGATGCTGCGCGTATGCAAATGCAAAACCGTTTCAAAACTGGTTTAGATATTGCTAAATATACAGCTGCGATTATGCGTCGTGATATGGCTGCTTATGATGCTGATTCAAGCAAATACACTCAATCTTTAGGTTGCTGGCACGGTTTTGTTGCGCAACAAAAAATGATTGCGAACAAAAAATACTTCGGTACTACTGAACGCCGTTATATCTACCTTTCTGGTTGGATGGTTGCTGCACTTCGTTCAGAATTCGGTCCACTTCCTGACCAATCTATGCACGAAAAAACTTCTGTTCCTGCATTGATCGAAGAAATCTACACATTCTTACGTCAAGCTGACGCAAAAGAATTAAACGATTTGTTCCGCGCACTTAAAAAAGCACAAGACGCTGGTGATACTGCTAAAGCTGCTGAAATCACTGCTCAAATCGACAACTTTGAAACTCACGTTGTGCCAATCATTGCGGACATCGACGCTGGTTTCGGTAACGAAGAAGCAACTTACTTATTAGCTAAGAAAATGATCGAAGCGGGTGCATGTGCACTTCAAATCGAAAACCAAGTTTCTGACGCGAAACAATGTGGTCACCAAGCTGGTAAAGTAACTGTTCCACACGAAGACTTCATCGCTAAAATCCACGCGTTACGTTATGCGTTCTTAGAAATGGGTCTTGACGACGGTATCATCGTTGCACGTACTGACTCTGAAGGCGCTGACTTAACTCAAAAAATCCCAGTAGTTAAAGAGCCAGGCGACATCGCTTCTCAATACATCAGCTACTTAGACACTCAAGAAATTGACATCTCTGAAGCGAAAGAAGACGAAATCCTAATCAAGCGTGATGGTAAATTACACCGTCCTAAGCGTTTAGCTTCTGGCTTGTACCAGTTCCGTGAAGGCACTCAAATTGACCGCGTTGTACTTGACTGTGTAACTAGCTTACAAAACGGTGCTGACCTTCTTTGGATCGAAACTGCGACTCCAAACGTAGAAGAAATCGCTCACATGGTTAACCGTGTACGTGAAGTTGTGCCAAATGCGAAACTTGTTTACAACAACTCTCCATCATTCAACTGGACACTGAACTTCCGTCAACAAGCGTACGACCGTTGGGTTGCTGAAGGTAAAGACGTATCTGCATACGACCGCGCTAAATTAATGAGCGCTGAGTACGACGATTCTGAATTGGCTGCTGAAGCTGACGAAAAAGTACGTACATTCCAAGCAGACGCTTCTCGTGAAGCAGGTGTGTTCCACCACTTGATCACTCTGCCTACTTACCACACAGCTGCTCTTTCTACTCACGAGCTTGCTCAAGGTTACTTCGGTTCTGAAGGTATGTTGGCTTATGTTGCTGGCGTACAACGTAAAGAAATCCGCGGTGGTATCGCTTGTGTTAAACACCAAGCAATGGCTGGTTCTGACATCGGTGACGATCACAAAGAAATTTTCTCTGGTGACAACGCGCTTAAAGCAGCGGACGAAGCTAAAAACACAATGAACCAATTCAACGCGTAATCGCTTGATGGTTTAAAAGAAAACCCTGCATCAGCAGGGTTTTTTTATGGCTGTAGAAAAAATCAAAGAATTCTGAAACACTTTTAAGAAATAACTTTAAAGTGAAGTTTCTTTATTTATGAAAATTCAGCAGCTGTAACCTATTTAATTTTGATCACATCTGCCTGTACAGAAGCAGGGTAATGGAAAGACACCTTAATCCATTGTTTTTGTTGTGCAGGAATCGGTTCTAAAAATTGCGGATCGACTACAGCAGCATATTCCTGATATTGCTGATCGACCAAAACCAAGTCATTGGCATGTAATTGTAATGCTTGATCAGATTGATTGTGAATTGCCAGAAAATAATCGTGTGCCATCACAGGGTCGTTTAATTCTTTGACCTCAACATTTTGTACGTGTTCAGCCTGAATATCGACATGCTTCAGGGCATTACTGACTTGCATATTTTCTACAGGATGTAAGAAAACCTGAGTTTCATTTTTCTGTTGATTTTGTATATTGTTCTGATTGTATAGGCTGAATTTAAGACCGTGAGCTGTGAGTTGAATACGTGCATAGGCTTGCCCATTTTCTGTATTGAGCAACCATTCATTTGCCGTGTTTTGCGATGGGTGTTGGTTCTGTTTGTCTTGCTGATTGTTGCCCTGAGCAGCTTGAATCGTTCCCGCCACTTGGTTTTCGCGCTGCCGCTGTTTCGAGCGTTTAATGTCGATGAGTTGAAAGGTTTGATCATCATTCAGGCGTAAATGAATCACATGCTGTTCACAGTTGTCACAAGGCAATAAGGCTCTAAAGTTACCTGTAGCTTGTCCTGTCCATGAAGTTGCTGAATTTTGAACTTCAGTTTTGGGCGTAATTTGTGGCTCAGAAGGCAAAGCGGATTGATATTCCCTGCTTGGATCAGTTGATCCGCAAGCTACTAAAAATAAGCTAAGTGTACTGAGTGCAATCGGATAACGATTCAGCATAAATGTTCTGAACTTCAAACTTGTCTTGCTGCCACCTTAAACTTTCACCTTGTATCTGAAAAGCCAATTTGCCTTATTTTTAATGAAGATTTGTAGCAAATCATAACAAGCCAGATGTTTTAAAGTTTTAAGTTTCACTTCAAGGATTACATCGGATTAGACCGTAAAAAACTCAGCAAACTGTGCGTAAATTTATATATTTACCATTTTAAACTTGCTTGAATCTAGCAATGAATAAGCGCAAAAACAGTATGATTTTGCATGGAATGACAAAAATAAGATGAGTGCAGGAAATTTTTATACATTTATAAAGTATTTGTTTATTTATTCGTCGTTTTAGACTTTTGTATTTGTCGATGCTTGCTAAAATTCGCACACTTTATTTGGGGTATGCGGTTGTGTTTGAAAAGTTAGCTGAGCGAAGCTTAAATTTAATGGGTTGGGAAATCGACAATCATTGTCCGTTGGAATTAGACCAATATGTGATGATTGCTGCACCGCATACCAGTAATTGGGATGCCTTATATGCACGCTTAGGGCTTAAAGCTTTGGGCGTTAATGTTCGCTTGACCATTAAAGACAGCTATATGAAATTGCCGTTTGGGCCATTTGTCCGTGCGATGGGAGGCATTGGTATAGACCGTCGTCCGAAAGCACCAGGCGAAGCACGACCTAGTATGGTTCAGCTCATGACGGACTTATTTAAAAACCATCCTAAATTGGTGATGTTGGTGACGCCTGAAGCCACACGTGCGCGTCAAGAACAATGGAAAACAGGTTTTTATCATGTTGCGTTAAATGCAGGTGTGCCAATTGCTTTGGCGTATATGGATTACGCAAAAAAGAAAACGGGTGTGGGAAAAATTGTGCATCCAACCGGTGATTTTGAAAAAGATATGGCTGAAATCATGGCATTTTATGCACAGGTTCAAGCAAAATTTCCTGAAAGTTTTAGTGTCGATACACGTTACTATTCAGAATAAGCACACTATTTCAGTGTAATAATCTATCAAAACTAAAAGACAGGGGATTATCCCTGTCTTGCTTTAAAACGTGGATTGGATTTGCAAATCACAAATAATTTGCCACGACGTTTCACAATTTGACAATCGGCACGCGATTTTGCACTTTTTAAAGATGAACGAACTTTCATGAAGATAAACACTACAATATGTAATGTTATAATATTACATTAATAGATGACTCTTGAAAAGTGTCGATAGTCATAAAATTACCGCGTATCTTTTAAGGAGAAAATTTAAACAACAATCTTTTGGTATAAGCCCGCACGTACAGTTCCCGCTTTGCTCTCTTTAACTTTTTGCCAAGTCTGCGGTAATTTTAACAGGTTTAAATCACGATCTGCTTCAACATAAATCAGACCTTGTGCCGCAATGAGTGGATCAGCCAACCCTGCCAATTCTTCCCATAAATCTAAACTATAAGGCGGGTCTAAAAATACCAAATCAAACTGATCTTTTAGTGTCGCCAAAGCATGTTGTGCGGTAGAAACTTTTAATTGTGCTTTGCTTTTATTGACGCGTAATAATTCTAAATTTTGCTGTAAAAACTGTGCTTGTGTACGGTTTGGCTCAATCATGACCACGTGTGCCGCACCGCGAGACAGGGCTTCAAAAGCTAAAGCGCCCGAACCTGAACAGAGGTCTAACACTTTGGCGTTTTGCACATCCCACATTAACCAGTTGAATAAGGTTTCGCGCACTCGGTCGGGCGTAGGGCGTAATCCCTCAATTGAAGCAAAAGCCAACTGACGACGTTTCCATTCTCCACCAATAATGCGTAATTGATTTTTCATGGCTTAGTCGCTCTCAATTGGGTTAGTGGGTACAACTGCTGTTGGCGCAGTTGCAGGTGGATTGGTTGGAGCTGAACTCGGAGTAGTTTGCGAAGGATTTGGGTTGAGCGCAGGGTGATTGGTTGCTGTATTCGGAT
The DNA here is from genome assembly GCF_013417365.1 of Acinetobacter sp. YH12252. NCBI lineage: Bacteria > Pseudomonadati > Pseudomonadota > Gammaproteobacteria > Moraxellales > Moraxellaceae > Acinetobacter > Acinetobacter sp. YH12252. The sequence goes on from NZ_VPEA01000002.1 coordinate 138,035, forward strand.
TATTCGCGTTATTCGTATTTGGTGCAGTAGATGAAGGGACTTCACCACTTGGCAATTCACTTGGTTTTAAACCTGCAGTCATTAAGCCACCACTCACTTGTGCGGCAGATGGACGAATTGGCTTTTTATTTTTATTCAGTAACCAATAGTCTAAAATTGGACGCGCCAAAGCCGTTGCTGCAGAACCACCGCGACCATTTTCTAGAATGATGGCAATTGCGATTTCAGGGTTTTCGGCAGGAGCGAAGCCAACAAATAAACCGTGGTCAAGCTGACGGTCGGTCAATAAGGCTTCGTTATAGCGTTTACCTTGCGCAATACTTTTAACCTGTGCTGTACCTGTTTTACCTGCAACTGAATATTGCAAGCCGCCTTTAATCCCTTTACCTGTACCTGATTGAATCACATCAACCATGGCATCACGCATTTTAATCCAGTCTTCTTCTGTGCCGTTAAAGTCAATTTTTACGTTGGTACCATTGTGAACTTTAAATGGTTTCGCGCCACGACTTTCACGTAACACGTGCGGTGTGACTTTAAATCCTTTGTTGGCGGTGATGGCGGTGGCCATTGCTAATTGCAATGGTGTCGAGGTAAATGCACCCTGACCAATACTGACGGAAATTGTTTCACCTTTCATCCATTTGGCTTTGCGCGTACGCATTTTCCAGTCCGGGTTTGGGTAGAGTCCTGTGCTTTCACTTGGTAAATCGACCCCAGTTTTTTCACTAAAGCCAAATTGACGCATCCAGTCGTTCATTTTTTCAATGCCCATGCGATACGACAATACATAGAAGTAGGTATCACACGACACGACTTGAGCTTTGTGCATATCGACAATGCCATGCCCAGTTTTTTTATGGTCACGGAAACGGTGGCTGTCGCCTGGTAAAGTGAAATAACCATAATCCTGAATGGCGGTTTTCCAGTCGACATAGCCATAATGAATACCGCCTAAACCAAACATCGGCTTAATGGTAGAACCCGGTGGATAAACACCTTGTACTGCACGGTTATAGAGTGGTTGATCTAAATTATCGCGTAAGGCAGAGTAGTCGGTATGGCTAATACCTGTGACAAATAAGTTAGGGTTAAAACTCGGACTGGAGACTAAAGCTAAAATTTCACCTGTACGTGGGTCAAGTGCCACAATTGCACCACGGCGTTCTGCCAGTTGTTCAGAGGCGACCACTTGCAAGCCATAATCCAATGACAAAAACAAATCATTGCCACGTACAGGGTCTTTACGTCCTAAATTGCGCAGCACATTACCATGTGCATCGGCTTCTACAGATTCGTTGCCGGGTACGCCATGTAGCAAGTGCTCATACGATTTCTCCACCCCAATTTTGCCAATCAAGTTGGTGCCTGCATAAGCATCTTTGTCAATTTCTTTCAGTTCTTTGTCGTTAATGCGCCCGACATAACCAATCACGTGCGCAAATAAGTCACCATGCGGATAGTAACGTGTCATCTGGGTTTCAATATTGACCCCAGGGAATTGAAATTTAACTTCACTAAAACGGGCAATATCCGATTCATTTAAATTCAGCTTGATCGATACACGTTCAGTTTTACGTGAAGTTTTAATCCGACTTTTAAAGCGATCGATATCTTCTTCTGTCAGTTGTAAAACAGGTGTCAGTCGCGCAATGGTATCGTCAATATCTTCAACATCTGCACGGCTTAAAGTGGCTGAGAACACAGGGTAGTTATCTGCCAATAACACACCATTGCGGTCATAAATATAACCACGTGCAGGTGCGAGTGGTTGTAGCCGAATTCGGTTTTTATCTGATGCAGTCGCAAATTCATCGTAGCCGCTAATTTGTAAAAAGGCATAACGAGCCACCAACAGCAGCAAGAAAAAAACCACAACACCCACCGAAAAAAAGATGCGATTGCGAAAAATACGCTTCTCTTGCTGAGCATTTTTTAACGGATAGTGTTGTTTCATACAAAAATTGGCTTAACAAAAATGAGGGAGAACGAATTTGGACTATTCTAACGCATCTATTGGCAATTTTGAGTAACCATGTTTGACTGAATTGCCCGATTTAACCTAGAAGATGGGCGCAATCTTAATTTTTGACTTTAGCGACATCAAAATTGTAATTTGCTGTATATAAGAATCCTGACAATTCTGCTAGAGTCAAAACACGAAAACAGGACTGTTTTTAAAATTAAAACAAATGGACACTGGTGACAATAATGACAAAAGTCTATTCTTTCGTGGCATTACTTGCCTTTTCAAGTTTTAGCTTTGCTGGGAACACTACTTTTTTACCTGAAGCAAAAATTAGCGCAGATAGCGCAAAAACCTGGAATGTAGGGGCGGGTATTACCCAAAAATTACTGCATTTGAATGGTGAATGGGTCAATCCTTATGGCATTGCCTATCTAAAAGCGGGGGCTTTTTTAAATGGTGACCATGAAGTCGGTGGGCAAACAGGTTTTCGTTACCCATACCACCTCACAGGTAAAGACAAAAATGGTTATTATATTGGCGCTTACGCAGGACACCTAGAATCTAAATGGGTGGATGGTGAAGAAAAAGCGCGTTTAGGTGCAGGCATTGATCTGGCTTATGTATTACTGAGCCCTGAACGCATCAGTAGCTTTAGTGTTGGCATTGGCGCAGGTGAAAAATTGGAAGATCGACAAGGGCGAGTGATTGCGGAAACTGAGCCTAGACTACAATTTTCCTATACGCTCAGTATGGGTTTGTAGTCAGAATAGTGACTTTTAACTACCTTAGAATCTTGTAATTAGAACTAAATATGGAAAAAATGCATGCTTGAGTACGTCAATCAGTTGTGGCAAACCTTTTTGAATCGTCCAGATTTTTGGGCCGTGCTCAGTATTATTCCTGTGACTGCTTTTGTGACTTGGGCGCACGTGTGGATGGCACTAAAAATGGTGTTCTATCCAATTAGCTTTTGGGGCTTTCACCTTGGGCCTATTCCTGTGGGATGGCAGGGGATTGTACCGCGTAAAGCAGGGCGTATTTCAGGCATCATTACCGATAACACATTGTCAAAATTAGGTTCATTGCGTGAGTTTCTCAATGCTATGGACCCTGAAGATATGGCGCGTATTATTGGTGAGCAAGTGGGTTTTGAACTTGAGCACTTAATTGATGAGGTCATGTTAGACCGCAATGCTGTGCTTTGGGAAAACCTACCGTATTCGATTAAACGCCGTATTTACGCACAGGCGCATAAACAATTGCCAGGTGTGCTGCGTGAATTGGTGACTGAACTGACCTTGAATGTTGAATCCTTGGTGGATATGCGTGAAATGGTGGTCAGCCAAATGGAAGGTGATCGCCGCTTAATGGTGCGTATGTTCCTAAAAGTCGGTCAAAAAGAAATTAACTTTATTTGGCATATCAGTGCATTGATTGGGATGTTCTTTGGTATTTTCCAAATGATTGTTTGGTTTCTTGTACCATGGCACTGGACGGTTCCATTTTGGGCGGCAATTTGGGGCTTCTTGACCAACTGGATTGCGATTTGGATGGTATTTAACCCAGTCGAACCACATTACGTGAAATATCCGCAGTTCTTTAAATTGACTGAAAATCGTCAATTTCCATGGATTAAGCCAGTGATTCCACGCATTGGGACTTATAATATTCAGGGTGCGTTCATGAAACGCCAAGAAGAAGTCTCGGATGTGTTTGCAACGGTAGTCACAGAAGATCTGATTACGTTAAAATCGATTATGACTGAAATGATGTATGGCAGTAAAAAAGACAAAACCCGCCGTATTGTCAAACGCCACATCAACGAAATTATGGAAACACCATTGGTTCGTACCTCTTTACAGTTGTCTTTGGGGCCAAAAGAGTATGCCAAACTCAAGACTGACTTGATTGATCGTTCGATTGAAATTACGATGGTGCCTGTATGCGACCCTGCCTTTAATGCGAGCCGTGCACAGAAAATTTATCAAATGTTCAGAGATCGTATTCGTGAACTGACGCCAAAAGAATTCCAGAATCTCTTGCGTCCTGCCTTTCAGGAAGATGAGTGGATTTTAATTGTCTTGGGTGGTGTAACTGGTTTTATTGCTGGTTTAATACATTTGTTTGTCGCTTTCTTATAAGAGGATGCTGGCTGCGTAAAGGGCGATGGCTCTGATATGCAACGAGTGTCAAATACATTGTTAAAATGAGGATGTTTTTTTATGCGCATTATCTTACTCGGACCACCTGGAGCAGGTAAAGGTACACAAGCTCAGTTGATCTGTAAGCGCTACAATATCCCACAAATTTCAACCGGTGATATGCTCCGTGCTGCAATTCGTGAAGGTACTGAATTAGGTCTACAAGCCAAAAGCGTCATGGACGGTGGCGGTTTGGTATCTGATGAACTGATCATTGGCTTAGTGAAAGAGCGTATTGCGCAGCCAGATTGCGTGAATGGTTGTATTTTTGATGGTTTCCCTCGCACTATTCCACAAGCTGAAGCCTTGGAAAGCGAAGGCATCAATATCGACCACGTGATTGAAATTGATGTTGCAGACGAAGAAATCGTACAACGTTTGTCTGGTCGTCGTCAGCACCCTGCATCTGGTCGTATTTATCACCTTGTTTACAATCCACCAAAAGTGGAAGGTAAAGATGACGAAACTGGCGAAGATTTGGTTCAACGTCCAGATGACCAAGAAGAAACCATTCGTAAGCGTTTAAAAGCGTATCACTCAGAAACTGAGCAATTGGTTGGCTTCTATCAAGGTCGTGCTGCTTCTGGTGAAAATGCACCAAGCTATAACAAATTGAATGGTCTTCGTCCAATTGAAGAAGTTCAAGCAGATTTGTTTGCTATTTTAGACCAAGCAAAATAAGTCTAGGTCTTAGACCAAGTCTGTTTAAAAGAAAATAAAATCGCTTAAACAGGCTGCTTGTTTTGACTTTAAAAGAGTCCTGATTCATATTAGGGCTCTTTTTATTTGTTTTAGTTTGGGAGAGTGCTTTGCAACATGCTGCTGTGATCATCATGTTATTGGCAAGTATTGCCGTTTTAGGCTTTCTTGTTTTTGTGAGCTATAAGTTGTTGCGCAACACACAAGCTCAGAATTCGGCTGAAAAAAAATCAGGCAAGCACTATCAATTGCATCCGAAACTTAAACAACAGCAAGAGCAACAACGTCAGTCTGAAGATTCTCAGGATAAATAAACCATCACACATCTGCAAAAGATTGCAATTTTAAATTTGGGCAGTTTTTATAAAACCTTATGAAAAAGAATAAAATTCTATTAATAATTCTTGTGGTTGGTATTATTACTTCAGGTATTGTAATTTTTATAAAATCTCAAGCAGTTACAGAGACAAAAAGATTAGGTAACGGTGAAAATACCAACCATGAAGAAACAAGTTCATCTCTGTACAATCTTGTGCATAGATTGCACAGTTATCCACACTATTTTGGATGATCCACATTGCTTTGATGATCTAGCTTGTCTTCAATAAGTTTAGATCACTTTGCAAAACTCTACCGAAGCACTTACTTAGATACGGGCTCGTGATGAATTTCATGCAGCGTGATATGCCGATGCGCGCCAAATTCAAAGCGATCAGGCCAGTTACACACATCTGACACCACACATTCACCACATTTAGGCTTACGCGCAATACAACAATAACGGCCATGTAAAATCAGCCAGTGATGTGAGTCAATTAAAAACTCTTTAGGAATGACTTTAATTAAACGGTGTTCGACTTCTAAAACATTTTTACCCACAGCTAAACCTGTACGGTTACCTAAGCGGAAAATATGCGTATCGACCGCCATGGTTGGCTGTCCAAACGCGGTATTTAAGACCACATTGGCAGTTTTACGTCCCACGCCAGGCAAGGCTTCTAAATCGGCACGATTATCAGGCACGATGCTGCCGTGTTTTTCGATGAGAATTTTGCAGGTTTTAATGACATTTTCTGCTTTGGAATTATACAGCCCGATGGTTTTAATATATTCTTTTAAACCTTCCACACCTAAGGCATAAATCGCTTCGGGAGTATTGGCAACAGGAAACAGTTTGTCGGTGGCTTTATTGACGCTGACATCGGTCGCTTGTGCAGATAAGGTCACCGCTATCAGCAATTCAAATGGATTGGAAAAATTCAGTTCAGTGGTCGGATTTGGACGTTGGTCACGTAAGCGCTCAAAAAAAGTCTGAATTTGCTTTTTGGTCATATTTTTAGACGGCTTTTCTTTGAGCGTGGTGCTTTTGGCAGCCGTTGTTTTGACCGCTTTATTGGTCAGACGTGTATTTCTTTCGGGCATGTTTATGCTCCTAATTCACGTAACTGTTGTTGTAAATTGGTTAGTAATAGCCGTTTTTTCTCATCGTCACGCACACTGAGTTGTTTTTCGAGTTTTTTAATTTGTGTGCGTAATTTTGCCAGTTCGATGGTGGTTTGTGCATCGGCAGTGGAAATCTGTTCATTTTTTTGCACAGGCAATTCAATCACAGGCACAGCAGCATCGGCTTGTGCAGAAAATTGAGCAAACAGTTCGGTATCAATTTCTGCACGTACCACAGGGCCTTTACGGTGCAGACGACGTTGTTCTTCACGTTGTATGTGGGCGTAGTAGCGTTGGCGTAAATCATTCTGTTCTGCCACTCGTGCGCTATCAGAAAGCAGGGGTTGTGTATCTTCTACCAAGTCAATGCAATCGACAGGGCAAGGCGGAATACACAATTCACAGCCCGTACATAAATCAGTCAAAATGCTGTGCATGAGTTTGCCTGAGCCTAAAATGGCATCGACAGGGCAGGCATTAATACATTTGGTACAACCAATGCACTCATCTTCACGAATTAGCGCTTTCATACGCTGTGGGCGTCCATCTGCCTGCACAGGCCAAACACTGGCTTCTGCGGTCAATACAGGGCGTTGCAGTAAGTTTGCTAGTGCATCTGCAACAGGTTGTCCACCGGGTACGCATTTATTGGCCGCTTCGCCTTCTGCAATCGCTTTGGCGTAGGGTAAACAGCCATCACGGTGACCACATAAGCCACATTGAGTTTGAGGGAGTAGCGCATCAATATTTTGAATCAGAGCAATTTGCGAATTCATGGACAAACCAATGCCACTTTAAACAGCAGCAGAAAAACGGAAGATAAGGCTAGGGGAAAATTCTAGGTCGATGATTTTAGCACGATTTTTGCTTTTAGGCTTGTGCGCAAATTAAGAACAACAATTGCTAGCTTTTTGGGCAAAAATGCTCAAAACTATGAATTAATTTGTTACATTAACTTATGGGCTTAACACGCTAAAAAATAAGTTAAATTTATGAAAATACAAATGTTTTAAAGTTTTTTGAAAAAAACTATTGTAGATTGTTAACAAAAGATATTTAATATTTTGCGCCAAAATATATCATTGATTGAAATTTTGACCAATTTTGATCCATTTTCTGCTGAGGATTAAGCGTTGAAATACAACAGCCTTAACGAATTCCTAGATTACGTTAAAACACGTGATGCACATCAACCAGAGTTTCTACAAGCTGTAGAAGAAGTAATGACCAGTCTTTGGCCATTCATTGAAAAGAACCCTCAATATGCAGCACATGGTTTGCTTGAGCGTTTGGTTGAGCCTGAGCGTGCAATTCAGTTCCGCGTTTCTTGGGTAGATGACCAAGGTCAAACCCACGTAAACCGTGCATTCCGTGTACAGTACAACTCAGCAATTGGTCCATTTAAAGGTGGTATGCGTTTCCACCCATCAGTGAACCTTTCTATTTTAAAATTCTTAGGTTTTGAACAAACCTTTAAAAATGCTTTGACTACATTGCCAATGGGCGGTGGTAAAGGTGGTTCAGACTTTGACCCTAAAGGTAAGTCTGAAGGCGAAATTATGCGTTTCTGCCAAGCCTTAATGATCGAGTTATATCGTCATTTAGGTTCTAACACGGATATTCCTGCGGGTGATATTGGTGTAGGCGGTCGTGAAGTGGGTTACATGGCGGGTATGATGAAGAAGCTCAGCAATGACACTTCATGTGTATTCACAGGTAAAGGCTTGTCTTTCGGTGGTTCTTTGGCGCGTCCAGAAGCTACAGGTTACGGTACTGTGTATTTCGCTGAGGAAATGCTCAAGACTCGTGGCGATTGCTTTAAAGATAAAGTCGTTGCGATTTCTGGTTCAGGCAACGTTGCACAATTTGCTGCAGACAAAGCAATGTACTTGGGTGCGAAAGTAGTTTCACTTTCTGACTCGAATGGTACTGTGTACGTGAAAGAAGGTTTCACGCCAGAATTACTTGCTGAAGTGATGGAACTTAAAAACGTAAAACGTGGTCGTATTTCTGAATTTGCGTCTAAGCACGGTTTTGAATACCTTGAAGGTCAACGTCCTTGGGGTATTAAATGTGATATCGCGCTTCCATGTGCGACTCAAAACGAACTTGATGCGAATGATGCAGCAGCGCTTCTTGCAAACGGCGTAATCTGTGTTGCTGAAGGTGCGAACATGCCTTCTACACTTGAAGCGGTTGAGAAATTCGTTGAAGCGAAAATTCTTTATGCGCCAGGTAAAGCATCTAACGCCGGTGGTGTAGCAACTTCTGGTCTGGAAATGTCTCAAAACGCATTGCGTTTAGGCTGGACTTTCGAAGAAGTTGATGAGCGCTTACACGCAATCATGAAAGAAATTCACCGCAACTGCGTAAAATTCGGTACGAAAGAAGACGGTACCGTGAACTATGTAGACGGCGCAAACATCGCTGGCTTCGTAAAAGTTGCTGATGCAATGCTTTCTCAAGGCGTATTCTAAGTCTGACTGAGTTTAAGCTTGAAAAAAAACCGAGGTGAATGCCTCGGTTTTTTTATATTGCGATTTTATCGTTATAGAGTGCCTTTGACTGCTTCACGCTCTACGGTCATGTCGAATACATAGGCATATTTAGACTGGTCAGCTGCCGGATTTTTAATTTCATAACGTTTTACCCGAATAATCTGACGCTCATTCGATGAATGCTGAAAACCTTCGATCTGATCGTAAAATAAAGTCCAGTCTTTATCGACCTGAGTCTTTAAGCCTTTTTCATCATATTTGATTTCTTTCACCTGTAAGCAGGTTTGCTGAGCTACACCCGTACAGGCTTTAGTCTGTGACGAAACTTCCAGGAAAATGGTTTCTGCCTGACCTTGGTATTTGGTTTCCGGTGTCATTTTTCCGGTAAAGACATATTTTTGACCATCAGCTGCAGTAATACTCAGTTTTGGCTGATTGGCATCATTTAGATCCAAACTAAACGGAATATTACGCTTTTGCAGAAGCTGGCTGATAAAACGTTCCTGTTCCATTAATGGTGCATCACATGCCATCATGGTGCCCATCATGTCACCCGTACTCAGGGTATTATCTTTAACAGTCCAGCTCGTGCCAAGGCCATTACAGCCAGAAGCTACACTTAGTCTGCCTCGTTGATCAAAGCTCAGAACAATCGGGCGTTGCAGCCCACGATCAAGTTCCCAGGTATAAGCGGGCAAAATTTGTGTAGGCGTTTTTAATGTGGTGGATAGAGTAGAAATAGCCGGATCTCCTGAAGTGGCAGGAAGATGTGAAGATTGACATGCAGTTAAAGCCAAAGGGAGCAGGGCAAGCGCAAAAATACTGAATTTCATTGGTTTATATTCTATGTGCTAAAGTTTCAACGTGATTATAATCAAGAGATTAACAAAAAATATGGATACAAATCGTAGCTTTTGCTAACAAAATGTATCGAAATTAAAAAGTCAGATTTTAAATAAGCGGAGCTATCGGTTAGTCAAAACGATAAATATCCATACCGAGTGAACCCATGCTAAAGCTGCTATGTACAATGTTAAATCGATCTCCCGTACCCATTGCAAAAAACAGCGGTGCAAAGTGTTCTAGGGTTGGGTGATTACGTGCTACATGTGGCAATTGTTGCCAATCTAGTACTGCATCATAATTGCGATGACTTAAATGCTGCACCACACGATTACGGAAACTAGATGCCCATTCAGGCACAGCCGCATTGGGTGTATTCCATGATAATTCACGTAAGTTATGGGTGATACTGCCTGAGCCAATCAGTAAAATTTGCTGTTCACGTAATGGCGCTAAACTTTGCCCAATGTGATAAATCTGTTCGGCGCTCATATTCATGGGCAAAGAAATGGTAATCACTGGAATATTGGCATCGGGATACATGTGTAGTAATGGCATCCATACGCCATGATCATGCGGGCGTGTGCTGTTGGCATGGGCAGCAAAGCCCGCATCAGCCAAACGCTGCAAAATATCTTCTGCCAGTTCAGGTAATCCAGGTGCAGGGTAGCGCAGGGCGTACAAGGCTTCAGGAAAACCACGGAAGTCATGCCATGTTTCAGGGCGAATACCTGTGTTGACCTCCAGTGCATTACTTTCCCAATGCGCCGACATCACCACAATGGCTTGCGGTGTTGGCAAATTTTCACTTAAACGGCTGAGTGCAGGCCCGACCTGTTCAGGATTGAGTGCCAACATGGGCGAACCATGTGAGATAAATAAACCGGGTAATGTCTGTAAGTTCATGCCTAGATCCCTAAAGCCTGCTGTTCTACAGCATCGCAAAAAAGTGTGTATAGCGAAATGTACTTTTGTTCAACGCTATGTTGCAGCTTTGCAACGTCGTTTGAGTTGAAGATATTTTGATAACTCAACGTACAAATTGAATAAGTTGATTTAACCTGCACGATGATAAGGATGGTTGTGGTTGATGCTCATAGCACGGTATAGCTGCTCAATCAGCATCACGCGAACTAAAGGGTGTGGCAAAGTTAGTTTGGATAATGACCAATGCCATGCTGCTGCTTTACGTACTGCTTCAGAGTGACCATCTGGTCCACCAATCGCAAGCACGACATCATTGCCTTCTAGCATCCAGCCTTTCATGGTTTCTGCAAGTTTTTCGGTGCTGAACTCTTTGCCGCCCACTTCCAAGGCAATTAACAGCTCATTGTTTTTCATGGCATTTAAAATGCTATCACCTTCAATTTGGCGATATTTTAGAATATCGGCCTCAGAATCATTTTTGCCACGTTTCGCCATTGGCAGTTCGACAATTTGAGTCTGCACAAAAGGCTGAATCCGTTTGAAATAATCTTCAAAACCAGTCAGCACCCAAGCAGGCATTTTTTGTCCAATGGTCAGAATGCGAATTTTCATAGGCGAGTTCATGTAGCGATCAATCAGAATCTCGCATTATAACCATGATTCAACACAAGCGCTGTGTAACGACACAATTTGCAATTGAATTTGCCAACAGGCTGTTGCTTTAATACTCAGCAATCTTATTGGTCTTTTTTGTCTTGGAATTATCAGCATGCGCGCGTTTCAAAGTCAGCAGTTATATTCATGGATATTGGGCGCGGGTATGGGATTGATGACCACTGCTACATTTGCTGTGCCTGAGGCTCAATGGGCAGAACCAAACAATTTGCAAGTCTATATGCAGCAAGTGATTGGGCAGCAGGGTTTGGGTAATTCCGAACAGTATCGTCATTATAAAAATGTGATTGAACTGAATCGGGTTTCGGCATGGATTCGGGAACAAATGCGAGTATTTGGAATTCCGTGTCAATTTCAAAATTATGTGGTCAATCAGCAAAGCTACCGCAATGTGGTGTGCAAATTGAATATCGGTGCTGCGCAAAAAACGATTTTTGGTGCGCATTACGATGTTTATGGGCAGCAGCAGGGGGCAAATGACAACGCTTCTGGCGTTGCAGGTGTAATCGAAACAGCACGAATTTTGGCGCAGGAAAAGAATAAACTTAGTCAAAATGTTGAATTTGTTTTTTATACCTTGGCAGAGCCACCATTTTTTAAAACCGAGTCGATGGGCAGTTTTATACATGCCAAATCTGTGCAGGCTGAAAAGGAAAAAATCCGTGCGGTGTATGTGCTGGATATGATTGGTTATTACGATAAAAATTTGGTGCAAAATTACCCAATCGGTTTAAAGTGGATTTACCCAAGTCATGGCAATTTTATTGCGGCATTGAGCAATATGCAGTCACGTGAAATGAGTGCAAGCTATTGCAATGCGATGCAGCGTTTGAATCAATTGCAATGTGAGCGTGTGGTCGCACCGACTTTCGTCAAGGGCATGGATTTTTCAGATCATTTAAATTATTGGAAATATGATATTCCTGCCATTTTAATTACCGATACAGGCAGTTATCGCAGCACACTTCGCCATACCACAGGTGATACTTTAAAAACAGTAAATTTTGAAAAAATGGCACATGTCGTGAATGGCTTGGTTGCACAGATTTTATCACCTTGATGATTGATCGCAGCGCATAAAAAACGCAGCCCTGAATTGAAATAGGACTGCGGTTAAAAGGTCATCCACCTGGAGATATGGATGACCAGACCATGAAGCACACTTCAATCAAAAGCGTCTGATCAATTTATCGGTCTAAATAGACCAAACAAGAAACATACAGCGCGATGTATCTTAAATTTATATATGTGGATGGTTTGCCTATTTTTCAAGGAAATTGAATTAAAAACAGACTATCCATTTTAAAAATAATTAAAAAATTATTCAATTATTTTAAATCCAGAATCTAAATACAACAAAAGAGCACCGAAGTGCTCTTTTGAGATGTTCTATGCTTAAAGCAGAGTAACTTGCTTAATGACGTGCGGCTTTGCCTGCTGCTACTGGCTTCACAATCGGTGCCTTGGTTAAAGGCTTAGGCATACTGGTCAGTGCCAAAGGCAAGATTTCATCAATGCTTTTCACAGCCTTGATTTCCAAACCTTCTTTGACATTGTCTGGAATTTCAGACAAGTCACGCACGTTTTCCTGTGGGATAAATACCAGTTTGATACCACCACGATGTGCCGCAAGAAGTTTCTCTTTCAAGCCACCAATGCGCATTGCACGACCACGTAAGCTGGTTTCGCCTGTCATGGCAATATCAGGACGAATTGGAATATCTGTAAATGCAGATACCAATGCCGTAGTCAATGCCAAACCTGCAGATGGACCATCTTTAGGTGTTGCACCTTCTGGCAAGTGTACGTGTACATCGGTTTCGGCAAATACATTGGCTTCAATGCCTAAACTGTCGGCACGGGTACGCACAACGGTCATCGCGGCTTTGATTGACTCTTGCATCACATCACCCAATGAACCTGTGGTGATGAAATTACCTTTGCCTTTCATGGTTGCCACTTCAATGGTGAGTAATTCACCACCCACTGAAGTCCAAGCCAAGCCATTTACACGACCCACTTCGGCTTCTTCTTCTGCCATACCATAGTCAAATTTGTGTGGACCAAGGTAGTCAGGCAAGTTTTGTGAAGTCACATCTACCTGTAGGTTTTTGGCTTTTTTGCTGACTGCTTCTTTCACCACCTTACGGGCAATTTTTGACACTTCACGTTCCAGACTACGCACACCTGCTTCACGTGTATAGCGCTGCACAATGTCACGAATCGCTTCTTCATGAACCGTCAATTCTTTAGCACGCAAGCCATTATTTTTGATGGCTTTAGGGACAAGATAGCGTTCTGCAATATTCACTTTTTCATCTTCGGTATAACCCGGTAGACGAATTACTTCCATACGATCTAACAGAGCTTCTGGAATATTCATGCTGTTGGCAGTACAAATGAACATCACTTCAGACAAGTCTAAGTCTAGATCTAAATAGTGATCATTAAACTTGTTGTTTTGTGATGGATCAAGTACTTCTAACAAAGCAGATGCAGGGTCGCCACGGTAATCCTGTGCCATTTTGTCAATTTCATCGAGCAAGAACAGTGGGTTCTTCACACCAACTTTAGTCAATGACTGCACAATTTTACCCGGCATCGCACCAATATAGGTACGGCGGTGACCGCGAATTTCCGCTTCATCACGTACGCCGCCTAGCGCCATGCGCACGAACTCACGTCCAGTGGCTTTTGCAACCGATTCACCCAGTGAGGTTTTACCTACACCCGGAGGACCGACTAAGCACAGAATTGGACCTTTGAGTTTTTTCACGCGCGACTGCACAGCAAGGTATTCCACAATACGGTCTTTGACTTCATCTAAACCGTAATGGTCGGCATCTAAAATTTCTTGTGCTTTCGCCAAGTTAATGCTGACTTTGCTGGCTTTGTTCCATGGCGTATCTAAAATTACTTCCAGATAGTTACGTACCACAGCCGCTTCGCTAGATGCAGGTTGCATGGCTTTTAGCTTACGGAACTCAGCTTCTGCTTTTTTGCGGACATGTTCTGGCAAGTCTGCTTCGGCCAGACGTTTTTCAATTTCAGCGACATCATCTTCCGCACCGCCGTTCATATCGGACAGTTCGCGTTGAATGACTTTCATCTTCTCATTCAAGAAGTATTCACGCTGATTTTTTTCCATCTGGCGTTTAACAGAGTCATGCAAGGTTTGCTCAATCTGCTGTTCTTCAGACTGTTGCAATAAATAAGTCATTAACTCGGTCAAGTGAGCTTCAAACTCATCGTGCTCAAGGAATTTTTGTTTGACATCAATATTCAATGGCACACGGGTTGCAACAAAGAACAACAACTGCAATAAATCTTCAATTTTATTGGCAGCAGCAATCAGTTCACGTGCATTGCGTAATTTTGCTTCTGCATATTGCGCAAATAAGGCACGTAATTCTTGCAAACGTGTTGCTTGGGTATTTTCATCCATCGCAACAGTCATTGGGCTCAAGCTGTGTTCTGCAGTCAAATACGCGTCTTCATCAATAATTTTTTCGAGTTTGGCGCGGTATAAGCCTTCAATCAGAACTTTGATACAGTTTTCATCATTTTCGTGATTCACAACTTGCACAATCTTCGCGACAGTACCGTATTGATATAAATTGTCGTGATCAATTTCTTCTGTAAGCGAATCTTTTTGCGCAACTACAAATACTAGATTGTCACTGTTACGAGCCACATCAACTGCATTGATCGATTTTTCACGACCTACAAATAGCGCGATTTGCATGTGTGGATAAACCACCACATCACGTAGCGCTAAAAGCGGTAATACACTTGGAACCTGAGGCTCTAAGGTTTCTTGATTCATAATAATTTCAGACATGGGCACTCCTAATGAGTGACAACGGTGTTGCCATGTTTTTAATAGTGATGGGTATTTTTTAAAATACAAGGGTAGGTCAACACAAATTGTTTAAAAAGTAGCTAAATATGTGATTTTAAATTGATCTATTCAGTCAAAATGATCAATTTAGCGTTTCAAGGTGCGTTTAAACTGTAAAAAATGTTGTGGAGTTAGTAAGGCATCTACAGGTTGATCCCAATTTTCACGTGGCAAGCGTGTATGAATTAGCTGAAAATCATGTGCAATCCCTAAGCGATAAGGATGCTGCGGGGCAGAGGCTAAAGTGCGGTCATAATAACCACCGCCCATTCCAATGCGGGTGCCATGCGTATCGCAAGCCAATAAGGGCATCAAGACTAAATCTAAATGGGAGATGTGTTTTCCGCGACTTGTTCTTGGTTCTTGCATCCCCAAACGATGATGGGCAAAGCGACGCTGACGATATTGTTGTGGGGTGATTTGTACCCACACCAAGTGTTGATTCATATTGCAAATCATGGGCAAATACACTTGTTTGCTATGCGCGAAGCAATATTCAATGATGCGGTGTGTATGAATTTCACCAAAAGCATGTAAATACATACCCACTTTTTTTGCGTACTGAAATTTTGGCAGTCGTATTAGCCGCTGCAAAACAGCTTGCTGTGCGTGTTGCTGTTGGGTGCGCGTGACCGCTCTGCGCTGTTGTCGAAGCTGTTTACGCAAGGTTTTAAGTTCCAACAACTGCATCTCGGCACATCCTTATATTCTTGAGTTTAAATGCTTGAATGGGTATGGGATTACTGTCATTTCATCGACAAAAACAAGCTTTTATCATACTTGGCATTTTAACAGGATGTGATGCTGTATTTCTGTTTATCTGAAACTTGACCTGCTATCGGATAGTCTAGCTCGAACCCTAGACGCAAAATTACAAAAACTCTTATGCTATTGCCCAATCAATGCCACGCCAACAATCTTCAAGATCGCTTCAAGATGGATTAGGCAGGCTTCAGTTAAAAACAACAAATATGTAAAAACACAAGCCAAAACAAAAACAACACTTTCATTTTGCTGTTCAGGGAGAACAAGAACATGAATTATTCCAACAAGGTGTTTAAACATCTACTTCAAGGCGTGCTGGCTTTAGGAAGTTGTGTCAGCGCACAAAGTTATGCAGATTCGACCTATTTACCGCAGCCACCGAATACCCAACAAGTCTTTTTTGTCGGCAATAACTGGGATGGCACAGTGACGGTGATTCACCCTTCACAAGACTTTGGCAAAGTGGGTGTGGTCAATATGATTCCTGACCGCAAAGAGCGTTTATTAGAAATTCATTTAAATCCAGTGAAATTGATTGCCTACACTTACATTCAACAAACTGCAGGTGAGGGCAATGACCAGTTGGTGGATGATATGTATTCCACGCCAGATGGACAGTCGATTGTGGCTTCACGTCCAAGTTTTGCCGATGTGGTATCCATCAACATTAAAACGGGCAAAATTAATTGGCGTACGCCAGTCGAAGGTTTCCGCGCAGACCACATGGCGGTTTCACCAGATGGACAACGTGTTGCTGTGTCGGCATCGTCAGGTAATGTGGTGCATGTTTTAGATATTCATACAGGTAAAGAATTGGGGCGTTTTGCAACAGGGGATAAGCCGCACGAAAATATTTACTTTGCAGGTGGAACGAAAATCTTAAACTCTGCGATTGGTAACGTAGAAACTTCGATGGATGCACAGTGGCAAGATTTTACCAAAGGTAAGCGCTTTATTACCATTGCCGATGCCAACAATTATAAAGTTCTGAAAAAAATTGATTTCCGACCTGCGTTAGATGCCTTTGGACGTAAAGATTTATCCAACTCAGTGCGTCCTATGGTGCTAAGTAAAGATGAAAGCAAACTTTATGCGCAGGTTTCATTTTTTAATGGTTTGGTGGAATACGACTTAAAAACCGATAAAGTCACGCGTATTGGACAATTACCGGGCAGCAGTACAATTCCAAAAGACCGCAGCAAATGGGTAAATGATTCACGTCATCATGGTTTATCCATCAGCGCAGATGGCGAAAAACTCTGTGTGGCAGGCACGATGGATGATTACGCGACCATTGTAGACCGTCAGAGTTTAAAAGCAGGCAAACTGATTCCTGCAGGTAAACCATATTGGGCAACCCGTAGCCCAGATGGAAAAAGCTGTGTGATTTCAGAAAGTGAAACCGATGTGGTAACGGTGATTGACTTTGCTACGGGAGAAAAAGTCCGCAGTGTGCCAGTGGGGAATCACCCACAGCGAGTGCGTTTGGGTTATGCACCAAGCGATTGGTCGACGCCGTAATTTTTAAGCCGATCATAACAGGCAAAGCATGCTAAGGCGCTCAAGACGATATTTGAATTGAGCGCATTTTAGGATGGTTTGCTTATGGAGCATGCACATGAATGGGACTCGATGGCTCGGTATTGGCTTTTTTGTTTTGGCGGTCGCGGTGTTGTTTACCGTGGTGTATGTGTTTCAACCACCGAATAAGACTGTTTCGGAAACAGTGTGGGTGAAACCGAACACGGCTTCCACAGAGATAGAAACAACGCAAAGTCTATATTCAGATGAATCTGAAAATGTACTGGAAACAAACGCTATGCTAGAGCGTGCTGCGGTATCTGCAGTTGAAATGCAGCAATTAATCCAGCAACGTGATCAGTTGTATTTAGGCTTTAAGCAAATTAGTACAGGTTTAAGCCAAGGGCAAAAGCCTGATTTAAACCGTGTACAAAGTATGTTGCTACAGCAGGAACAATTGGTACAAGCAGGCGTATTAAGAGCAGAAGATGCAATGAACTATAGCCAGTTTTTAAAGCAAATTTTACCTGAAATTGCAGGGCAAATTGATTTGCATATTTCGCGTTTAAAGCGCCTGAACGTGGTGACAGGTTAAGCCACAGTAAGGTGTGAGTTGCTGTTATAAATACACGATGACGCCATTGTTGCAGTCAATAATGGCGTTATTTTTTTGTCTAAAAAATTCTTTTAATCCACATGTTTTTAAGCCGAATAGCGGCCACTTGAGCTGAATTTATCCATGATTCCTTTGATCAAGCGTTCAATTCATCTTAGAAGAAAGCACACGTATTTTACTGTATTAGACGAAAGTTGTATAAGGCTGTGCCGAATAAATTTGGTTTTTCCTTCCTTTTAAAAACTACAGAAAAAACAAAGTTTAAATTTTTCTTCACCGTATTTTTTATGCTGCGAACAAAGATCATCTTTATTTAAATTGGTATGACCATTTAAATAAATAACCAGACCAATGTTGACATTTATTTGTATAAAACTATTATTTGTTGCAAATATTAAGAGTATTTTGATTTTTATCTTAATATTGGTCAGACCAAAATTAGAATTTTATCTATATGCTTAGACCTATGTTTACGTTTGAGTGAGCATTTCAAGGAGATGACAATGCTTCAACATTGGCAACAGATCTACGATCCAATGGCAAATATTTGGATTTCGAGTCTTATTGCATTAATCCCGATTATCTTTTTCTTTCTGGCATTGGCTGTATTTCGCTTAAAGGGAAGTGTTGCGGGAACAATTACGGTGATTTTGGCGTTATTGGTGTCGTTATTTGCCTATGGCATGCCTGCACCAATGGCTTTTGCTTCATTGATCTATGGCTTTTTTTACGGTTTATGGCCAATCGCATGGATTATTATTGGCGCATTATTCTTATATAAAATCTCTGTAAAAACAGGGCAATTTAACATTATTCGCTCATCTATTCTTTCGATTACAGAAGATCAGCGTCTCCAGATGCTATTAGTCGGCTTCGCGTTTGGGACATTTTTAGAAGGTGCAGCGGGTTTTGGGGCGCCAGTGGCAATTACTGCAGCTTTGTTGGTAGGTTTAGGCTTTAAACCTTTATACGCTGCGGGTTTATGTTTGATTGTGAACACCGCACCTGTTGCGTTTGGCGCAATGGGGATTCCAATTATTGTGGCGGGTCAGGTTTCGGGTGTAGAAACTATGGAAATTAGCCAGATGGTTGGACGTCAGTTGCCATTTATGGTGCCTATTGTACTGTTCTGGATTATGGCAATTATGGATGGCTGGCGCGGTGTTAAGGAAACTTGGCCTGCAGTGTTGGTGGGTGGTGGTGCTTTTGCGATTGCACAATACTTGACCTCTAACTTTGTAGGGCCTGAGTTACCCGATATTACCGCTGCAATTGCATCTTTGGTCAGTTTAACGGTGTTGTTTAAATTCTGGCAGCCAAAACACATTTTCCGTTTTAGCGATGCAGACACCAAAGTGGATGCCAACTTAGTTGCAGAACAACAGCAAAAATACAGCATGGGTCAGATTGTCAAAGCATGGTCACCTTTTGCAGTGTTAACGGTGATGGTCACTATTTGGAGCATCAAGCCGTTTAAAGATTTATTTGCCAAAGATGGCGCAATGCACGACTGGGTAATTTCCATCAAAGTGCCATTTTTACATCAATTGGTGCAAAAAATGCCGCCTGTGGTTGCTGAAGTTAAAGACTACGATGCAATCTTTAAGTTCGATTGGCTGAGTGCAACAGGGACTGCAATTATGATTGCGGCTGTCATCACCATCATTTACTTAAAAATGAAACCACGTGAAGCGGTTAAAACTTTTGCAGAAACCATCAACGAGCTAAAAACACCAATTTATTCGATTGGGATGGTGTTAGCTTTTGCTTTTATTGCCAATTATTCAGGCATGTCTGCGACTTTGGCACTGGCTTTGTCACACACAGGCAATGCTTTCACATTCTTCTCGCCATTTTTAGGTTGGATTGGAGTGTTCTTGACAGGTTCAGATACATCAGCCAATGCCTTATTTGCTGCCTTGCAAGCCACAACTGCACAGCAAATTGGTGTACCAGAAGTCTTGTTGGTTGCTGCCAATACCAGTGGTGGAGTAACAGGCAAAATGATTTCACCACAATCGATTGCAATTGCCTGTGCGGCAGTGGGTTTAGTCGGAAAAGAATCGGATTTATTCCGCTTTACCGTGAAACACAGTATCACGTTCACCGTAATGATCGGTATTATTATCACTCTACAAGCTTATGTGTTCCCATGGATGATTCCATAACCACATGCACAAGAGGACAGCCGCATGAAAGTTTCCGACAAAGTTGTACAAGACCTGCGCACACTGGTTGAAAAAAATCAGATGCAAGTCGGAGACCGATTGCCTGCCGAAAGAAAGTTATGTGAACAACTCGGGGTTTCCCGTTCCTCTTTGCGTGAAGCTATTCAGCAATTGACCAGTCAGGGCATGCTGGTCAGCAAAGTTGGAGCGGGTACTTTTTTGCAACAACTGCCTACCAATTGGTCGCAATATCAAATTGTGCAGCCTTTAAGTAACCTGATTGATGAAGACCCTGCTTATCGTTTTGATGTGCAGGAAGCGCGGATGGTGCTTGAAGGCGGAACTGCATGGTATGCCGCTCAGCGAGCAACCGCAGAAGATTTGCAAAACATCCGCGCCTGTTATGAGCAAATCGCCCATTTTCAGATTTTGGGTGATGACGATCAGGCGGCAATTGCCGATGCCAAGTTTCATTTGGCAATTGCCGAGGCATCGCACAATTTGGTGCTCATTCAAATGATGCGCGGCTTATTTGATTTGTTGCAATACAACGTGGTTTTGGGCAGACGTAAAGTTTATACCGAAGCCCACCGTTTCGATCAGTTGCATGATCAGCACTTTCAAGTGATGGATGCAATTGAACGCCAGGATCCAGAAGCTGCCCGTACGGCAGTGTGTGGACATATTGAATTTGTAGTTCAACAAGTACGCATGATAGACGAGGAAGATGCGCGTCGTCAGCGTGCGAGTCGATTAAACAGGATAGCGCCATGATTATTTCTTCTGCGAATGATTACCGCGAAGCAGCCAAACGCCGTTTACCGCCATTTTTATTTCACTATATTGATGGAGGTGCGTACGCGGAACAAACGCTGAAAAGAAATGTGGAAGACCTTTCACAGATTGCCTTGCGCCAACGTGTTTTGAATGACATGTCGGCTTTGAGTTTAGAAACCACCTTATTTAATGAAACCTTGTCAATGCCTGTGGCTTTGGCACCTGTGGGTTTAACGGGCATGTATGCGCGCCGTGGTGAAGTGCAGGCTGCAGTTGCAGCTGACAAAAAAGGCATTCCGTTTACTTTATCTACCGTGTCGGTATGCCCAATTGAAGAAGTGGTGCCTGCCATTTCACGGCCAATGTGGTTTCAATTATATGTATTGCGTGACCGTGGTTTTATGCGTAATGCTTTGGAACGTGCTAAAGCAGCAGGCTGTTCAACTTTGGTCTTTACAGTAGATATGCCTGTGCCTGGCGCACGTTATCGGGATGCACATTCGGGCATGAGTGGTCCAAATGCTGCTATGCGCCGCTATATGCAGGCAGTGATGCATCCAAACTGGGCATGGGATGTTGGCTTACTAGGTCGTCCGCATGACTTGGGCAATATCTCTAAATACTTAGGCAAACCAACAGGACTTGAAGATTATATTGGCTGGTTAGGCAATAACTTTGACCCATCTATTTCATGGAAAGACTTGGAGTGGATTCGTGAATTCTGGGATGGCCCAATGGTCATTAAAGGCATTTTAGACCCAGAAGATGCTAAGGATGCTGTTCGTTTTGGGGCTGATGGAATTGTGGTGTCCAATCACGGTGGTCGTCAGTTAGATGGTGTGCTCTCGACTGCACGTGCTTTACCGCCAATAGCCGATGCAGTAAAAGGAGATCTAAAAATTCTAGTGGATTCAGGTATTCGTAATGGCCTAGATGTGGTGCGCATGTTGGCGATGGGTGCGGATACTTGTATGCTCGGACGTGCCTTTATTTATGCACTAGGTGCAGCAGGTGGGGCGGGTGTGAGTAATTTACTCGAATTGATTGATAAAGAAATGCGAGTCGCAATGACCTTAACGGGTGCTAAAAACATTCAAGCGATTAACTCAGATTGCTTGGTACAACTTGAGCGTGAACTGAAAGGCTAAATTGCCAACAGGAGCGATCAATCCATCAACCGATGCATTTGGCTGAATCGCTTAATTGTATTTTTCACCTTGTTTCAGGACTTGTACACTATGCCACAGACAATTTCTTCTGCAACACAATTTGATGCTGCAGCAACCCTCAAAAACTTGGTCGATATTGTGGGAAAAGCGCATGTATTGACCCATGAATCAGATACTCGTTTATATCGTCAAGGGCGACGTTTTGGCGAAGGACAGGTTTTTGCGGTGGTCACGCCAGGTTCTTTATTGCAGCAGTGGCAAGTGTTACAAGTGGCTGTGGCAGCAGATTGCATTATTATTATGCAAGCCGCCAATACTGGACTCACGGGTGGTTCTACCCCTTTTGGTGATGACTATGATCGTCCTGTAATTTTGATCAACACCCAACGTTTAAAAGGTATTCAGCTCATCAACGATGCCAAGCAAGTGATTTGCTTGCCTGGTGCAACATTGGATGCTTTGGAACAGCAATTGGCGCCGCATCAGCGTGAGCCACACTCAGTCATTGGTTCATCTTGTATTGGCGCTTCAGTGTTGGGCGGGGTATGTAATAATTCAGGTGGTGCATTGGTCAGACGTGGTCCTGCCTATACTGAGTTGGCCTTATATGCACAAGTCGATGCACTGGGCGAGTTGCAACTCATCAATCATTTGGGGGTGAATTTAGGGAACTCGCCAGAAGAAATTTTAACCAAACTTGAGCAACAACAATATCGCCCTGAAGATATTGAATATTCGGAACATTGTTGTGCTTCAGATCAGCGTTACGTGCATGATGTTGCCCAAGTCGATGCCGATACGCCTGCACGGTTTAATGCCGACCCGAGCCGTTTGTTTGAAGCTTCGGGTTCGGCAGGTAAAGTCTGTGTGTTTGCAGTGCGTTTGGATACATTTGAGAAAATTCCGAGTCAGGTGTTTTATATCGGCAGCAATCAGCAGGATGATTTAACCGCGATTCGCCGTTTTTTATTACGTGATTTGCCGCGTGTACCGATTGCTGGCGAGTATATTCATCGAGATGCCTATGACATTGGTGCAGAATATGGCAAAGACAGCTTCTTGTTTATCGAGAAGTTTGGCACCAGTAAAGTACCTGCAGCTTTTGCCATGAAAGATAAAGTTGATGGTTTTCTAACCCGTTGGGGCATGCGTGGATTGTCGGATAAAGTTTTGCAAATGTTCACGAAACTACTGCCAAATCATTTACCAGAACGCATGAACCAATTTCGTGATTTGTATGAACATCATTTAATTTTGCGCATTGAGCAGCAAGATGTTGCGGCAGTACAGCAGTTTTTAATGGATTATTTTATCACGCGCAATTCCGGCGGTTTTTTTCTATGTAATGAAGATGAAGGCCGCAAGGCTTTTCTGCATCGCTTTGCAGTGGCAGGTGCTGCAATCCGTTATCGTGATACACATCGAAATGAAGTGGAAGACATTGTTGCTTTAGATATTGCGTTAAGACGTAATGATCAGCAATGGGTTGAAACCTTGCCCGAAGAGTTGGAGCAGGCGATTATTCATAAGTTGTATTATGGTCATTTTTTATGTCATGTCTTTCATCAGGACTATATTATTAAAAAAGGTCTAGACCCATTGGCAATGGAACATCAAATGTGGTCATTGCTAGATGCACGTGGGGCAGAGTATCCTGCAGAACATAATGTTGGGCATTTATATGTGGCGAAGCCTGCCCTGAAGCAACATTATCAAAAATTGGACCCGACCAATTGTTTTAATGTGGGCATTGGACATAGCTCAAAATTAAAAGCTTGGCGTTGAATACAGATGAAAACTGAGCAGTGAAACTGATTCTAAGGATAGATGGATATGTTTAAGTTAGATAGCAGACTGCTACAGATTTTTTATTATGTGTATAAATTAAAAAATGTGTCTGCTGCCGCAGATGCGTTGGGCATGAGTCAGCCTGCGGTTAGTAACTGTTTAAATAAGATTCGTCAGCATTTTAATGACCCATTATTTTTAAGGGTTGGCAATGAAATGTTGCCTACAGAGTTGGCGAAACAGATTTTTTCACCGATTAGTGAAATTATTAATAAAATTGAAACGGTCAATAATTTTAAAGTCGATTTTGATCCGACACATTCCGATCAATTATTTACCTTGGCAATGACCGATGTTTCGCATTTGGTTTTATTGCCAAAACTGACCAAGTTTTTAAAAAAATATGCACCTTCAGTGCGGATTAAAATTCGTCCTATTACCCGTGAAACCAGTTATCAAATGGCAAATGGTGAAATTGATTTTGCGATTGGTTTTTTACCTGAGTTAGAGCAGGGTTTTTATCAGCAGCAATTATTTTTACAATATTATGTGGTGATTAGTCGTAAAGATCATCCACGTATTTGTGAAAAAAGTTTAGATGTTGAAGCTTATATTCGTGAATCGCATGTCGATGTAGATACCAGTATAGGTCACTACCATATTGAAAATGAATTAAGCAATCGTGGTTTAAGACGTAATATTCTAATGAGTATCCCAAGTTATTTGGGCGTTGGTTTAATTGTGCAAGAAACCGATATGATTGCGACAGTACCTTATTATTTAAGTGAGGTATTGTTGGCACGTGGGAATTTACAAGTAGTAAGTGCGCCGTTGAATTTTCCAACTTATCCTGTACGACAGTATTGGCATACGTCTTGTCATCACCAAACCTGTCATCAGTGGTTAAGAAAAGTGATTTTTGATTTGTTTAGCCAGCATCCTTAATTAATGGTGTTTAAATTTTTTTAAAGTTGTTTTTAAATCATCATTCACTAATTCCCCCATCTTTAAATGAAAAGACTAGGTTAATCGGATGAGTGATTTTTATTTGTAATGCAATAAAATTGAATTTCTGACCACGATTTAGATTGCAGCTATACATTTTCAATTTTCCATATAAATGTCTCAACATTCGCCTGTATCAGCACTACGAATACACTGACTATCGAGATACCATTTTGGTTACTTTGTCCATTAAAGTTATAAGCAATAACTTCAGCATCACCATGTTTCTGTTTTCATGCCATATTTAGGCATTTGCCTTGCACGCTAATGTTTTGATCAGGATGGAAAATAAAATGTGGATGAGTAGCATCATGACATTGCGAATTCTGAAAGCTAAGTTGATTTTATGACTAAAATCGACGCAGCGACCATTTTAGGTTTTAATATTGAAATTTTTGTTACTATGCTTGTGCAGGATAAGACCAAGGTATTGGCACATAAAGGGTTTGTTGAGCAGCGCATTCTATAGGTGTACTGAGTAGAGTTTGAGGTTGAGTTATGATCATGGGAATTTGCCCTGATGCTAATGCGTCCACAACAAAGACTGTTAAAAATGAGCAACCGCTTAAATTAAAATATTGCTTAAATATAAGAAAAAACCTATTTATTAAGTGGTTATGTAAATTTAAAGCAAAAAAAGATAATAGTTTTTTGTAATTTTATGAGTCATTGACCCAAAAAATTTATCGAATAGACAAGGTTTTCAGCAAAAAATAAGAACGAAAAATTCAAGTTGTCATTATTTGTTATTAGTCGGTGCATTCTTAGGAAGTGTGTGGTAGAAATTGTATTTAGAGGATATATTTCTGATTTAGTTGGTGGTCAGCAACAAACGAACTATCTAATTTGTGCAATTGAACATCAAAAATTCACAACTAAAATTCAACTGTATTGCTTTCAAATATGTGATTGAGTTGTAAAATTATGTGTTAAAATAGATACTTGTCACAGTTGTTTAATTTTTTGGGGTAGGAGCTGTTGAAACATTTTTTACTACGACTCGGATTGGATCTGCGTAAACTTATTTTAATTTCCACAATTTTAAGTGTATCAGGCTTATTTGTCGTAAGTATTTTTATTTTAAATTATGTAATTAAACAACAATTAATTCAAAATTCACTTTCGATCAATGAAAAATATGCAGAAAAAATTGCCACCAGTGCCAATCAACATTTTTCAGATATGATTCAAGAGTTGGATTATAGTGCACGCTTATTAGAAAAAAATTTTTACAATACACAAGTTAGAAAAGAAGAAGTACAACGCTTAAAAAATCAATCCAATAATTTTAATAGTGTTTTATTGCTAGGGCAGAATAAACATATTTTAGCTTATGCACCTAACACATTAAAACTTAATTTTAATCATGCTTATAGTTCTGTTGGTATTAGTGAATCTATTGAGAAAAAGAAAACTTATATTTCATCTCCCTATTGGTCAGTAACTAATAATTTAGTTGTCATGATGTCACAACCTATTCATGATGCAAAACATCAATATTTAGGCATGATCAGTGGTACGATTTATTTACAGAAGAAGAACTTGATCAATACCATGCTCAATACACAGTATGATTATAAAAAAAGTTATATGTATGTGATTGATCAAAATAATCGTATTATTTTTCATCCAGATAAAAAGCGGATTGGTGAAAAAATTATCAACAATACGGGTTTAGACTATATTAATCAGCATAAAAATGGCTCAATCCGTTTAAAAAATAGTTTAGGTATAGATAATTTAGCAGGTTTTGCACATATTCCAAGTGTAAATTGGATTGTAGTTTCTCAGCAGCCCACAGAGGATTTACTTGCACAAGCGTATACGCTGATTTCAAAAGTATCGATTGGAATCTTCATTTTCTACTTTTTTATTTTTTTATTGATTTGGTATATCTCAAGCTTTATTTCTTCTCCTTTGAACCGCCTGGCACGTATGGCAAGTATGCTTAATCATGCGGACATTGAAAATAAAATTAAAGAAATTGATCCATGGTATTTCGAGGTTTTAAAGTTTAGAACCTCATTATTAATGAGTTCGGAAACCTTTAGTCATCGGATTGCGGAGTTAAAACATCGTGTCAATACGGACCCGTTGACAGGTTTATATAACCGTCGTGGTATGCAATTATTTTTAAATGAACTGCTAGAGACTCGTACCGAGTTTGCAGTATTAGCCATTGAAATTGATTTTTTTAAGAAAATTAATGATCAGTATGGGCATGATCAGGGTGATGTGGTACTTAAAACGCTAGCGCAACTAATGCTAACTAATTTTAGGGAACAGGATATTTGCTGTCGTAGTGGCGGTGAAGAATTTCTGGTTTTAATGACGACTGCAGATGCAAATGTGGCGTACAAAGCTGCAGAGCGGCTTAGAAAAACCATGCAGGAAACTACGATTAATCAGATGGGTCAAATCACCATCTCTGTTGGCATCGCTTTTTGGCCTCGAGATGCAGAAGATGTTTCTGATGTACTGAAACTTGCAGATAATAAATTGTATGAAGCTAAACATGATGGGCGTAATTGCACAAAGTCTACGGCCGTATGAGGATTTGGAAAGATTCTTCTTTAGCTGACACGGAGGTATGCTTTGGAAAAAGATCAAGATCCAACGATAGTGGTTGAAGACAGTCCTGAACAAGAAAAATATGAACTTTTGAAAGAAAAGCTGAAATACAAACAGGCGGAGCGCGAAAATTCTAAAAAAATTGATCATAAACAAGTACGGTTGAACATTCAAGCGGATGCCTTACCAAGCAAAACCTTTTTTATAATGAATGCTTTGGCAGCGATTATTGCGGGCTATGGTTTATTGTCAAATTCAGCCGCAGTGGTGATTGGTGCAATGCTGGTTGCGATGATGCTAGGCCCTATTTCAGGTATGGCTTTAGCATTTATTGATAATCGATGGTTGTTTTTTAAAACAGCATTTAAAACCTTAGTTTTAGGTGTGTCGATGATTGTCAGTATTGGCATCATTTTAGGTCTTATCAATATTAACTTACCTATCACCCATGAAATTCTGTCTAGAACTCAGCCTACCATTATGGATTTAATGATTGCACTTGCGGGTGGTGCAGCAGGGGCATTTGCAGCCGTTTCACCACGTCTGTCTGTGGCTGTTGTTGGCGTTGCAGTTGCGACTGCTTTGGTACCGCCGCTGGTTGCAAGTGGCATATTAATTGCGCATCTGGAATGGAAACATGCAGCAAATGCTCTGCTGTTGGCACTGACCAATATTGTTGCTATTCAAATTAGTTCTTCACTGGTGTTATGGGCAGCAGGTTTTAGACGCGGTTCAGATGAAGAAGTAAATAGCACAGTAATTGAATTTATTAAAAGAAATATCGTGAGTCTTTTAGTACTTTTTGCGCTGGGTATCTATTTAAGCTTTAACTTTATGATGATGTTAAATAAACAGATGTATGAACATCAGGTAGAAAGCTTGATTGAAAGTCAATTTAATCAACATAATAATTTGATTGATACGGTGCAGTTTGATCGGCGTAAAGAGATGACTTTAATTCGCGTAGTCTTGCGTGGAGATATAGCGCCAAAACCTCAACAGATTTCTGCATTGAATCAAAAATTAGCACAAGACCCACGTGGAAAACCAAGTGTGGTTCAAGTGCGCTTTATTCCTGTGCAAATTATTCAAGCCAAAGAAAGTCCTGATTTTGATATTAAGCAAGTTGAAGCCGAGCAATTGATACAACCTTAGATTCAACAATAAGAAATTGATGGTATTTACAGCTTACTTTAGATGGAGTCTTATTATTCAATAGGGCACTCATAATGTTACATATTACACCGATTTAATTTAATAGTCTCAAAAGGTTATAGTTAAGCCAATTTTAAGCTAAACCACTTAACATCCGATTTATTTCAAATCAGATTCACTATGCTTCCACGCTCTCCTTACAAAGGCACTTCTGGTTTACAACAGATTTTGAATGCCACAGGCTATTCTTTGGCAGGCTTTAAAGCCGCCTTTCAAAATGAAGCGGCATTTCGGCAAATCATTCTGATTAATTTACTGCTGATCCCGCTCAGTTTTTTCATGCCTGTCAGTCGTGTTGAA
This sequence comes from Acinetobacter sp. YH12252, assembly GCF_013417365.1. Lineage (NCBI taxonomy): Bacteria > Pseudomonadati > Pseudomonadota > Gammaproteobacteria > Moraxellales > Moraxellaceae > Acinetobacter > Acinetobacter sp. YH12252. The sequence goes on from NZ_VPEA01000002.1 coordinate 167,086, forward strand.
CAAGTGCTCATGATTGTGGTGTGTTTACTTGCCATCATTGTCGAACTGATTAACTCTGCTATTGAAGCCGTGGTCGATCGTGTTTCGATGGAGCAACACCCCTTGTCTAAAAATGCCAAAGATATGGGCAGTGCAGCGCAATTTGTTGCTTTGGCAATTATCACATTGACTTGGGGCGCATGCCTGATTCCTGCTTAATCCTTCAAAAAAGCATAAGACAGACTTTAAAATAGATAGTGAGTTGAGTAATCCTCATGCGGCATCAGCATTCAAAATTTTTACTTCTTCAAGCAATTTTACTCCTTCTGAGTTTGCTGATATTGCTCAATTTTTTTAGCGTTGCAGGCACGCAAGATTTACACCTAATTCAACCCTTTGTGGATGCTCATGCAGAATTTCCACTGCGACAAAATTGGGCATTGGCTGAATTAAATCATCGTTATGTCAAATATATCCTGATTGCAGTATATCTGAGCTATTTGCTGGCTTGGTTGCTGTCTTTCAGATTTCAAAAATTACGTGCTCGTCGTTGGAAGTTTGGCTATTTCTTTTGGATGGCGGTGATTTCAACCAGTGTGATTGCAATACTTAAATCGCAGTCGGCACATGCTTGCCCGTGGGATATGAGCATTGCCACAGCGCATGGCGTTTGGTAGGATTTAAGTGCAACGGCAGGGCATTGTTTTCCTGGTGGGCATGCCTCAAGTGGTTTTGCTTTATTGGTAGGGTATTTTGTTTATCGGGTTGCTCAACCTAAACGTGCTTATTTTTTCTTAATTGCAGCATGTATTTTAGGCATGGGGATGGGCTGGGCGCAAATGATGCGCGGGGCACATTTTTTTAGTCATAATCTTTGGACAGGCTGGATTACTTGGTGTTTAAATGTGGTTGCCTATGCATTCTTGGCGCATAAATTGCCACAATCAAAATCTAAATTAAAACCCGATCTTAACGCATCGGAAATTTAACCTGCACACATAAACCACCTAAACTGGCACTTTTAGAAAACTCTAAACTTGCACCTAAGCGTTGGGTGGCTTTATCTACAATAGATAAACCTAAACCGCTGCCAATTTCTGCATGGTTGTGAATACGGTAAAAACGCTGTCGAATTTGATTGAATAGTGCGGGGTCAATGCCTGCACCACTGTCTTCAATTTGCAAAATTGCATGTTGTTCTTGCTGAAAAATAGTCACATTGATCACGCCTTGTTTGGGCGTATATTTAATCGCATTATCAATTAAATTATAAATAATGGAATGCAAAGCAGAACTTTGCCCATGAATATTCAACTCTTGGCGTTGTTCGACACCTAAATCAATATCTTTTTGCAATGCCAATTGAATAAGTTGTTCCACACAGGCAATGGTCATTTGATTTAAAGATAGGGTTTGATCGTTTTCAATTAGACTATCTGAGGCATCTTGCTTGGCTAAGCTTAATAACTGATTGACTAAATGCTGTAAACGCAAAACCCCTTGGCTTAAATTATTGAGGGCATCACTATGTGGAAATTGCTGCAATAAAATTTGTACTTGTAAATTGAGTGCAGTGAGTGGGGTACGTAATTCATGTGCAGCATCGGCAACGAACTGGCGCTGTTCCTGCTGTGCGGCAGAAATTCGCGTAAATAACTGATTCATTTCCTGAATCGTGGGTGCAAGCTCAACTGGATAATCCAGCATTCTAATTGGATTGAGATCCTGCGCTTTACGACGTGCCAATTCACTTTTAAAGTCATTTAGAGGTCGAAAATTATGGCGAATTAGCCAACTTAAAGCCAATAATGCAAAGGGTAAAAATAGTGCATAGGGAATAAACATATTTGCTGCTAACTCTAAAGCTAAATATTGGCGCACAGAGTTTTGCTGGCTAATTTGAATTTGCAGATTTTCCTGCGGCAAAATATAAGTACGCCACAATTCAGATTGAGTTTGATGACTATAAAAACCCGGTTTTTCTACAGGCTGTAGTAGTAATACATCTTGAGGGTGTAATTGTGGCGTTGCATCAGCATACGCCCAAATATCGACAAATAAGTCTTCTTCACTATATTTTTGATTTAAATTGATTTGGCTTCGCGTAGGTTCTGGGTGGTTCGCTGCAATGCGTTCTGCCAAACTTTGCATTTGAGCATCTAAAATTTCATTGATTTCTTCTAGGGCAATTCGATAGGCTGCAAATACCAAAACGCAGCCCAACATGACACTAAAGATAGAAACATAAACAATCAGACGTTTTTGCAAAGAGTAGGATTGCATTAAATTTGCCCTAAACGGTAGCCCAAACCACGAATGGTACGAATAAAGTCCTTGCCAAGTTTGGCGCGTAAATGGTGAATATAGACTTCAATGGTGTTGCTGCTGACTTCACTGTCAAAATCATATAATTTATCTTCTAAATTACTTTTAGAGAAAATTTTATTAGGGTGGCTGAGCAAAGCCATTAAAATTGCCCATTCACGATTCGACAGTTCAATATATTCACCTTTGAATTTTGCCAAATGTTGTTCGGTATCTAAGACTAAATCGCCATAACTTAAAATATGCGCAGTATTATTCACTGGATTTTGTGTACCGCTGCGTCTGAGTAGGGCATAAATTCGCGCCAGTAATTCATCAAACTCATAGGGCTTAATTAGATAATCATCTGCGCCCTGATTCAAACCATCAACCCGTTGTTGCAATTGATCACGCGCAGAAATAATCAGCACGGGCAATTGTGGATGTAACTGGCGAATATTTTTTAATACCTGCATGCCGTCCATCATGGGTAAGCCTAAGTCCAGCAACACCAGCTGGATATCATGTTGATGTAATTGCTTTAAGCCATCCATCCCGTTATTCACCCAAGTAACATCAAATTGCTGTAGCTTGAGCAAGGTCTGGGTCGATTCGGCAATCATAAAATCATCTTCAATGATTAATATTTTAGGCATGTGATGACTCGTGCTGCGGTTGAGTGGTAGATGGGGCAGAACATTGATTCAGCATATCATTTTTCGGATCAATCACTTGGCTTTTTACATCTAGTAAGCTCAATAAACTTGGGAAAAGATTGTCCTGACTCAATGCTGTTTGGCGTTGTGCTTTTAAGCAATTCACTTGCGCAGCATTTTGTTGTTGCCAAGTTTCTGAAAACCACATCAGCATCGGTACATGAGTTTGTTGAGTGGGTGCCATAGAATACGGTGCGCCGTGTAAATATAAACCATGTTCGCCTGTCGATTCTCCATGATCAGACAAATACCAAAAACTTGTTTGATAGTTTTTTGTTGCTCTAAAGTTTGAATCAACTGACTTAAAACATGGTCGGTATAGACAATCGAGTTGTCATAGGTATTGCGTAAGGCATCGGCACTGCACCCCTGAATCGCATTGCTGTTACACGTCGGTTGGAAGGGTTGATAAGCTGCGGTTGAGCGTTTGAAATAAGCAGGTCCATGACTGCCCATTTGGTGCAATACAATTAAATGTGAGCGCGTGTCTTTCGGGTCCAGTTGAGCAAGATAAGCCTGTAAACTGTCTACTAAAATTTCGTCTAAACATTCACCGCTGGCATCACACCATTTTTGTTTTAGTTCTGCAGGAATTTGATATTGCTGCACCCGATCACAGGCACCTTTACAGCCTGAATTGTTATCAATCCAAGTGACTTGATAACCTGCACGCTGAGCAATATCCAGTAATCCTTCACGGTGACTTGCCAGTTGTTCATCATAATTTTGGCGTGGCATCCCCGAGAACATGCACGGCACAGAAACAGCCGTGGCTGTACCACAAGAGCTGACTTGAGTGAAATTAATCACAGGCAGCTTAGAGAGTTCAGGGTTGGTATTTTTTGCGTAGCCATTCAGCGAGAAGCTTTCGGCACGTGCAGTTTCACCAACCACCAACAGCATAATTTTGGGTGCTGTGCCTGTTTGCGCACGTTGAATTAAATGTGCATCTTCACCATAGCGCAGCAGCGGCAAATTCTGTTTGGGTGCTTTCTTTTTATAATACGATAGACTAGAGGCAATCGCATTTTGTGGAGAAAGCATGCCTTTTAAATCACGATGCTCGCGGAAGATTGCAGCATAATCCACATAAAAACAGAACAATAAACCCAAAATCAGCACAATCGAAACTACACTGCCTAAAGTCTTTTGCAGTAATTGACGGGCAAAATGAGTCGGCTGAATTTTAACAGACCACACCAAGACCAATGGCAATAGTACAAACAGCACACTCCAAACCACTAAGCGTACAGACAAAAGATCACGTACTTCACGTACATCGGTTTGCAGCATATTTTGAATTTGGTCTGCGGTAATCACTACGCCCAAGCTATTAACAAAATAAGCGCTGAATCCACCGACTACAATCAAAATACTGGCTAATATTTTGGCATTCCAACGCCAGTTTAGCCATTGCAGCAACAGATGATACGCCGATACGATGACGATCACAGTTGCAATCAATAAGCCTATGGCTTTAATGCCCTGATAAGGTGTGAATTGTTGAATTTTCTCATAAAATCCATAGTTCAATACCAAGCCTAACCATAGGGCAAGCAGTAGATTGAAATAGAATAAAGAAATCGGTTTTTGCCAAAAGCGCAGTCGGGCAAAGAAAGACGGAGCAAGTGGTGATTGGGGCTGTTTAGACATCGTCAATGATTCAAAAGACCTTAAGATGCTTTAGCTTAAAATTTGAAACTTAAAACGGACTTAAAATTGTGGGCTAAATATGTTGTGGGGTTTATTGGAATAATTTTGAAGATAGAAGAAATTTTAGAGATGTAAACTTTGTATGGGCAAGCTGCTCATTCACGCTATTTCTGAAGTTTCCCCCTATCTCTGAATATATTTTTATCCAAAGATAGGGCAGAGATTTACACTGAATTTCCTAGATTTTTTAAGCCACAGCGACATGGAACATTGAACCAATCCACGCACTGAATACCATGGCGACAATACCCCAGATCATGACACGCAATGCGCCTTTCCACATACTTGCACCACCGACATAGCTGGCAAGCGCACCCATAACCCCTAGACTAATTACACCAACCAACATTACGCCTTTGTCTAACAGATGTTCAGGTAAGAGTAAAATAGACACCAACGGGAATAATGAACCTACAGTAAATGCCAATGCCGACGAAAAAGCTGCCATAAATGGCTGCGCTGAGGTGTGTTCTAAAATACCAATTTCGTCACGGGCATGGGCATCTAAAGCATTGTGTGCAGTCAGTTGTATGGCGACTTGTTCTGCCAATTCGGCATCTAAACCGCGAATCATATAAATATTGGTGAGTTCTTTTAGCTCATGCTCTGGATTGAGTTTTAATTCGCGTGCTTCCATCGCAAGGTCATTTTGTTCAATGTCTTGTTGAGATTTCACCGAAATATATTCACCTGCTGCCATAGAAGCAGCGCCCGAAATTAAGCCTGCAATACAGGTAATTAACAATGTTTGAGAAGATGCACCACTGGCTGCCATCCCCACGACCAAACTGGTCACAGAAATGATCCCATCGTTCGCACCCAATACTGCAGCACGTAACCATCCAGACCGTTCAATATAGTGTTTTTCGAGGTGGTAAGAATGTGGCATAGATCAAACTCTCTTGTTATTCAATTTTCGTTTATTGATGTGTGATATAGCATAAATCATTCTAAAAAATTTATCGTTTAAAAATGAGAGGTATTTCACAAAATAGATGAAGTCGTAATGTGGTTTTTGAGTTTGAGCTTGGAGTTTTTTATAAAATTTCCTTAAATTTCAACCTTTAAATGCCTTAAAAAATGATCAATAGCTTGTAAGATGATAAAAGAGATTGATTCAATCAGGCTTGCAAGTAAATAGGAAATATCGTGATGTCTTTTCAGAATATTGTGGTACCTGTAGTGAGCGAAGTCAGTCTAAAAACCATTCATCGGTTGGGTGCAGGGTAAAGTATGCCTAAATTATCTCGTGACTTAGTATCGCCAGACGTATTTGACTTAAAGTCATTTATTTCTCCTCGCATTAGGGGTAGATGTCGCACTTGCAGAAGTCATACGTGGACACGGTACAATTTATGATGCAGAAGTCTGTGATGCTGCGGTTCGTTTAATTAATGAAAAAGGGTATGAATTACCGCGCTAAAATATGCGTAATGAATAGTGCTAAAACTTGATTGTTGTGCAGTTTATCGGAGAGATTCTTAAAAAGTGTTAAATTTATCTCGTAAATTGTTTAGAATATCTATCAATTCAAATTGTGTTTATATATAATACGCTCCCATAAAGTAACAGATATTCCAAGTTTCCCCCCACACTTCCCCAAAGTGTGAGTTTTTTTATGCTATGTATTAAAAAGATAGGGATGTAGATTTCCTAAGTTAAATTTAAGCTGACAGATACAACAATGGTTTCTAACAAGTGGATAACTGTCAGGTCTTGTTTGAATGGGGGAAGCTTAATTCCAAATCACTTCCCCAATTCAATATCTTTCAAAATCACACAATCTGCCTGTTCATCGCCAGAGCAATGATCTGCAGAGCTTTGCAACCAGTTCGCCATTTCCTGTAATTGCGTAATCTTCTGTTTTAAGGTTTCAATATGTTTAAGCGTGAGTTGCTTCACTTCTGCACTTTGTCGGTCAGCATTTTTCCATAAACCTAGCAATTCTTTCATTTGCTCAGAAGAAAACCCCAAATCCCGTGCATGCTTAATAAAAGACAAAGTTTTTAAATCTTGCTCAGAATAAATCCGATAACCCGAAGCAGAGCGTTTGGCGGTATCCAGTAAACCAATTTGCTCATAATAACGAATCATTTTGCTGGAAATACCCGATAGCTTAGAGGCTTGACCAATATTCATGTGACTTCTCTCATAAAAAGGGCGTAGAGCAATCTTCTAAACCCTTTTGTATGTTGCATTTAAATCTGTGCTGCTTGGAAATATTTTAAACGGAGCGCATTACCCAATACAAACACTGAAGATAATGCCATCGCGCCCGCAGCAAAAATAGGCGAGAGCAAAATACCTGCAAACGGGTATAGCACGCCTGCAGCAATTGGAATCAAGGCAATATTATAAATAAATGCCCAAAACAGATTTTGACGAATATTGCGGATAGTGGCTTTACTCAAAGCAATTGCATTGGGCACACCTTGTAAATTGCCCGACATCAATACAACTTCGGCTGCTTCAATCGCAACATCTGTACCTGTACCAATCGCAATTCCAACATCGGCTTGTGCCAAAGCAGGGGCATCATTAATACCATCACCCACAAAAGCCACACGTCCAAATTGCTGTTGTAATTCACGTACAACATCGACCTTGCCTTCAGGTAAAACCTCGGCCACCACATGATCAATCTGTAAACGTGCAGCAATTGCCTGAGCCGTATGTCGGTTATCTCCCGTAATCATCGCCACTTTTAAACCCAGTTGATGCAACGCCGCAATAGCAGCAAAAGTCGTGTCTTTAATTGGGTCTGCAACGGCAACAATGGCTGCCAGTTGTTGATCAATCGCCATATAAATTGGTGTTTTGCCTTCTTGTCCTAAACGTGCAGCTTCTGCATTAAAAGCGCTAACATCTAGCCCAATTTGTTGCATATAACGGTCTGCACCAATCTGAATACGTTGACCATTCACCAGTGCTTCAATACCTGAACCTGTGATGCTGTCAAATTCGGTAACAGGCAGTAAACTGACTTGCTTTTCTGTTGCAGCTTGCACAATCGCCAATGCAATGGGATGCTCAGATTTCGCTTCTACCGATGCCAAAAGTGCAAAGACCTGATCTGCATCAAAACCCGATTGCACATGAAAATCGGTTAATGTTGGTTTGCCTTCGGTGAGCGTTCCTGTTTTATCCACCGCGACCACTTTAACATCTTGCAAAAGCTGCAAAGCTTCGCCTTTACGAAACAGCACGCCCATTTCTGCGCCACGACCTGTTCCCACCATAATTGAAGTCGGTGTGGCTAAACCCATCGCACATGGGCAGGCAATAATTAGAACAGCGACTGCATTGACTAAACCAAAGGTTAGGGTAGGTTCTGGGCCAAAAATAAACCACACAATAAAAGTAAGTGCAGCCAATAACATCACGGCAGGTACAAACCACATGGTCACTTTATCCACCAAGGCTTGAATAGGTAATTTAGAGCCTTGCGCTTGTTCGACCATACGAATAATTTGCGCCAACACCGAAGCTTCACCAATGGCAGTAGCACGAATATTTAGTGTGCCATTTTGGTTGATGGTACCGCCTACAACTTGATTGCCCACTTGTTTTGCCACAGGAACAGGTTCACCTGTAATCATCGATTCATCTATATAACTATGACCTTCGACTACTTCACCATCTACAGGAATACGTTCACCCGGGCGGATTTCGACAATGGTATTGGAACTGACTTCTGCCACAGGTACTTCAATGATTTGACCATCTCGATGAATACGCGCAGTTTTGGCTTGCATACCAATTAAATGCTGAATGGCTTGTGAAGTGCGACCTTTGGCTTTGGCTTCGAAATAGCGCCCTAGCAAAATTAAACTGACAATCACTGCCGCAGCTTCATAATAAACATGCACTGTGCCTTCTGGTAAAAGCTGTGGCATAAATGTCGCTACCAATGAAAAACTGTATGCAGCCAAAGTTCCCACAGCCACCAAAGAGTTCATATCAGGCGCAAAACGTAACAGCGCTGGAATCCCTTTTTGATAAAAACGACGTCCTGGTAACAGCAGCACCAATGTGGTTAAAGCAAATTGAATCAACCAACTTTGTTGTTGCCCAATATTGTGCATCACCCACATGTGAAAGGCGGGAATCATGTGTGAGCCCATTTCCAGAATAAATACAGGCAAGGCTAAAATCAGTGAAATTACTAAATCACGTTTCAGTTGTTGCTGTTCCAGATTCTTTTTATCGTGTTGTTCGTTAGAGTCGTGTTGCAGCAGTTTGGCGTCATAACCTGCTTTTTGAATCGCTCGAATCAGGTCTTGGCTAGAAACTGTGGCATTCGGTTGAATCCATGCGCGTTCAGTCGCCAAATTGACATTGGCTTGTTCTACACCAGACACTTTCTTTAAGGCTTTTTCGACACGTGCTACACACGAGGCACAGGTCATGCCATCAATAGACAGTTCTATTGGTTGAATGGCAGCTACATCAAAACCTGCACGTTGCACTGCCTTAATGAGCAGTGCACGGTCTAAAGGTTGCGATGCATGAATCAGTGCTTTTTCTGTTGCAAGATTCACTTCAGCTTTTTCTACACCATCGACTTTTTTTAAGGCTTTTTCGACACGCCCGACACATGAGGCACAGGTCATGCCTTCTATAGACAAAGTTTCCTGATAGGGAGAGGCATTTGGGTGTTTTGCGTCCATGGTCGTCTCTATAATTTGGAGGATGTGTTTAGCATATAGATTGACACGATGGTAAGGTCAAGTAAATTTTAGCCCAAAATAGGCTTGACCTTGCCAGCATAGTAAGCTTTAAACTACAGTTCAACAAAGGCAGAAGTGTGGAGTTCGCAATGAAACTATTGATTGAAAATATGACTTGTGGCGGTTGTGCACGTGGTGTCACGGCAACCATTCAAGATGTTGATCCTGCTGCAAAAGTTGAAGTCGATTTAGCGACTAAAATTGTGACTGTGGAAAGCACTGCAACAGTAGATCAAATTACCGCTGCATTGGCAGAAGATGATTTTCCTGCACAAGTTCAATAAAACTGCATCATCTAAGAAGCTCCGAGTGAGCTTATCGTAAGGTCAATTGGTCAACTGACGAATTGACCTATTTTTTTGCCTGCCGATTTTTTTCTCGTTGTTTTTTGATGTGACCAACTGAATACATTTTGATCACGAAGATGCTAAACCAAGCCAATCAGAAGCTGAGATTTTCTAACTTCAAGCTGAGTTTCATTCATTCAGGGCTGAAATCTACTGAATGAACTATGTGCTGTCCTCTAAAATATACTCTTCAATATTTATCGGAATAAAAATATTTTTTGGTTTTAACTTGTTGTTATTGAAATATTTATTTTAATTTTTAAATTTAAGGGATAACAGAAAAACCATCATTTTTAGATGTTTTGCTGCATATTTTAAATTAAGGTGAATAAAATTCACTTTAGGTTGAGGTTAAATCATTTTTATTCACTTTGTCGTTCCAGTATAAATACCCTCATTCAGAAATTTTAACTTTTTAAATTTGGGTAGTAGATCATCATGACAAAGCCATTCACCTGTTCAATTAAACGTATTCGTTTTGACGAAAACTATGAACCTGCTAACAACACGCGTTTAACCACCAATTTTGCAAATTTGGCGCGTGGTGAAAGCCGTCAGGAAAATTTACGCAGAACTTTAGCGATGATCAATAATCGTTTTAACTCGCTGGCATCTTGCGATAACCCAAAAGGTGATCGTTATTCGCTTGAAATCGACATTATTTCTGCAGAAATTGATATTGAAGGAAATGGCAAAACTTTTCCATTCATTGAAATGCTAAAAAGTACGATCACAGATCATCAAACAAATGAACGTATTGAAGGCATGATTGGCAACAGTTTTTCATCGTATGTTCGTGATTATGATTTTAGTGTGGTCTTGCCAGCATTAGGCTGCAAAGTAAATGAAAAGCCTGAAAGTTTTGGTGATTTACATGGCAAGCTTTATCAGCATTTGGTCAGTTCAGCAGTGTTCCAAGCTGAGTTTCAAAAACAACCTGTGATTTGCCTGAGCGTATCAACCACAAAAACTTATTATCGTACGACCAATGTGCATCCTGTCTTAGGTACAGAATATAAAAATGATGAATATTCAAGAACCGATGACTATTTTGAAAAAATGGGTTTAACCGTGCGTTACTTCAAACCTGAAAATAGCAATGCACCGCTTGCGTTCTATTTTTCTGGCGATTTACTGCATGATTACACAGATTTTGAGTTGATCAGTGCCATCAGTACTATGGAAAGTTTCCAGAAAATTTATCGTCCTGAAATTTATAACACCAACTCACCTGCAGGCGAGGTCTATCAGCCAAGTTTGAATTATCAGGATTATTCATTAACCCAAGTTGTATATGACCGTGTTGAGCGAGGTCAGTTGGCAGTCAAGCAGGGCAAATGGACTGAAGAAAACTTTATCAAGCCTTATCAAGATATTCTTGAACAATGGGCTGCCAAGTTCGTGCCGCTACATGCTGCCAATCAAGAACGTGTTGCTTAACTTAAAATACAGATAGAAGATTCAAAATGGCTATTTTATTACCGACCTCAACGGCTGGCAGTTTACCTAAACCTTCGTGGCTCGCAGAACCTGAAAAGCTTTGGTCAGCGTGGAAATTAACAGGGCAAGAATTACTGGACGCAAAACAAGATGCGCTGCGTCTATCACTGCATGAACAACAGCAAGCAGAGATTGATATTGTGAGTGATGGGGAGCAAACCCGTCAGCATTTTGTCACCACCTTTATTGAACACCTTGAAGGTGTCGATTTTGAAAAACGTGAAACAGTCAAAATTCGTGATCGTTATGATGCCAGTGTCCCTTCTGTGGTGGGTGCAGTTTCTAGGCAAAAACCAGTCTTTGTTGAAGATGCCAAATTCCTGCGTTCACTGACAGATCAACCCATCAAATGGGCGTTGCCTGGTCCTATGACCATGATTGATACTTTATACGATGCGCACTACAAGAGCCGTGAAAAACTGGCGTGGGAATTTGCCAAAATCCTGAATCAGGAAGCGCGTGAACTTGAAGCAGCAGGCGTGGATATCATCCAGTTTGATGAACCTGCGTTTAATGTGTTTTTTGATGAGGTGAATGACTGGGGCGTGGCAACATTAGAGCGCGCGTTAGAAGGTTTGAAATGTGAAACAGCCGTGCATATTTGCTATGGCTATGGCATTAAAGCCAATACCGATTGGAAAAAAACACTCGGCTCAGAATGGCGTCAATACGAAGCAGTTTTCCCAAAACTACAGCAGTCTAATTTGGATATTATCTCACTGGAATGTCACAACTCACGTGTTCCGATGGATTTGCTTGAACTTATCCGTGGTAAAAAGGTGATGGTGGGTGCGATTGATGTCGCAACGAATACGATTGAAACAGCCGATGAAGTTGCAGATACATTGCGCAAAGCATTGCAATTTGTCGATGCTAACAAGCTGTACCCATCGACTAACTGTGGAATGGCACCATTGAGTCGTCAGGTTGCACGAGGCAAGTTACAGGCTTTGGCTGCTGGTACGAAGATTATTCGCCAAGAATTATCTAGTTAAGCGTTCGATCAGGCGAAGTGAATTCAAGCCAAGTGAATTTAAGTTAAGTGAATCAGGGATGCTTTTTCAGGCAAAAAGCATCCTTTGAACTTTCTAAAAAAGTTGAGTGTTGGAATACGGTGATGGTTAAAGCAACAGACTTCAAAAATGCAATGTCTTTCTTATCAAGTGCAGTCAATGTAGTGACGACAATGGGAGATGCAGGACGTCATGGTTTTACTGCATCTGCGGTATGTAGCGTGACAGATACACCGCCAACATTATTGGTGTGTATGAACAAATCATCGCGTTCTCATCTCAGTTTTTTAGAGAATAAAGTGCTGTGTGTGAATGTGCTAAATGCAGAACAAGAACATCTTTCTAATGCATTTGCCTCATCAAAATTGAGTTCCGATGAGCGTTTTAAGCAGGCTGAATGGGCAGCTTTGGAAACAGGTGCTCCTATATTAAAAAATGCATTGGTCAGTTTTGATTGTGAAATTTCACAAATTCAAGAAGTGGGGACGCATACTATTTTTATTTGCCCAATTGTTGCTATTCAAAAAAATCAACAAGATCAGGCGTTGGTTTATTTTAATCGTCACTATCATCAAGTTGGTGAAACTGAGTTTGTTTAATTCGCTATAAAATATTGCAATATGCGATAATCAGTTTATACTTGATTTATAGCAAAATGCGATAAAATATTATGCATGTGATCACCCACGCTAGAATTATAGAGGCAATGCACAAGTGGCCACAGGCTGAAACAGCACTCGATGGTTGGTATCGAATTATTAAGGCAAATGATCCGAAAGACTTTGCCGAAATGAAGCAGTTATTTCCAGCAGTTGATAAAGTTGGAAAGTTTCATGTATTCGATATTGGTGGGAATAAGATTCGACTTATTGCTGTTGTGATGTATCAGGCAAAGCGTGTGTATATTCGTCATGTGTTATCCCATAAAGAATATGACAAAGGTCATTGGAAGGAGGATTAGTATGAACGCAATGATTAAACAGGCTGTAGATCACTGGCACTACGTTGCTCCTTTGCTGAGTAAACCAGAAAATGAAAAAGATTTTCATGCACTTGTCGAGGCTTTAGATGAGCTTTTAGATATTGTTGGTGATGATGAAACGCATCCTTTAATGGGGCTGATTCATCAACTCGGTGACTTGGTTTCTGTTTATGAAAATGAACACCTGCCTATTCCTCATGGAGATGGTCGTGCTGCTTTAGCTTTTTTGATGGCGCAACATGGATTAGGTCAATCTGACTTGGCAGAGGTTGCAACTCAATCTGTGATTTCGGAGATTTTAAGCGGCAAACGCCAGTTGAATATTCGTCATATTAAAGCGCTGTCTGAGCGGTTTAAGGTTTCTGCTGATACATTTTTCTAAACGATTTTATATTTTTTAGACATTTTATTTTTAGATATTTAAAAATAAATAGCTCCGAAGATGCCGCTGCATGTCGTTACCCTGAACCCGAAAAAGTTCAAGGCGGACGCGACGCATACTTGCTGGGTTTCCCATACGAGATGGGCATACGCTCTAAATATGCAGAACACAATCCTAAGATTTAAGTATCGGCAGGGATATAGACTCGCTGGCGAACACCTCAGAGTTAGAATTAGTATAACCCATCTCAGTTGCTTGGCAACTCATGTTCACGAATTAACTGTAAAGATAGAGCTTGTTTGCATAGCCTTTATGCAAACTTAAGTCAAAAAAACGACACTTAAGTAAGGGCTTCAACTTCTTGCAAAATGGTGCTGAGTAAACGCTCACAATGCTCATAATGCTGCAAAGATTTATTCATAGAAAGAACCTCTTGCATCAACTCTAAAGCCACCACAATAATCAGTTTGCTCGGTTCCATATTGGGCGCTTTACGACGAAACTCATCATAGCGTTCATTCAATAATTGTGCTGCACGCTCTAAATCTTCTCTTTTTTCTTCAGTTGTGGCTAAACGGAAACTATGTCCTAAAACACGTAAATCAATTGGAATTTGAACTGACATATTAACCTTCCTCGCTCACTTCGGCAGGGTGGGCAAGTTGTTGAATTTCTTGCGCATGATGATCTTGAGCTGTACCTAAAATTGCAAGACGCTGAATAATAGCTTCAACTTTGGCTTTGGCATGCTCATTTTTTTGTAACAATCTTTCACGTTCTTGTTTGAGTGTCTGAATTTCATTCTGATTCATACGCTGATCATTCAGCATTTTTTCTTTCAGAATGCGTAATTCATTGCGCTCAGCCAAAATTTCCTGAAAGCGGTTTTTCAAATCAGTACAGCTTTTTTCCAAACGACTGTAACGGTCTGCCAGTGCTGTCGCATCTTGGTTTAACTGCTGAAATTGCGCCTGAGTGCTGCTTAATTGCTCAGTCAGATTCTCAATTTCATCTTGCTTGGCAGTAATAATGCTGTTTCTTTGCACAATTTGTGCATGATGCTGTTCCTCAGCAGTTTGCTTGGCTGTGCTGAGGGCGGTATTTTCACTTTCATAATGATCAATTCGTGTTTTTAAAACACCAATATGCGCTTGTAGACGCTGTAATTCTTCTAACATATCGTGGTCGCACAGTATTGCAAACAAAGGTAATATATACGAAGTATAGAGATTGGATAAACGAATGCAAGACGATATTTCAGGTTGGTCGGAATGGTTCCGCAATTTTTCTAACATTGAAGAAATTTCAAGCCCAAGTGAGTTACATGGCTTGCTGACAGGTATAGTTTGTGTGACAAATGCACCAACTGAAACCGAGTGGCAGCAGATTTTAGAAACCCTCAATGTGCCAGAATTAGAGCCAGCCGCACTGTCACTTTTAACCGATGAATCGGAAGATGTCGCACATGCTTTGTCTGAAGATGAGTTAGATTATCTGCCGTTATTGCCAGATGATGAACATCTTTTACAAGAACGTGTGCAAGCTTTGGCAGATTGGTGTGCAGGCGTTGTGCTTGGTTTTGGTTTGGCTTCTGGGCATATTCGTTCAGATGAAATCGAACTGATTGAGCATTTACAAGATGTTGCTGCGGTTGAATTTGAAGATTCAGACAATGACGAAGAAGGCGAAGAAAGCTATCAGGAATTGTATGAATTTGTACGTTTGATTCCTGTGAGTTTATCTGTAGGACGTAAAAAAGTGCCTGTAGAAGAAAGCTCTTTATTGCAAAACTTACATGCTAAGTCGCGTCAACAAACCGTACAAACAACACAAAACGCAAGTACTGTTGTTGAAATGTTTACGCCACACCGTCCGAGTTAATCGGGCGTTGTGTGCCTAAGTTAAGTCGGTGTAAGGTGCTTTAAGTCATTACAACAATCATATTTTCATCATTTTATATGTGTAGACCGTATTTATGAAAAAACTGACTCAAGTCGAATTTAAAGAACGTCGTGATCAACTTGCAGAACTGATGGGGCCTAATAGTGTCGCAATTATTGCAACCAGTCCTGTGGCAATGCGTAATCGTGATGCAGATTATAAATATCGTGCCGACAGCAGTTTTTTCTATTTAACAGGTTTTGCCGAACCTGAAGCAGTTGCGGTGATTGAAACCTATGAATCAATTGATGAAGGTTATACCTACACGTTGTTCTGCCGTGAACGTAACCGTGAAATGGAAATCTGGAATGGTTATCGTGCAGGGCTAGAAGGCGCAATTGAGTTGTTTGAGGCAGATGAGTCTTTTGCAATTGCGCAATTAGATGCAGAAATCATCGCCAAAATTGTCAATAAAGACACGTTGTATTATCGTTTAGGGCAGCAGACTGAATTTGATGTACGTGTTGCGGCATGGAACCAACAAGCTGATGCACAACATCGTCAAGGCAATACTGCACCTGCCAAAATTGTTCAGTTAGATCGTTTGCTGGATGAAATGCGTTTGCATAAAACTGAGTCTGAATTGGAACTGATGCAAATTGCTTCAAATATTAGTGCAGAAGCACATACTCGTGCCATGCAAACAGTAAAAGCAGGCATGATGGAATATGAGCTAGAAGCTGAACTGAATTATATTTTTGGTAAAAATGGCTGCGTACCTGCCTATAACAGTATTGTCGGTGGTGGTGAAAATGCCTGCATTTTGCATTATGTCGAAAATGACAAAGTGCTTAAAGATGGCGATTTAGTCCTGATTGATGCAGCCTGTGAATATCAGTGCTATGCCTCAGATATTACCCGTACTTTTCCCGTGAATGGTCAATTCAGTCCAGAACAAAAAGCACTGTATAACATTGTATTGGATGCGCAAATTGCAGCAATTGAAGCTGTACAAATTGGTAACTCCTATAAAGAACCACACCATGTTGCGGTGCGTATTTTGGTGCAAGGTTTGCTTGATCTAGGCATTATGCAGGGCAATTTAGAAGAAATTATTGCTTCGGAAAGTTATCGCCAGTTTTATATGCACGGTACAGGGCATTGGTTGGGCATGGATGTGCATGATGTCGGCAGCTATAAACACGGTGAAGACTGGCGTGTTTATGAAGAAGGTATGGTGGTGACCGTTGAACCGGGTCTATACATTGCACCCGATGATGAAACGGTAGATGCTAAATGGCGTGGTATAGGTATCCGTATTGAAGATGATATTGTTGCGACTGCGAACGGGCCATTGAATCTGACTTCAAAAGTGGTGAAAACCGTAGAAGAGATTGAAGCATTGATGGCAAAAGCTAAATCTGCTTAATTGGGTCTAATCAAAGCTGGTCAAGTGATCAGCTTTTTTATTAGAAAGCGCGTGTAAATTTTGAGTATGTAAATAATTTTTAGTCTTTGATCCGCTTTTTTGCTTCATCATAAACAATGTTATCAGCACGCTTTCCAACGGTAATGAGCAAAATAACGACCTGATCATCTTTGACCTGATAAATAAGTCGGACACCCGCTTTTAATAATTTGATTTTATAGCAGCCAGCAAGATCACCTTTAAGCATGTTCTTTGGAATATGTGGCTGCTCAATGACTTTGGCTAATTTTTTCTTGAATTGGTCGCGGATAGCACTCGGAAGCTTTTCCCATTCTGCAGTGAAGTCCTTATGACGTAAAAGATTATAAGTCATCTAATGTGACTTCCTCGAACATCTCTTTAGGATCATTCATGCGTTTACGGACAAGTGCCAATAGTTCAGCATCTTCTTCTGAAAGCAACGCTTTCTGTACTGGAAGCTTTCCAGTCGTTGCCACATATTCAAGAATATTGGTAAAGAAATCGGTAGGTGAGATACCTTGTTCTTTAAGGATTGAATAAGATTTTTCTTTAAGGGCTTCATCGACCCTGAAATTAACAGTAGCCATCACTTCTCTCAGTTATTGAATGTATGGAAATATTGTAATGCAATATGCATTACAAAGATAGTTTGTATAATAACCATTATGTGAGATCATTTTTATCGTTGAGCTTATTCTAAAATCAATCATCAGCCATCAATAATACTAAGTATTGAATTTATCTTCTCTTGTGTCATGCATGGCTCGGAGCAAGAAGATGGGGGATTAATAATTATAGTTTGAATCGGACATTTGCAAGAAGTCTAATCATCTTCCATAGCTTCAACACTAATTCATTATAAAAATAAATGACTTTGCGGTAAGATAAAATCCATTACAGATTATACGTATTTCGATTGAATCTTTTGAAGTCGAATACCTCATAAAAAGGATCAAGGCATGCAACAAGAAGTGATCATTGTAGGCGGTGGTATGGTCGGGCTAAGCTTAGCCTTGATGTTGGCTAAGTCAAACATTGCAGTGAAGTTGCTAGAAGCGATTCAATACCCCAATTATGACGATGCCAGCCTTGCGCCGTATCATTCCAGTTTTGATGCACGTAACAGTGCCTTGTCGCGTCGCAGCGTACAAATTTACCAAGAGCTAGGTTTATGGGATGCCTTGCAAGAACATGCTACGCCTATTTTAGAAGTTCAAATTACCGAACAAGGTAGTTTTGGCAAGGCACGTTTATTGGCCGAACAAGAAAAAGTCGAAAGCTTTGGTCAGGTGATTGAAAATGCATGGTTAGGTCGAGTGTTGTTGACCGAAGTACGTAAACAACCTTTGATTGAATTGATTGATGGTGTGCAGGTCACCAGTCTTAAACAAGATGCAGATTTTGCCTATATTGAAGCGGTACGTGGTCAGGAACAATTACAGCTTGCTGCCAAACTACTGATTGCTGCCGATGGTCGTGATTCTTTCTGCCGTAAAGCCTTGGGCATTGGTGCATCGGAACATGATTATGACCAAGTAGCGATTGTGACCACAGTGCAAACCTCCAAGCCGCATGCGCATGTGGGTTTTGAGCGTTTTAGTCATTTAGGGCCTTTGGCGTTGCTGCCCCTGCCAGGTGAATATCGCCGTTCTGTGGTGTGGCCTGTGCCAAAAGGTACAGAACATGAATGGATTGGCGATGAAAATGATCAACACTTTTTAAATGCCTTGCAACAAGCCTATGGTGATCGTGCAGGGAAGTTTGAAAAAACAGGACGTCGTTTTAGTTTTCCATTGTCACAAGTTCTGGCAGAAAAACAGGCGGTTGGTCGCGTTGTACTGATGGGTAATGCAGCGCATACCATTCACCCAGTCGCAGGGCAGGGCTTTAACTTGTGTATGCGAGATGCTTACGTATTATTGCGTTATCTCACCGAACAGGCGGCACAGTCAGCAGATTTAGGCGATGCTGCAATGCTGCGTGACTATGAACAATCGCGTTTGAAAGATCAACAGCGAGTCATTAAATTCTGTGACAGCGTGGTACGTGGATTTAGCAATCAAAACCCAATCCTGAAATTTATGCGTAATACAGGCTTAGTCGCGTTTGATACCATTCCAGGCATTAAACCTTTGGTCGCCAATTATGCCATGGGGTTAAAAGCATGATCACAGCAAATCAACAAACGCAAGTGTTAGATGTCGTCATTATTGGTGGCGGCTTGGTGGGAGGCTTAACTGCACTTTTATTGGCACAAGGGGGTGTGCAGGCTACAGTTTTAGATGCCGCACCTATTTTAGATGCAGAGAAAACCCTTGCAGTTGCCAATCCGCGTGTATTGGCTTTAAGTCAGGCCACCATCCACCTGTTAAAAACAGTCAATGTCTGGTCTAAACTGGCGCGACATATGCCGTATAGCGGCATGCAGGTTTGGAATAAAAATGGCTATGGCGAAATTAACTTTGGGTCAAGTAACGAACGTACACCCGCTATTGAGCAGGCTCTGGGTTCAATGGTCGAGCCAAGCATTTTAAATCTAGCGATTCAGCAGCAAATGTTGCAACAAGTGCAAGATTATCGAACGCAAGTCAAAGTGACCCGTTTAGAGCGTGGTGTTGGCGTTTGGCACATTTATTTGGCCGATGGTACACAATTACAGACTAAGCTAGTCATTGGCGCAGATGGTGCTAACTCCTTTGTGCGCGAACAAGCCTTTATTGATTTTGATGTGTTGGATTATCGTCAGGCAGGTCTAACCTGTGCAATTCGTACTGCGCAGCCGCATCAGCATGTTGCACGTCAAATTTTCTTAGAAACTGGTCCTTTGGCCTATTTACCGATGGCAAGTTTACACGCCGAGCAGGAAGGGCATTGGCAGTCGATTGTTTGGACTTTGCCTGATGACTATGCCGAAGAATATGCCAAACTGAATGATGACGACTTTACCCAACTTTTGACTCGTGAAAGTCATCACATGCTTGGGGAAGTCTTAGAGGCAACCCCACGTGCTATTTTCCCACTGAAAGCACGTGCAGCGCAGCGTTATGTGCAAGATGGTTTGGCACTTATTGGTGATGCCGCGCATGTAATTCATCCGCTTGCAGGGCAGGGCGTGAATATTGGTTGTCTGGATGCAGCCGTACTGTGCGATGTGTTGTTGCATGATTTCAAACGTGGTGTTTGGGCGCATGAGCAAACTTTAAAGCGTTACGAGCATCGTCGTAAAGGACAAAATGATGCCATGATGCATAGTATGTCTGCGATTGGCTGGATGGAAACCACCACTTTATTCCCTGTGGTGTGGGCACGTAACTTTGGTTTAAAACAGGTGGAGCAGCTGCCTGCGTTAAAAGATGCCTTTATGTCACAAGCCAGTGGATTAAGCCTGCTTAAAGACACACGCTACGCGGTTTAAAGCAAAACAGTCGTTTTTTGTACGGTCATACATACCTGATTACGAATTTGGTTAAAAAAGATACGTTTTTTTTAATCTAGACTCTATGCGAAAGGCCAAGAGATTGCTAAATTTCATCGTAATTCATAACCAGTTTTCACTTGGACTAAATTGAAGTCATTTGTGGGGAGATTAAGATGACGGACATGAACGATTACGATGATGTAGAAGATTCAACTGTAGACGAAGATGAAGCGAAAGCGGCTGAAAAAGGTGCAGCAGAATCAGAAGAAGGTGCTGTAGATGGTGATCTTGCAGAAGCAGAAACTCTCACTGTAACTGCCAAACTAAAACAGCGTCAGGCATTGGAAGATGAAGTGGCTGCATTCTTGGCGCGTGGCGGAAAAATTACCGAAGTGCCACCAGATGAGTCTGCGCGCGACTAATCTGTTGAACGTGCTTGCTGAACTTGTTGATTGAATTTATTCGTTGAACTGTTGAGTGAGTTAGGGCGGAGCACTTGCTAGGCAGACTGCTCTAATGCTTATACCTTCAACATAAAAAAGCATCACCTTGTATAAAGGGTGATGCTTTTTTTATGCGCGATGATCGTCATCACTGTTATTGCTCAATCGGCTTATTCAGCTGCTTGGCTTAATTCCAACGCACGTTGATAGGCAATTTTCTTTTTAATCCCTGTTAGATCAGCCGCCAATTGTGATGCTGCTTTTACCGATAAATCTTGCAACAAACGCTGCAATAATTGATCTAATTTTTCTTGTTCCATGTCTTTTTCTTCGCTCGCTCCCCCCACCACCAATACAATTTCACCTTTTTGTTGATGATGATCTGCTGCGATAAATTCAGCCAATTCACCTAAAGTCATTTTTTTAATGGTTTCAAAGGTTTTGGTGATTTCACGGGCAAAGCCAACAGGGCGATCTGCACCAAACACGGCAGCCATATCTTTGACTGAATCTAAAATTCGATGTGGTGCTTCATAAAAAATCAGGGTTTGGGTTTCATCTTTTAGCTTTTCAAGTTGTTGTAATCGCTGTGACTGTTTAGAAGCGAGAAATCCCTGAAAACTAAAGCGATCACTTGGTAAGCCAACCGCACTGAGCGCTGCAATGGCTGCACATGCACCCGGCACAGGAATCACACGAATACCATTGGCTTGTGCTGCACGAACCAGTTTAAAACCTGGGTCGCTAATCAGTGGTGTACCTGCATCGCTAATGAGCGCCATGTCTTCGCCATTGAGTAATTTTTGGACTAAAATATCAATCTTGTTGCTTTCGTTGTGTTCATGGCAGGCTGTAAGCGGAGTTGAAATATTAAAATGTTTCATTAATTGTGCAGACGTGCGGGTATCTTCAGCGGCAATTAGGCTGACCGATTTGAGCACATCAATTGCACGGTAGCTCATATCATCTAAGTGACCAATTGGGGTAGCAACAACAAATAACTGGGCACTCATTGAGTTTTCTCCGTGGGAAATAGCAAACTAAAATAAAAATGATGGAACACGAAACAACAGCAGTATTGGCTTGCGTCTGATACAAGTTACAGACCAAGCGCTTATTCTACCTGAATTGCAGTCTGGCGTGTGAAACTCACGTCATCGCACTTCAGCGAATACTAAGATTGAGCACCATAACAAAATAAAAAATTGGATATAGCATGAATCAAAAAACACTGCAGCAAAGTATCGGCACATGGGCAGAGCAGACGGCTTGGCACTATTTACAACAACACGGCTGGCGAATGCTGAAGCAGAATTATCACAGTGTTTTTGGTGAAATAGATGGGATTTTTATTCAAGCAGAACAACTGATTTTTGTAGAAGTTAAAGCACGTTCTCAAACCCGTTATGGCAAAGCCTACGAAGTGGTGTCTGCATCCAAGCAGCGTAAAATTATGAAAACTGCCCTGCAGTTTTTAACAGAATATCCACACTATTCAGAATATTATTGTCGTTTTGATGTGATTTGCTTTGATTTTTCTCGGCAATTTGCAAAAACAGTACAGCAAGACTTTTCCAAATTCCCGTATGATTTGCAATGGATTGAAAATGCTTTTACTTTTGATGCAGACTTGATTAATCTTTGAGTGAAATTTAAAGCAAAAGCATCAGTCGGTGTATTGTTGATCGTGCAAATCTAAGGATGAAATGCACAGCACAAGCCAGAATTGAAAGAAAATAATAGGAGTCTTGCTGAGTGTTCAAGCGTATTGCAGTGACCTTGCTGTGTGTAGCAAGTTTATCGGGTTGTGCAAGTTTTATTTCAAGTGGCACAGGCACTGCGCCAGTGGGTACAGAAAGTGGTGCACGCTCACTTGGGCAAGTGTTTATAGATAACTCTATTGAACGTACTGCAAAAATTAATTTATATAAACTGGATTCACGTTTTAAACAATCACGTGTCAATATAGAAAGTTTTCATGGCAATGTGTTGTTGACAGGGCAAGTGCCTGACGCCCATTTAAAACAATTAGCAGAAGACAATGTGCGTGCCATGAGTGATGTAAAAACCATCCATAATTATATTACAGTGGGTAATCAAATCAGCTATAGCACCATTATGCAGGACACCACGGTCACTGCAAATACCCGTGGTTTGATTATGAAAGCGCCTGTGGTGTCAGACAGCAAAGTGCGTATTCATACCGAAGATGGCGTGTTGTATGTGATGGGACGTTTGAACAATGCAGAATTGCAGGATTTAAACCAAGTGCTACAACAAGTGGGCAATGTCACTAAAATTATTACCCTAATTGATAATATTGAGCTACAGCCGAGCAACAACGCGAACTTTGTCAGCCCAATGGTTGCTCCAGAAACACAAACGCCAGTCGCGATTGACCCAGATCAGGTTGAACCGACGCATGTTCAATAATGTGGAACACTGGTTTAAACAACTGAATAAAACTTTAGAACAGGCGAAACGTATTTATGAAGAATTTCGCCTGTATAGTTTGGGCAGCTATGCGCTGAACCGTTTAACCCCACGTCAGGGTTATACCGTTCAAAGTAATATTGCTTATGGTTTACGCGCGCGACATCGTCTGGATTTGTACCGCACTACAACACCACGCCCGCAGCGTCCACTCATGGTCTTTGTGCATGGCGGGGCATGGTCACGTGGCGATAAGCAGGATTATCGCTTTGTGGGCGAAGCATTTGCCAAAGAAGGCTTTGATGTCGCAGTGATGAACTATCAGCTCGCGCCACAGCATATTTTTCCCACCTATATTGATGATTTAACCCTTGCACTGAATTACTTGACTCAGCAGCAACACAAACTGGGTATTTCTACGGCACAGGTGGTGTTGATGGGGCATTCAGCAGGGGCGTTTAATGTGATGTCCTTGTTGTACCATCCGCAGCCGTATGCTTTAAGCTGTAAAGATCACATCCGTGCCATTATTGGCTTAGCAGGGCCTTATCATTTTGATTATAAGGATGATCCGCTATGTGCCGATGCCTTTGATCAAGAGGTGCCGTATCAGGATGTGATGCCGTATTATTTTGTGGAGCCGAATTCAGTCAAACACTATTTATTGGTGGCAGAAAAAGATCAAATTGTGGGGGCAAGTAATGCCACAGACTTCGACCACGTATTAAAGAAATATGGCAATCATAGTGAAATTATTGTCATTCCAAAAACAGGGCATGTCAGTGTTATGGCATCGGTGTCGAGTTTGTTTAGTCGTTTCTTTGCGACCAAACGCCAAATTATGCGTGCTTTAGATCAGGCACTTAAAGATGCGTGATGTTGATTGATCTTCTGTGGAAAATGGTAATTAAAAAAACCGTTGCAGCTTATGGGGTGCAACGGTTTTTTAAATGCAAGATTGCGAATTAGACTTATAGCCAAGCTTTGGTGTCATCTGCCACAGGCGTGCCTTGGGTCACATGCATAATCATGGCATGGGCGATACTGCCTTTAAATGGAATATCAGGCAGTTGATCAAACTTAAAGAACTGTGCATCACGAATTTCTTCTTCCTGTAACTGAATTTCACCGCCTGCATATTCAGCTTTAAAGGCGATCATTAAGTTACTTGGAAAAGGCCACGGCTGGCTGGCAAGATACTGAATATTTTTAAGTTGTACGCCAACTTCTTCAAAAGTTTCACGACGTACTGCTTCTTCGAGTGTTTCACCCACTTCAACAAAGCCTGCGATTAAACCGTAAATGGGCAGTTTATTGCGTGCATTACGCGCCAATAAGACTTCATCTTCACCACGAGTAATCACGGTAATGACACATGGATTTACGCGCGGATATTGGTGATAGCCACAAGCAGGGCAGACCATGGCATATTGAGTCGCATGGACTTCGGTTTTATGACCGCAATGGCTGCAGAATTTATGATTGCGACGCCATTCGAGTAACTGAATGGCACGGCTAGCTTGTTCAAACTGTTGGGTGTTCCAAACTTGTAAAAGTTGTCGGATTGGAACCAGTTGAAAGCCTTCAGGGATAGATTCATCTTCAAGTAGATCTCGGGCAATCACTTGATCACCCGAGCTAAAACTTAAATCACTTGCCAACTTTTCCACACGTGGTAATTGGAAGTTTTCATCGACCAAAAGTTGTTGTTGCTGAAAAATATATGCAAGTGAGAGTTCAGTCATTAGGCTACAGTTTTCAATTTTTCACTACTGTCCAATGCTACCTTAAACATGCTTTGCAGAACAGGTTGTTTGTTCTTTAAATTGTCAATCAGCATATCTGCACTGGCAAGCGTATCTAAGATATTGTTGACCTGTTCAGCTGTTAAGTTTTGCCCTGCTTCAACTTGTGCATGCACAAAATCTGCAGATACTTTCAGTGCTTTTTGACCACTTTCAGCATTCAAGAACAACATTGCCCCTGCAACTTCACGAATTTGCGCTGAAGTATGCTCTAAATCTGCAACACTTTGAGTTTGTAGGTGCTGTGTCAGTGTTTGCGTGATTAAGTCAATCAGTAACTTGGTTTCAGTCAGCAAGGCTTCGTGTGCTTCATCTAAACGATCTAGCGAAATGTTCATGTTATTCACACGTAACTGCAAACGGCTAGAGGTGTGGTGACGTTCAAGCACACCGATTGAGTTCATGGCCGATAAAATCACGTTCATTAATTGCTGGGCAAAGTTTTCATCTTTGAGTAATTCAGGACGGCTTAATGATTCAGCTTGGCGTTGTAAGTCCAAATGCGCTTCATTTAAGTTCAAGACTTTAAACAAGTTTGCTAACTCTGTTAATTTGCCTTGTAATTCCAGCGTTTTTTCAGGACTCATGTTTTGATAGTTGTATTCAATATCATTGCGAATTTGTGTCATTTCTGTGGTGACCAAATCGCTAATGGTATGCATGGTGTCAAAATCTGGACCATATAAATGACGGCTGAATACTTGGAGCTGCATGTCGGTGAGTAAGTCTTCACCAATATTCATTTGACTGCGAATATGTTGAGAAATTTCATCTTCTTGACTAATACACAGGCTCAACACATTCGCAAGATCAGACAAGCTGGCGGTAAAGCTTTCTGGCGTAGCAAAGTATTGACGCATATTGTGCTCAATACTAATAAAAGTACGCAAACGTGGCTCATTCAACAACAAGTTATCAATATGGTTAAAGGCAACGTGTACTAAGCCCCAATATTGCTGACTCGGATGTTGTTCTGCCAAACCTGCCAAATACGTTCCTACCAGTTTAATCGCTTGAAGATCCATGGCAGATTCTTCTTGCTTGAGCAGGTTATGTAATGACAGTTTATATAAGCGATGCACATAAGCCGACTTTTCTAAAGAAGGCACTTGCGGCAATTGGAAACTTGGAGTGATGCAGTCCAATAAAGTTTCAATATGCTGACCTTCCTGAGTCAATGGTTTACCCAATGCCAATTCTAAACGGTTTAAAGTGTCGAGTAGGAATTGTGGAATTTTAACTTCACGTAGGCAAATAAACTCAATATAACGCTTGAGCATGGTGGTGCCTTCGCTAAGTGCAATGACTTCCAGCGTGTTGATATTGCTTGGATTCCCCATAATTTTACGCATCAGCTCTGCTGAGTATTGCGCAATTTTTGCCAAGCTTTCCATATCAATTAAGGCTAAAACCTGAGCACACTGTTCAAACTGATTCAGTGCATCATCAATCCCAAAAGGCAAAGTTTGATCTTCTGCTAAGGTGCTTACTGCGGATTCAACCAGTTTGATAGAATTATCAACCTCATTTTTTATTATCAGTAAGGCAGTTGGATCAAAATGTATAGAGGTTTGGTAAGACATGGATCTGCACCTTTCCTAGTGTTTTATCTGTTTGTTGGTTCTTTGCAAAATACACAAAGTCCTATTTGCTTTAACTATAACTGAACTGGCAAATCTTTAAATACATAAAATTACAAAACTCGTAGATTTTATTTGGCAAAAAAGCAAGGTTTACCGTGTTTTTCTTCAAATTGTTTGACCCAATTCTCATGTGCAGCCAATTCTTCTTCTGATGGCAGAATCACAGCAAGATCAATATCAATGCTTAAACGATCACTTTGACGTTGCTGTTCTTCGCTTGCAGACAGAGCATCCATATCAAAGGCGACTTGTCCGCCAGTCATTGCCAAGTAAACATCGGCTAGAATTTCAGCATCTAGTAATGCGCCGTGGAACGTACGGTCACGCGCAGGAATTTCATAGCGTCTGACGAGCGCATCGAGTGAGTTTTTTTGCCCAGGGTGTTTGTTTTTTGCCATCAGCAATGAGTCCGTTACGGTACACACGTCTGATAAATTGCCCAAACCTGCACGACTGAACTCCATATCCAAGAAGTTCATATCGAAGGTAGCGTTGTGCGCGATAATTTCTGCACCTTTAAGATACTGATACAGCACATCGGCAATTTCGGCAAATTTGGGTTTGTCTTTTAAGAACTCATCTGAAATACCGTGAATGTTTTCTGATTCACCGACCAATTTCTCAGGCTGAATATAAATGTGGATAGAGCTGCCCGTGAGTTTACGGTTAATCATTTCTAGTGCACCGACTTCAATAATTCGGTCACCATCTTGATAGTAAAAACCTGTGGTTTCGGTATCCAGAATCAGTTGGCGCGGGCCGTGTAGCTGCATTGTGGCAGGGGTGACCACAATATGCGGATGCGATTGAGTTGTGTTCACTGCGTCAACGCGAGCTGATGGATTGGTTATTTCTACTTCAGCTTCGTCTGTGATTGTTGATTCAGTTGCAGGCACGTTCTCTGCTGTTTCAAGTTCCGTGACAGTTGTCTGATGAGTTTCCTGAAGCGTATTTTGAATATCTTCTGTTTCAGCCTCGGCATCAGCGCCCATTAAATCAAAACCAAAGGGGTCATCTAACAACCAGTCAGATTCGGTTTTTTTTTTATCATGTTCTGAGGTGTCTGCTGCGGATGTGACTAATGTTGCACTGAGGGTTGGGTTTGAGTCTGCGGTTTTTAACATTTTGCTGACTTGATCTGCACCCACATTGGCGAGTTGATCTGCCATTTCATTACCTGCATGTCCTGCGTGACCTTTAATCCAGTGCCATTCAATTTCACGACCTTGACAGACCGCATCTAATTTTTGCCAAAGGTCAGGGTTTTTGACATCTTTCCAGTTTTTCTTTTTCCAACCGTGAATCCACTCGGTAATGCCTTGTTTGACGTAATTGGAGTCAGTCCAAATAATCAGCTTGGCATCCATTGGGCAAAATAAAATGCCTTCAATCGCTGCAGTCAATTCCATACGGTTATTGGTGGTTTGAGCTTCGCCACCATATAATTTATGTTCTTCTTGTTCGGTAACAATATACGCACCCCAGCCACCCAAGCCAGGATTACCACGACAAGCACCATCAACATATAAAGTGATTGTTTGAGACATAAATCAGATCCGCAGGTTGTGCAAAATAAATCAAAATGAAAAGCTATTGTATATCGCAAATTCGGTTTAGACGTGTAAATCCTGTCTATTTTTTAATTTCTTGTAACATTTATAGACGAAACGCGCTAAATTAATGCCTTGTGTCGTTGTCTAGCTCTACTACAATGGCAAGTCTAAAAAATAATTTATATACGAGTTGTTTGGATTTTTTTATGTATAAACCAACCACGCGCATGTGGCAGCCGACTTTACCTTCATTTTTAAAAATTACAGTTTTAGGTTCAGCATTGGCTGCCCTTGGCTTGATGACGGGCTGTAGCTCGACGCAGGGTGCGAGCAAGCCACTCACTTCAAGTCAGGTCGGTTCGGGTTATTTAGATGCCAGTACTTTAGATGGTCTGGAAGATTTACTCTCTGCAACCGATATGCGCGCGGTAGAAGGTGACCGTTTATTAATTTTAAAACACGGTGATGTCTGGAAGCGTATGACCGTTGGTTTCAAAATGGATTTAAACCATTGGAACCCACGTATTGAAGCGCAGCGAGGCTGGTTTATTTCACGTCAACCGTATTTGGATCGTTTAAGTGCGCGTGCGTCACGTTATTTGTATCACACGGTTAAAGAAGCTGAACGTCGTGGTATGCCAACTGAATTGGCGTTGTTACCTGTGATTGAAAGTTCCTATGACCCTGCAGCAACCAGTAGCGCAGCTGCCGCAGGTTTATGGCAGTTCATTCCAAGTACAGGGCGTATTTACGGCTTAAAACAAACTTCGATGTACGATGGTCGCCGAGATGTCGTGGAGTCGACTCGTGCTGCCTATGAGTTTTTGGGCAGTTTGTATAATCAGTTTGGTTCTTGGGAATTGGCATTGGCGGCTTATAACGCAGGCCCGGGTCGTATTCAACAAGCCATTAACCGCAATAAAGCTGCAGGTTTACCAACCGATTATTGGTCTTTAAAACTGCCGCAAGAAACCATGAACTATGTGCCGCGTTTCTTGGCGGTAGCACAAATTATTAAAAGCCCGCATGCTTATGGCGTGTCTTTACCCCCAATTGCCAACCGTCCACACTTCCGTGAAATTAATGTGGGCGCGGTGAATTTAAATGATGTGGCCAATATTACCGGTCTCAGCCGTGCCGAACTGTATTCGCTTAACCCTGGACATCGTGGGGATCGGATTGACACCCAAAGTCCAATGCGTATTTTGATTCCTGCAGATTTAAGCCCAACAGTCGATGCACGATTGAAAAAACTACAAGGTGGTGGCGGTTTATGGGCAAGCAATAGCAGCAACACACCATCGTTTTCATCTTCTGGTGTGACCATTACACCATCTAAATCTGAGCCACCTGCGTTAACGACCAGTACAACAACCAGAACGACTACAGGCAAGCCTGCTGCCTCTACGGCAGTCACAACTACCACTACACCAAGCACAGCATCGACTACAGCCAGTGTTTCAAAACCAGCAACGACTACGCCTACACGTTTGTCACGTACGCCACAAGGTTCGGACGCTTTGGCAGCATTTGCTGCGGGTAGCGATATTCCAAGTGCGCCGCGTATTCCTGTTGCTGTTACACCTGCTGCCAATATTCAGCCTGTGCGGATTGAACCACCAATTTCCAATACTGAGCGTGAGCAAATTCTTGCAGCAGTGCAGGCAGAAGGTAGCAATAAAACTGTAGAAGAAGTGTTGCAGCCTGTGGCTTCTAAAGCAGAACAAGAACAACTTGTGGCTGAGTTAAAACAAATTGCGCCTCAAGGCACTGAAATTGTTGATCCATACGATGGAAAAATTAAGCTGACCGCTATTCAGACCAGTCTGTCTGTTGCAGAGCAGCAAGGTAAAGAATTAACCAAAGGTTTTGCTTACCCGAAAAGTGTGGCAGAAAATACGCGCCTAGATTCAGAAGAAGCAAAGCGTAACCAAGGTAAGAATTATGTGCGTACGGAGTCTGAAGTGGTGGTCGTACCACCAAAAGGCAAACGTACCACGTACACCGTGTTAGCGGGGGACACCTTGGCCAGTATTGCCATGAAAAATGGCTTGAACTGGCGTGATATTGCCAAGTGGAACCAAATTGCTCCAGATGCAACTTTGTATGTGGGCACCAGTATTTATTTATACGACGCCAAGCCACAAGTACAGGCAGAGCCTGCTAAGCCAAAAACCATGCCTGAGCAATACGTGGTGCAAGCCAATGATACCTTAACAGGTGTCGCCAGTCAGTTTGGTTTAACTGTAAAACAATTGGCAGATTTTAATAACTTAAGCACCACCAGTGGCTTATTTGTAGGGCAGCGTCTAAGTTTAAAAGAAACGGCTGCATCTAAAGCCAAAGCAGAAGCCGACAAAAAAGCCGCAGAACAGGCTGCAAAAATCGCAACCAAAACTTACGTAGTGAAGCGTGGCGAATACTTAAAACTGATTGCAGACCGTTATGCCTTGTCAAATCAGGAATTGGCTGATTTAACTCCAGGTTTAAACGCGAACAGTAGCTTATTGGTTGGGCAACGCATTAATGTGCCTGTAAATGAAGTGACTGCACAAAAAACGGAAGCGAGCAAAGCTGAAGCCAGTAAGTCAGAAACAAAAGCAGCAGAGCCAAACTATCCGACTGAAAACTACCAAGTACAGCGTGGTGATACTTTATCGAGCATTGCCAACCAAGCCAAAATTTCTTTGGCAGAGCTCGCCAGTTTAAATAATATAAGCACGCAAAGCGGTGTGCGCATTGGTCAAACCCTCAAAGTGCCTGCAGGTGTCAATGTGCCTGAGCGTTATACGGTACAACGTGGCGATACCTTATCGGCGATTTCGACAAAATATAATCTCAGCCAAGACTATATTGCAGACTTAAACAATCTAAGCCGTAACAGTGGTTTAAGAGCAGGACAAATTCTTAAACTCACGGGGGATGTTCCTGAGAAAAAAGCCCAAGTTGAAGCGGTGGCTGAAACCACCAATGATATTCACGTGGTCAAAGCAGGGGAAACTTTAAGCAGTATTGCGCGCCAATATAAATTGCAATTGAATTATTTGGCAGAGCTGAATGATCTTTCACGTACTGCCAATGTCCGCATTGGACAACGCTTAAAAGTCGATGCCAGCGCTGCAAAAAATGAAGTAAAAACAGAGGTCGTAAGTGCTGCGAAAAGCAGCAGTAGTAAAGCCACCGAAACTTATACCGTTAAAAGTGGTGAGTCTTTAAATTCGATTGCCAGCCGTGTGGGTGTGTCGGTTGCAGAATTGGCGAGTTTAAATAACTTAACGCCACGTTCAGGTTTACGCATTGGACAAAATATTCAAGTTCCCAAAACCGTAACTGAATATAAAGTGAAACGTGGGGATACGCTGATTGGCTTATCCAGTCGTTATGGCATCGACACCAAAGCATTGGCAGATTTAAATGATATGCAGCCAAATACTCAATTGCGTATTGGCGATGTGATTAAAGTCCCGAATCTGTAAAGTTTAATCCTGAGGATGTCATGTTTTGACGGCATCCTCAGGAATACTGCACAAGGAGCTGTGTGCATGTCATTTGCCATAAAAAAGACACATCAATATCTGGGCTGTATTTTAGGTTGTGTGGTCTTGCCGCAGTTTGGATGGGCTGCGTTACAAACCACGCCCTATATTGCCGTACATAGCCAGCCTCAGTATGTGGGGCGCTCGGCTATGCCTTATGCCAACCCGCAAGCGCCCAAAGGTGGCGATTTAATTCGTGCCAGTAATGGCACTTTTGATAATTTAAATGACATGAATGGTAAGGGCAGCTCAACCGATGGGGTGAGTTTTATATTCGATTCACTCATGAGCAGTTCTTTAGATGAGCCGGGGGTGATGTATCCCTTATTGGCAGAAAAAGTCAGCTATGACCCCAAGCAAACTGCATTTGTCATTTTTCATTTAAATCCTAAAGCTAAATTTAGTGATGGCAGCCCAGTTACAGCAGATGATGTGAAATTCAGTTTTGATGCTTTTCAGACCAAGTCTAATCCAGGTTTGCAAATGTATTTATCCGATTTAGATAAAACCACGGTCTTGTCTAAGCATCAGGTTAAAGTCAGTTTTAAATCCACTAACAATGCAGAAATGCCGCTGATTTTGTCGCAAATGCCAATCTATTCTAAAAAAGACTGGCAAAAGCGTGACTTTACCCGCATCACACTAGAACCGATTTTAGGTTCAGGGCCGTATCTTATTGAGCGGATTGATGCAGGGCGCAGCATTACTTATAAGCGTAATCCAAATTATTGGGGCAAAGATTTACCCGTAAATAAAGGGCGCTATAATTTTGACCGCCTGAAGTATGTTTATTATCGCAATCTGGATATTGCCTTCGAAGGGTTTAAGTCGGGGCAATACACGTTGCATGAAGAATATACCGCACGAAAATGGGTCACTGAATATCGTTTTCCTGCTGTGAATGCGGGCATGGTGGTCAAGCATAAATTTCAGCACCAAAACCCAATTCCGACCCAAAGTTTTGTTTTTAATACCCGCAGACATGCGTTTCAGGATATTCGTTTTAGGCAGGCTTTAACCTACGCTTATGATTTTGAATGGCAAAACAAAGCCTTGTTTTATGGGCAATATCGCCGTTTGCAAAGTTATTTTTCTAACAGTGAATTAGAAGCCAAAGGCACACCTTCAGCCGCAGAATTGTCTGTTTTAAAACCCTATTTGGCCAAGCTGCATCCTATTCAACGCCAAGGCGTATTGCAAAATTGGCAGTATCCTGTGACTGATGCCAGTGGCTTTAACCGTAACGGCTTGCTTAAAGCCCGTGAATTGCTTTTGAAAGCGGGTTATCGTTTTCAGCAAGGTAAATTGGTCGATGCCAAAGGCAAAGCCATTCAAATTGAATTTTTAATTCATCAGGATGGTTTGCAACGCACATTAGTGCCTTTTGTGCGCAATATGAAACGTCTGGGCGTTACGGTAAATATTCGGCATGTCGATGTGCCGCAATATATTGAACGCATGCGCCGTGCCGATTTTGATATGACCACCAGTGTCATGCCGCAATCTTTAAGTCCAGGCAATGAGCAAGCACAGCTTTGGAGTAGTGCTGCCGCAGATCAACCAGGAAACTATAATTACGCAGGCATTAAAAACCCAGTAATTGATGAAGTGGTACAACAGTTGATTCGTGCGCCTAATCGTGAACAATTGATTGTGCGTACCAAAGTTTTGGATCGTTTATTGCGTGCGGGGTATTATCAAATTCCAACCTATGGCAAAGGTGAAAACTGGTATGCCTATTGGAATATGTATCGTCAGCCCGCCATCAAACCTAAACTATCGGCAGGAATTGATTATTGGTGGAGTGATGCTGCCCAAGCCAAGAAAGTTGCACATTATTTACGTCAACAATAACGATTTTAAAACTCAAGCATGACAGTGTTTGCGATAAACCAGAACATTGCCAAAAGGTAAGTACATGGGCACATACATACTCAAAAGATTGCTCCTGATTATTCCAACCTTGTTTTTCATTTTATTGATTAACTTTGTGGTGATTCAAATTGCACCGGGCGGTCCAGTCGAACAGGCGATTCAGCAAGCCGAAGCCTTTCAGGGCATGGGGGCGACAGGCGGTGAAACTGCTGCAACCTCCAATAGCAGCAATTATCAAGGTGCTAAAGGTTTAAGTGATGAAATGGTTGCAAAAATCGAAGCGCAATATGGATTCGATAAACCTGCACATGAACGCTTTTGGCAAATGCTCACCAGCTATGTGCAGTTCGATTTTGGCACCAGCTTTTTTAAAGATAAACCTGTGACCCAATTGTTATGGGAAAAATTACCTGTATCGCTATCTTTAGGTTTATGGAGCACCTTGCTGATTTATTTAATTTCTATTCCTTTAGGCATTAAAAAAGCCCGTCAGCATGGCTTGTTGTTTGATAAAGCCACTTCTATTTTGTTGGCGATTGGCTATGCCATTCCTGCGTTTGCCTTTGCTATTTTACTGATTGTATTTTTTGCAGGCGGTTCATATTTTCAGTGGTTTCCTTTACAGGGTTTGGTGTCTGAAAACTTTGCTCAATTGAGTCTGTGGGGAAAAATCACCGATTATTTTTGGCACATGACTTTGCCTTTATTGGCGATGGTGATTGGTGGTTTTGCAGGGCTGACCTATCTGACCAAATATTCATTTATGGAAGAATTAAACAAACAATATGTGTTGGCGGCACGTTCTAAAGGTCTTACTGAATCGCGTGTGTTATATGGGCATGTGTTTCGTAATGCCATGCTGATTGTGATTGCAGGTTTACCCGAAGCGTTGGTGAGTATTTTCTTTGTCGGGAACTTGTTCATCGAAATTATTTTTAATTTGGATGGATTAGGCCTGCTTGGTTTTGAGGCGATTGTACAGCGTGATTATCCTGTAATTTTTGGTACTTTGTTTATTTTTACCTTATTGGGCTTAATTCTACGCTTAATCAGCGATGTGTTATATCAGGTGATTGACCCACGTATTAGTTTTGAATCGCGAGGGGCAAAATAATGTCACCGATCATGCAGGCGCGTGTGCAGCGTTTTAAACAGAATAAATTGGGTTTGGGTTGTTTCATTGTCTTTATCATTATTTTTGTGTTGTCTTTGGCGGCAGAACTGATTGCCAATGATAAACCGTTATTGGTCAAATATGAGCAATCTTTATATCTGCCAGTGTTCAAGGCTTATCCTGAAACGACCTTTGGCGGTGTATTTGAAACCGAAGCAGATTATAAAGACCCAGTGGTGCAACAACTGATTGCAGACCGAGGATGGGCAGTTTGGCCGCTCATTGAGTTTTCTTACCAGACCCCGAATTTAGATTTGGCCGTTCCTGTACCTTCTGCACCAACTGCACAAAATTGGCTAGGTACAGATGACCAAGGGCGCGATGTGTTGGCGCGAATTTTATATGGCTTGCGTGTATCGCTGTTATTTGGCTTTGCATTGACTTTTGCATCGGCAGCTTTGGGCATTTTGGTCGGGGCAATTCAGGGCTACTATGGCGGCTGGGTCGATTTAATTGGTCAGCGCGTTTTAGAGGTGTGGGGCGGTTTACCGATGCTGTTCATGGTGATGATTTTGGTCAGCATGTTTACCCCAAGTGTGTATTGGCTATTTGTGATTATGCTGTTATTTGGCTGGACGACACTGGTCGGCTTGGTTCGAGCAGAATTTTTACGCGCCCGAAATTTTGACTATGTCCGTGCAGCGCGAAGTTTAGGCGTAACCGATCGTACCATTATGTTTCGGCATATTTTACCCAATGCCATGAGTTCGAGTTTGTCGCAGTTGCCATTTATGCTAACCGCCAATATTACAGCTTTAACCGCACTGGATTTTTTAGGTTACGGCTTATCGCCCGATGCAGCATCTTTAGGGGAGTTGTTGTTACAAGGTAAAAATAATTTAAATGCACCGTGGTTGGCATTGTCAGGCTTTTTTACCTTAGCAATTGTGCTGTCCTTGTTAATTTATATTGGGGAGGCGACCCGTGATGCATTTGATCCAAGACGTTAATTCTTCAACTGCATCACAGCCTGCAGTATTGCTAACAGTCAGTCATCTGCGTATTCAGCAGCAACAGGTTTTATTGCACGATTTAAACTTTGAGCTGCATGCAGGCGAAACCATTGCTTTGGTTGGTGAAAGTGGTTCTGGAAAATCTATTAGTAGTTTGGCATTGCTGGGTTTATTGCCCGAACATTTACAGGTGCAAGGTCAGGCAGTCTTTGCAGAACAAGATTTACTTCGCCTTAAACCGCAACAATTGCGACAAGTTCGTGGTCAAAAAATTGCCATGATTTTTCAGGAACCAATGACGGCTTTAAATCCGTTGCATCGAGTGGAAAAAATTATTGGTGAAAGTTTATTACTCCAAGGTTGGAGCAAAGAAAAAACGCGTGCCCGGGTGCTGCAATTACTTGAAGATGTCGGCATTCCACAGCCTGAAGAAAAACTAAAGCGTTATCCACATGAATTATCTGGGGGGCAACGTCAGCGAGTGATGATCGCAATGGCGTTGGCACTCGATCCCGATATTTTAATTGCTGATGAACCAACTACGGCTTTAGATGTGACTTTGCAGGCGCAGATTTTGGATTTATTAAAAAGCCTGCAAGTGCGTCGTAATATGGCCATGATTTTGATCAGCCACGATTTGAATTTAGTCAAACACTATGCAGATCGGGTAATTGTAATGAATCAGGGGCGGGTCGAAGAACAGGGCAGTGTGGCAGATATTTTTAATAGACCGCAGCAAGCCTATACCCAAAACTTGTTGAATCATGATTTTGGTGAAGCTTTGCAGGTTGATGAGTTGCCGACCATTTTGGAGTTGGAGCAGGTTGCTGTGAAATTCCCGATTAAACAAGGCTTGCTGAATCGGGTTAAAGATTATGTGGTTGCGGTTGAGCCGTTAAGCTTGCAACTTCCGCAAGGTCAATCTATTGGTATTGTCGGTGAAAGTGGTTCGGGTAAAAGTTCATTGGCACTTGCAATTGCACGATTGATTGAAAGTGAGGGAAAAATTGAACTACTTGGGCAAGATTTGAATCAACTGAATGAACGCCAATTGCGTCCCTTACGTCAGCAGTTTCAAATTGTATTTCAAGACCCGTTTAGCAGCTTAAATCCACGTTTAAATGTGGAGCAAACCATTGGTGAGGGTTTGGCATTGCAACAATTGTCCAAGCCTGAAATCATCCAGCGCATTGATGAAGCTCTAAGCAAAGTGGAATTGCCTGTGAGTTTTAAACAACGCTATCCGCATGAATTGTCGGGTGGGCAACGACAACGGATTGCATTAGCACGCGCGTTGGTGCTGCGTCCTAAACTGTTAATTATGGATGAGCCGACTTCTGCCTTAGACCGTACCACGCAACGTGCTGTCGTGCAGCTGTTACGCCGTTTGCAGCAGCAAGAACAGATGAGCTATTTGTTTATTAGCCACGATTTGCAAGTGGTGAAAGCACTGTGTCAAAAAGTGTTGGTGCTGCATCAAGCGAAAGTCATGGAATTTCAAGATACTGTACAGTTATTTAGCCATCCGCAAACAGAATATACCCGTCAATTGATTGCTGCCAGTGAGTATTAAACCTTCAATATTTTTAAACAGCTATTTCGGCTGGCTGACTTGTTTTACCATTTTGACAATAAGATTTGTCAAAATGGCATTGACCTGTTCCGAAAAATCTTTAGAGTAAAAAAGACCAATAAAACACAATACGGAACAGTGTATGAGCCATCTTGCCGAAACAATTCAGATTCGTAATACCATGTTTAAAAATCGCATCATTAAAGGCGCGATGAGTGAGGCGCTTGCCAACACGGCAGGGCAGCCGAATAGCCTGCATTTAGGTCTATATGAAGCATGGGCAAAAGGTGGTTTGGGCTGTGCCATCACTGGCAACGTAATGGTCGATTTACGTGCCAAAAATGAACCGGGTGTTGTGGGAATTGAATCAGACCGAGATATAGAAAAGCTCAAACAGTGGGCAGAAGTTGGTAAACGTTATGGCATGGTGCAATTGGTACAGTTGTCACATCCTGGGCGGCAATGTCCGAAAGGTTTGAATAAAGAAACGGTTGCACCTTCGGCTGTGCCTTTTAGTCCAAGTTTAGCTTTGAGTTTTGGTACACCACGTGAACTACATGAAGATGAAATCCTCGATATTATTCAGCGTTTTGCCAAAGCTGCACAGATTTGTGAGCAAGCGGGCTTTGAAGGGATTCAACTGCATGGTGCGCATGGCTATTTGATCAGCCAGTTTTTATCGCCACTGACCAATAAACGCCAAGACCAATGGGGCGGCAATATTGAAAACCGTATGCGCTTTTTGATGCAAATTTATCAAGCGGTACGTGCAGCGACCTCAGACAATTTTATTGTATCAGTCAAACTAAACTCTGCAGATTTTCAACGTGGCGGCATCACTGAAGAAGAAGTGATTAGCGTGTTTAAAGCCATGGATGAAGCAGGTATAGATATGATTGAAATTTCAGGTGGTACTTATGAAGCACCCGCGATGGCAGGCTCTAAAGCTGATAAACGTAAACCAAGTACCATTGCCCGTGAAGCCTATTTTTTATCTTTTGCGGAATTGATTCGCAGTCAGGTGAAATGCCACTTAATGGTGACAGGTGGTTTTAGAACGGTAGTTGCCATGAATGCTGCTTTGGACAGTGGTGCATGTGACTTTATTGGGATCGCCCGACCATTTGCGGTAGAAACCGATTTAGCCAACCGTTTGTTGGCGGGTCAAGATGTACGTTACGGGGTCGATAAAATTAAAACTGGTATCCCGATGATTGATAAAATGGCAATTATGGAAATTATTTGGTATGCCGCGCAGTTCAAAGCAATTGCACAAGGCAAGCGTCCAAACCCAAAACTCTCGCCTTTAAAAGTCTTTTTCAAATATTTAAAAGGCAATTTAACTGCGGTGATTAAAGGACAGGTCAACTCACGTAAATCAGCTTGATTCGTATTTTTCAAACCTCAGTGGACGGATTCAAAGCTTAAACTATGGTTTTTGAATCAGTCCGCACAGATTGAAATATAAAACTAATGCGTTAGATAGCAAAAAGCCCAAGTCATATTGATTGGGCTTTTTGTTGAGATGTAAACATCTCGAATATGGCGTCCCTACGGGGATTCGAACCCCGGTTACCGCCGTGAAAGGGCGATGTCCTAGGCCTCTAGACGATAGGGACAAATAGAAGTTTATATTTTTAAACCATGTAACAACCAATGCAGTTGTTGAGAATATGGCGTCCCTACGGGGATTCGAACCCCGGTTACCGCCGTGAAAGGGCGATGTCCTAGGCCTCTAGACGATAGGGACTTAAAAAAATATCTACTTCTGAAATTGGCGTCCCTACGGGGATTCGAACCCCGGTTACCGCCGTGAAAGGGCGATGTCCTAGGCCTCTAGACGATAGGGACGTTTCAGAGGTGGGCGTATAATAGGGCGTATAAGGGGGGGTGTCAAACGCTTTTCTGCAATAATTCTGAAAAAAATGTTCAACTGAATAAAATTAAAACTATTCTGCTGTCGTGATACGTTTGAAGCGGTAAAAATCATGCTTTTCAAGTTATTTTTAAATGGACACATTTATTAGAGCAGCATGATTTTCTTTGTATTTTGCAGTATTCATTGCTAATCAACACAACTCAAAAAACAAGGCAATCCGAAGATCGCCCCTATTGTTTTACATCATCGCTAAAAAAGCATTATGATTTTTTGTGATAAATCATGTAATAACTGAGATAGCACAACACAATAAAAATCATACAGCCAATAAAACCTGCCAGCATTTCAGGGTCAAACACCATACTTAAGCAAGTAATAAAACAGAACACAAAACCTAAAATAGGCACTATTGGAAATAGCGGTGCAGCAAAACCTAAGTCCTGCACGGTTTTACCTTGTTTATACCATTGGCGACGGAAGTTAAACTGGCTTAAACAAATGCTCATCCAGACCACGACCATGGTAAATGCAGCCACACCCAAGAGGTTTTTAAAGATGGTTTCAGGCGCAAATTGTTCAGACAATAAACCTGGCATTGCACCGAGCATGGTGACCATGACTGCAATATAAGGAATACCACGCGCATTCACCTTAGAAAAAATCTGTGGTAATTGCTTTTGGTGTGAGAGCGACCACATCATTCGTGAAGCTGCAAATAAACCTGAGTTCGCTGCAGAGAGTAACGCTGTGATAATCACAAAACGAATAATATCTTCCGCATAAGGAATACCAATCTGATTAAACACCGTTACAAAAGGACTGCTGCTTACACCTTCTGCAGCCAAACCTGCAGCCTGATGTGGTAGCAAGGCACTAATCACCACAATGGTACCTACAAAGAAAATCAACAGACGGAAAATTGCGGTATTGATTGCTTTAGGCACGTTTTTGGCAGGGTCTTTGGTTTCACCTGCGGCAACACCAATCAACTCTGTACCTGAAAAGGCGAAATTAACAATTAACATGGTTGCAAAAATAGGGAATAGCCCTTCAGGAAACCAACCTTGTGCGGTTAAATTGCTAAATAAAGGTGCAGAGGTATAACCTTGATAAGACACAGCACCTAAAATTGCCATTAAACCCAAAACGATAAAGGCAATGACAGTCACGACTTTGACCAAAGATAGCCAAAACTCAGATTCTGCAAACAAGCGCGTGGAAATCATATTCAAACCAAATACAACGCCACCAAAAATCAGTGTCCAAATCCACATGGAAATATGCGGGAACCATTCCTGCATTAGCAACGCAGCGGCGGTAAATTCTGTGCCTAAAGTGACCGACCACGTGAGCCAATATAACCAAGTGATGGTATAGCCCGTGCCAGGTCCAATATATTGTTTGGCGTATGCCCCAAATGAACCTGAAACAGGCATGTGTACGGCAAGCTCGCCCAAACACAGCATCACCATATAGGCAATTAAACCACCAAAAATATAAGCGATGATGGCGCCAACGGGGCCTGTTTGTGCAATGACTTCACCTGAGCCTAAAAATAGACCTGTGCCAATAGCACCGCCCAGTGAAATCATAACCAAATGTCGAGTGCTCATCGCACGTTTTAAAGGCATAGTATTGCCTTGATGCACAGCATCATTTTGATGATTCGATGACGGCATAAGTGATAGGAGAAAAAATGAAATGAAGCGAAGTATTGTAGAGAAAAACTACAAATCTGCAATCTTGAAATAATAAATTTGGATTAGAAATGATCGTATAGCACGATAAATGGCGTCCCTACGGGGATTCGAACCCCGGTTACCGCCGTGAAAGGGCGATGTCCTAGGCCTCTAGACGATAGGGACGTTGCGAGGTGATGCGTATATTATGAATTTTTAGCGACAGTGTCAAACCTGAATCTAAAAAAACTGCCGCACTATTTGTTATTTGCTTAAAAAATAATACATCTTTAAAAATAAATCAGTGCATGTAAATTTGAATACGGTGCATCATTTTAATGATCAGGGGTTTGATATTGCTTTTCAGTGGTTGTTGTTTGTGTGGCTGCGGGTTGAGTGCTTGGTTTAGGTTGAGCAGGCTCACGATTCACAATATAAAGATACAACGCAGAAGGCGCGAGAATGACCAAAACCAAGACAATTTTTTTCAACATGGCAGAATCAATAACACAAATTGGAATATTGCCATTATAACCAAAGCCAGCTCAAAAGACTGCATGCATAAAAGCTGATTCGCAGTAAAAATCATTTTGATGCTCAGTCTTGTGGTTGAAAAGCACGAATCAAAACCACAACACTAAAAAGAAAACAGGACGACAAACGCAGTCTGTCATCCTGTAAACATCTCAATGTTCGAGTACAAATCGTATTATTGATCTGTGTTGAGTAAGTTCTCTACCATGTGCGGCGCAAGTTTATTTAGAATAAAACAAAACAGCTCTGCAGTTTTTTGCGTATCGTATAAAGCTGAATGAGCTTCTTTGCCATCAAACTCAATACCTGCCTGAATGCATGATTTTGCCAGCACCGTTTGACCAAACATCACCGCACTTAAAGTCACTGTATCAAACACTGAAAAGCTGTGGAATGGGTTTTGGTTTTTCGTGCCTGTGCGGGCAATGGCTGCTTGTACAAAGCCTAAATCGAAATGCGCATTGTGACCGACCAAAATGGCATGGGTACAATTCTGTTGGCGACGCACTTCATTGACTGATTTGAAAATCCGTTTTAATGCGGTTTTTTCATCTTCAGCCATAGCCATACGCATAGGGTTGAAAGGATCAATCCCAATAAAGTCCAACGAACGACGGTCTAAATTTGCCCCTTCAAACGGGTTGATATGCGCATGATACGCTTCACCTGGTACAAATTTGCCATCCGCATCATAAATAATTGGAATGGCAGCAATTTCCAACAAAGCATCGGTTTGGGCATTAAAGCCTGCGGTTTCCACATCAACCACCACAGGCAAAAAACCACGAAAACGTTGCCCCATCACGGGCAAAGTTGTATCTGTCACACTTTTCTCCATTGAATGGTTTTACCCGCATATAACGGAATAATTTGTTCACCATCCAAGTAGTCTAAACTGGTTGGAATGATTTGCTCTTCTTTCACCAAAGTAATGGTGTTGGTATTACGCGGCAAACCATAAAAATCTGCACCAAAGAAGCTTGCAAAGCCTTCTAAGCGGTCAATACGTCCAACTTGATCAAAAGCTTGTGCATAAAGCTCAATTGCCGTAGGCGCACTATAGCAGCCTGCACAGCCACATGCATTTTCTTTGGCATTTTTTGAGTGCGGTGCGCTATCTGTCCCTAAGAAAAATTTAGGATTTCCGCTAGTTGCGACTTCTAATAAGGTTTGTTGATGGGTTTGACGCTTTAAAATAGGCAAACAATAGAAATGCGGTTTTATGCCACCTACTAACATATCATTACGGTTAAATAATAAATGTTGTGGGGTAATGGTTGCTGCGACATTACGGCCTTGTTCTAAAACAAATTGCGCTGCTTCAGAGGTCGTAATGTGTTCAAGCACCAATTTTAAGTTTGGAAATTGTTGTAATAATGGTGAAAGCACTTCATCTAAGAAACGTTTTTCACGGTCAAAAATATCGACATGATTGTGCGTGACTTCGCCGTGCAGTAATAATGGCACTTGTTGTTCTTCAAGTTGCTCAATCACCGCATATACTTTACGAATGTCGCTCACCCCATTGTCTGAATTGGTGGTCGCGCCAGCAGGGTAAAGTTTAATGGCATTCACATGCGCAGAGGCTTTAATTTTCTTGACTTCTTCGGGAGAGGTTTGATCGGTAAAATACAACACCATACGCGGATCAAAATTTACACCTTCAGGGACGTGTGCCATGATGCGTTCACGATACGCTTCCGCTTCTTCTACCGTTTTTACTGGTGGAACAAGGTTAGGCATACAAATTGCGCGTGAAAATTGCTTGGCAAGATCGGGAACAGTACGTTGTAGTGCTAAACCATCACGTAAATGAGCATGCCAGTCATCTGGCTGGATAAGAGTAATCGTATTCAAGGCGCTGCCAGTCTGAAAAATAAAACAGATGATAATCTATAAATGTTAAAATGGTAACGTCGAAAGCCATAAAAAATAGAAATGCCTGAATTAATTGTTTCGACATTGTGTTATTTTTAAACCACTAAAAAAATTATATTCAGGTTGTTACAGTTTTGCTGTGCAACAATCGTGATTAAATGGAATTTAAAGCATCCATGGAATACAAATATAAGTTAGCCAAGCTACAGTACGACAAAGAAAAAAATGAAGAGTTGATTAAACGTCAACGTAAACGTGCGGGGCAGGTTTTTCCGAAACAACTGGAAGTTGAGTTTTGGCAACAGCATCTTGAACAAGCTCGGCACAACATTAACCAATATTTTTGGTCGGGCGTACTCATCTACTTTATTATCACCGTGCTGATGATTACTGGGGATTATTGGATTATTGATCGTAATTTTTTTAAACACG
The DNA here is from genome assembly GCF_013417365.1 of Acinetobacter sp. YH12252. Taxonomy (NCBI): domain Bacteria; kingdom Pseudomonadati; phylum Pseudomonadota; class Gammaproteobacteria; order Moraxellales; family Moraxellaceae; genus Acinetobacter; species Acinetobacter sp. YH12252. Next base: position 210,891 of record NZ_VPEA01000002.1, read on the forward strand.
ATTTTATCCACTCTTTACTAGGCTTGGTCAATGGCGCGTTTTGCTTACTGACCCTGTTCTTTTTTGCCCATTATAAAATTTTGCGCCCGTATTATGCCTATGCCGCCATGGCTATGATTTTTTGGGCCATTGTGTCGATGACCTGGCTGACCATGACGGTGCATACCGAAGTGTTTAGACACCAAGCCATGATGATCATCAGCATGATTTATATTATGGGTTTTGTACTGACGGGGGTGAAGCCGTTTCACATGCTGCTGACTGGGTTAATGGCGGCTGTGGTTGCCATGATTATGCTATTAACCTTGTATATTCCAATTGATGTGATGGTGATGGGGCGGGTGTTGGTTGGCAGTACGGTAGTGGGTTTTTTAATCAGTAAAATGCTGTGTACCCGTGAGCGGATGATTTTTTTGGTCATGCACCAAGCCCGACTTAGTGAAAAAATTAACCGTATTCATGCTGAAGAATTGTTGCATTTAAGTCAGCATGACGCGCTGACTAAAGTATCCAACAGACGTACTTTTGATGAAATGCTGGACAGCTATTTCGAACAGGCACGGCATGATGAAGTGCCATTGTCTTTACTCTTTATCGATGTCGATTTTTTTAAAAAATATAACGATCATTATGGGCATCAAAAGGGAGATGAAGTCATTTCAGCGATTGCCAAATCCATTAAAGACTCAATTCGTCACATGGATTTTGTTGCGCGTTATGGTGGTGAAGAATTTGTGGTGTTATTGCCAGAAACCGATGCGCATGGTGCGTATGCTGTGGCTTCCAATATTTTTAAAGCGGTTGAGCGTTTAGCGATTCCACATAGTCAATCTTTGGTTGCCAGTAATGTCACCATCAGTTTGGGCTTTACCGTCTATAAAGGTGAGGCGGACATTTTTAAAAGCGATTTCTTACAACGTGCAGACCAAGCCTTGTACCGTGCGAAACAGTTGGGACGTAATCAAATTTATTACCACACTTTGCAGGTGGAAGAAGTGCTGTAAATTTTTCTATTGCAGCTTTCATTTAGTATGAATTGTTTAGTCCTCATGTTTAAACAAACATAAAAAAGCCGCTCAATTTGAGCGGCTTTCGATTTCACAAAATCATCACCAAGTGATTATTTGTTTTTGTCTTTCAATTGTGGCACTGCAGAACCTGAACCAATCGACAATAAGCCAGAATTGGTATAAAGACCCAATTTAGCGCGTGTATCGGTAATGTCTAGGTTACGCATAGTTAACTGACCAATACGATCCATTGGCGTAAACATTGAATCACCTTTTTCCATCGTTAAACGCTCAGCTTCATAAGTGAGGTTCGGAGATTCAGTGTTCATAATGGTATAGTCATTACCACGACGTAATTCTAAAGTCACTGTACCAGTAATTGCTTTAGCCACCCAACGCTGCGCAGTTTCACGTAACATTAACGCTTGAGAATCGAACCAACGACCTTGATACAATAAACGACCTAAACGTAAACCGTTAATGCGGTATTGTTCAATAGTATCTTCATTGTGAATACCCGTAACCAAACGCTCATAAGCAATGTGCAATAACGCCATGCCTGGTGCTTCATAAATACCGCGAGATTTTGCTTCAATAATACGGTTTTCGATTTGGTCAGACATCCCCAAACCATGACGACCACCAATACGGTTCGCTTCAAGAATCAACTCAACAGGGTTTTCAAAACGCTGACCGTTTAATGCAACTGGCATACCTTCTTCAAAGGTAACCGACACTTCTTCGGCTTTAACTTCAACGTCATCTTTCCAGAACGCCACGCCCATGATTGGATCAACGATTTTGATGCCAGCATCTAGGTACTCAAGGTCTTTCGCTTCGTGTGTTGCACCTAGCATGTTTGAGTCAGTTGAATAAGCTTTTTCTTTTGACATTTTATAGTCAAAACCATTGTCGATAAGGAATTGTGACATTTCCGCACGACCGCCTAATTCATCAATAAAGGTTTGGTCTAACCACGGCTTATAAATTTTAAGCGCAGGATTAGTCAATAAACCATAACGATAGAAACGCTCAATATCGTTACCTTTATAGGTTGAACCATCACCCCAGATGTTTACGTCATCTTCTTTCATGGCAGTCACTAGCATTGTACCTGTTACTGCACGACCAAGCGGGGTGGTGTTAAAGTAAGGTATACCGCCTGTGCTGATATGGAATGCACCACATTGGATGGCAGCAATACCTTCCAAAGCCAACTGCATACGGCAGTCAACCAAGACTGCTTTTACCGCACCGTATTCTTCGGCTTTCTTTGGAATGGCATCATAGTCATCTTCATCTGGCTGACCCAAGTTTGCGGTATACGCATATGGTTCAGCGCCTTTTTGCTTCATCCACAATAAAGCAGCTGAAGTATCTAGACCACCAGAAAAGGCGATACCGACTTTTTTGCCTACTGGTACATTCTGCAAGATAGTTGCATTATCAGTCATTGCTAGTCCTAACTTTTTTAAAATAGGCACCACATTTGGTGGCCAAGGAGAATTCTAAACTGCAAATTATAGCACTCTTTAAAATGCTTGTTTTCGTTAAAAAAGCGCATTTGATAAAAAAATCAGGTTCAGGCTTAAATTTTCATTTAGAAATGGCAAACTTGGTATAGATGTTGAAGATCAAAACCTGCAATTGGGATGGTGCAGAATAAAATCACTTTTACTTTTGGGCGGTTTTATATCAAGTTTATATCAAGAATAGTTAGGGTCTATTGCCAAGTTTCATAACGCAATCTGAGAAAGTTTTAGCCACATGAGCAAGAACAAAGCACTGCTTTGTTTGCTGCGCAAGGGGACAAGCATATTTTTTGCTGCTATTGCGTTATGAGTCAGTCATTTAGAATGACTAAATTTCCTGCCTCATGCCTTAATCAGCTAAAAAACCTTGCGAGATATATCTCTCACGTCGCAAACATAGAAGAAGTGTCAACAGACCCTATAAATTGACGTTTGCGCCACACAGTCGAACTTTAGAGTCATAAACAGTTTATAAAAATCGGTTAAAGTATTCATGCAACAAGTTGCAAAGCTCATTATATAAGGACTCATCATGACAACTCGCTATGCAAATATTCTAAAACCATTACATTTAGGATTTACCACCATTAAAAACCGTGTCGTGATGGGTTCAATGCACACGGGTTTGGAAGATCGTTTTTATAATTATCCAAAACTGGCTGCTTATTTTGGCGAACGTGCCAAAGGTGGCGTGGGTTTAATTATTACAGGTGGTATTTCACCTAACCGTCAAGGCTGGTTATTGCCTGCGGGCGGTACTATGAACACATTGGGCGATGTTGCACCACATCGATTAGTGACACATGCCGTACATAAGCATGGTGCGAAAATTTTAATGCAAATTCTGCATTCAGGACGCTATGGTTATCAACCATTTGTGGTGTCTGCAAGTCCGATTAAATCTCCAATTTCACCATTTAAACCACGTAAAATGAGTGAAAGACAAATTTTAAATACCATTGAAGATTATGCGAAAACAGCTAGTTTAGCCAAAATGGCAGGCTACGATGGTGTCGAAATTATGGGTTCGGAAGGCTATTTACTGAATCAGTTTTTAAGCCGTCATGTGAATCAGCGTGAAGACCAATGGGGCGGTACGATTGAAAACCGTATGCGTTTTGCTTTAGAAGTAGTCAAAGCCATTCGCGCCGAAGTGGGTGAAAAATTTATTATCTGCTTCCGCTTGTCGATGCTGGATTTAGTCCACGATGGCAATACCATGCACGAAGTGATTACCGTTGCCAAAGCCTTAGAGCATGCGGGTGTGAACTTGCTCAATACAGGGATTGGCTGGCATGAAGCGCGCATTCCAACCATCGTGACTTCTGTGCCACGCGCAGCTTTTGTTGATTACACCGCAGAAGTGAAAAAACACGTTGAGATTCCTGTAATTGCATCCAACCGTATTAATATGCCTGATACTGCAGAAGAAATATTGGCAGCGGGTAAAGCTGATATGATTCAAATGGCACGACCATTGTTGGCAGATGCGTTTTGGGTCAATAAAACTGCGACCAATCGTGTCAATGAAATTAACACCTGTATTGCCTGTAACCAAGCGTGTTTAGATCATACCTTTAAAAATCAGCGTGCGACTTGTTTGGTCAATCCGCGTGCAGCCTATGAAACTGAATTGGTCTATGAAAAAACCAAGCAACCGAAGCGTATTGCAGTTGTCGGTGGTGGTGTTGCGGGAATGTCTGCTGCTACAGTTGCTGCTAGTCGTGGGCACCATGTGACTTTATTTGAAGCCAGCAACGAAGTGGGCGGTCAATTCAACTTGGCAAAAGTCGTGCCGGGCAAAGAAGAATTTCACGAAACCATTCGCTACTTTAAAGTGCAAATTGAAAAAACTGGGGTCGATTTGCGTTTAAATACCAAAGTCAACCGCGAGCAACTCGAACGTGAAGGTTTTGATGAAGTGGTCATTGCAACAGGTGTAGTACCACGTGCTTTAAAAATTGAAGGCAGCGATGCACCGCAAGTATTATCTTATGCAGAAGTATTACGTGGTGCACCTGTTGGACAAAAAGTCGCTGTGATTGGTGCAGGCGGTATCGGTTTTGATGTGTCGGAGTTTTTACTGAAACCTGAACATCAGCCACAACCGCAGCCTTTGGCAGATTGGCAGCGTGAGTGGGGAGTCGATCCGAATCCTAACTATGTGACTGAAGGTGGTATGCTTGCTCCAGAAGTTCATCCCCCAGTCCGTGAAATTTATTTATTGCAACGTAAGACGACAGCTTTAGGTGCAGGTTTGGGTAAAACTTCAGGATGGGTACATCGTGCACAGTTGAAAAAACATGCGGTGCGTATGCTACGTGGTGTGCAATATAAAGCCATCAGCAATGAAGGCTTGTGGATTGAAATGGCAGGTCAAGACCAATTGTTACGTGTAGATAGCATTGTAGTCTGTGCAGGGCAGGAGTCGGTTAAAGATTTAATGCCTGCGGCAGATGAAAATACTTTGGCTAACTATCATATTATTGGTGGTGCAAAGCTTGCTGCAGAGTTAGATGCAAAACGTGCGATTCGTGAAGGGGCTGAATTGGCTGCTAAACTTTAAAAAGTGAGGTGGCTATGCTGTTGTTTTGATGAACTTTAGCGCTGATTTGGTGAAACAATATTCACTTGAGTGCTTGAGTGGTATTTTTTACTTGTCATCAAATCAAAAGCTTCGTATCATGGCCCACATGGAAGCGTGGCAGAGCGGTTTAATGCACCGGTCTTGAAAACCGACGAGGGCGCGAGTCCTCCGTGAGTTCGAATCTCACCGCTTCCGCCAAATTTTTAAAAGACCCTTGATTTTCAAGGGCTTATTTTTTTCTGTAGTTTTACCCCTCAACCTACCCCTCATAAAATTTTGGATGTGACAAGCAAAAACAGGACGATTCAGGATAAGATAGGAAATGAGTATAAAACGTTAATAATTTTAAACTCATTTATAGCTTTGAAAAGATATTTTTTATTATATAAAAAAAGGTTCACGAATGAACTGAACCGTACCGGGTTTGTCGGAGACTTTTTTATTTAAGTTAGGCCACCTGACCTAACGGGTTAATCTTATCATAGTACATTGCTTCAAACTCAAAAGGTGATACATAACCCAGTGCACTGTGTACACGCTTTTTATTGAACCAATCTACCCAGTTTAGTGTCGCAAGTTGTACATCCGCTAAACCTTGCCAATCCGCTTTTAAATATTCAATCACCTCTGTTTTGTATAAGCCATTCACCGTTTCAGCCAAAGCATTATCGTATGAATCACCGGTCGTACCGACTGATGCTCGTAAGTTTGCTGCTTCTAAACGATTGGTATAACGAATGGAAAGATATTGCACGCCTCTGTCACTATGATGAATCACGTTCTTTGGCATGCCTCGATCATGCAATGCTTGCTCCAGTGCATCGAGCACCATATCTGTATTCATACGTGTTGATACTTTCCATCCAACAATTGCTCGCGAGAACACATCAATAATAAAGGCGGTATAGACCCAGCCTGAATGAGTTTGAATATACGTGAAGTCAGCGACCTGAGAAGCATTGCTTCGCAAGGGTCAGGATGATCTGCATTAAAATTGCGTTTTACTAAGTCATCTGCTCGTTTTTGATCATCTCGGCTACGGGTGGTTTGTTTATTTTTACCACGCCAAACACCTTGTATACCTAGCTTCTGCATCAATCGAGCAACTGTACAACGTGCGATAACATAACCTTCACGTTTCAATTGTTGCCAGACCTTACGCACACCATATCGACCTAAACTTTCTTTCCAAATACGTTTGATTTGCTCTGCATGATGTAAATCATGCAGAGCACGTTAAACTGATAGTTTTTGATGAGTGCCATAAGTACATCGATAGCCCAGAACTAGTAAAAGGACTTGTAGAAACGGTTCGTGAAATGCGTCATAAAGGTACCAGTGTGATGATTGCTAGCCAAGATCCACCATCTGTTCCAGTTGAGCTCATCCAGCTTTCATCTCAGATAATATTGCATAAGTTTAATGCTCCAGATTGGTTAAAACACATTCAGAAAGCTTGTATTGGATTGAAGTCTTTAACACCTGAGAAGCTTGGCGCATTAAAGCCAGGCGAGGCATATATTTGGTCTAGCAAAGCCAGCGATAACGCATTCGTGAGTGATGCAATGAAGATCCAGTGTCGACCTAGAGTGACCAAGCATGGTGGGGATACTTTGACTGCAGTATCAAACAATTGAAGGAAGATAGAGTTTATTTTCCTTTCTCTTTAGAAATCAAGATATCCTTTGTCAACTGGTTTTGAATGCTAAGCATTTAAAATATTTATGCTGGCAGTTTAAAAATAGTATTTGTATGGAAAATACCTGCCCGTGGTGATTTTATAAAGTCTAAAGGGCAATCGGAACTCATTCAGCAGCTCGATCAGTGGATTAGTAATGCACTGGAACATGCCATGCAGAGCGCAGATTTTAAACAGCGTTATGCAACTTTGCCTGCTTTAGATTTTTTGATTGCCCATCCAGCAGAACCAATGTTTTTAGCTGTTAATTTAAAGGCGAGCCAAGATAGCTCGGGGCGGGCATTTCCAATGCTACTGGGGCAGTTGTTTGAGGTCGAACAGCCGAGTCAAAAGTTATTATTTGTGCCGTTTTTTTACAAAGCTATTTGGACTGATTTATTGCAACGCAATCAGGTCTTAAGCAATATCCGTGATCCCAATATGTCATTTGAACTGTTGAATCAATTGCCGAATAGGGTTCAACTTTTGAGTGCAGAAGAATACCAAGACTTTTATGAAAAACACAGCACGCATTCATTGGCACAATTAATGAAAATCAGTGTCAATGACTTGGCTCAGAGTATGATTGGGTTGGGACTTTTACTGCAACCCGTCCTCAAAAATGGCACTCGTCGTTTAAACAAAGTGATGATTTTACCGCTGAATCATCCGCGATATTGCTTTGAAATCGCAGCATTTTGGATGGGCATGATCGGGCGGTTTTTAGGCGCGCATCATACTGAAATTTTGCTGGGGATACTACATTTTGAGGCACCCATTTTGATCATTGATTTTCAGGGGGCTGATGTCATGACGCTGCGCGATCTATTTATTCAAAATATGCAGGATGAACATTGGGTTTCTTTAATTCAAGCCACTTGGATTGATGCTTATTTAGAACAAAATGCAGGTCTTGCAACATTGGAACAATTACTTTGTCAGCGGCAGTTAAATCTTAACCAAGCCTTGAAGCTGTTTAGGCAAACTTTTTTAGATAAATAAATATGAAAAATAATCAAAAACGTATTCGCGTAAGTCTACTTATTGGCTTGTGTTTTTTAGTCCAAAGTCATTTGATCTATGCAGCGCCCATTGTTATAGAAGGTGTGGTGCCAAACGAAGCAAGTAAACAAGCTATTTTGGCGAAAATGCAAGCTGTGTATGGTGAAACGCAGGTACTAGATAAAATTCAAGTCCGTGCAGTTGTTGCACCGAATGGTTGGGATGACTCAGTTTCGCGTATGATTACAGCGGATTTAAAAAAGATTTCGCAAGGGCAGTTACGTGTGAAAGGGACTCAAATTGATTTGATAGGAAAGGTGAGTGCTGCTCATCAAATTCAAGCCACGACAGCAAACTTTCAGGCTTTGGTACAGCAGCCTTATCGTTTAAACACGCAGCTTTCAGGGAATCAGTATGAACAAAAGATGCTGGATGCTACGCTCAAAAACAGGATTATTGAGTTTGAATCGGGTAGTGCGATTTTAACTGATGCAGGTCAAAAAATTCTGGATGAAATGGTTGTGGCATTGAAGCAAGTTGGCACCAAAAAAGTGAAAATTGTTGGACATACAGACAGTTCGGGCGACGCGCATAAAAATATAGTGTTAAGCCAATCACGTGCAGAAGTGGTAAAAAATTACTTGGTCGATAAAGGTATTACGGCAACGCATTTAAGCACCGAAGGTCAAGGTTCTAATCAGCCTGTCGCAGACAATACAACGCTAGAAGGACGTAAGAAAAATCGACGTATTGAATTTGAGGTGCTTTGATTAGTTGATATCGAGCAAGGCGGAAGATGATCGCCATGTCCTGATCTTTAGAGCATCTGTGTGTAAACAGATGGCATAGAAAATAAAAACAGCATCAATCATTCAGTAATTTCCACAGTGATAGTGCTTTGTGCAATTTAAAGCACGAATCTTGAATACATTGATCTGAAATAGAGGCTTTAAATCAACATTCGGAAGTTTTACTGCCGAAACGCGCCAAGAAAACCATTTTCCATCTAGCTGATTATGGCATTTCACAGTAGAATATGCGCTCTCTTCAAGTCACATTGTGGCATGGTCCAAAAGATCAGCCCGTGGAGCCAAAATCAGCATGTTTATCGTTGCCGGTGCACCTGCACATTCATCTTTTAAGAAAACTCAACTCTTAAACCGTTTAGCGTCAATGAGTTCTGTTCAATCTTTCGATAGCCAATGGGTTTATTTATTTGACCAAGCGCTCGACGAGCAACAACAGCAATCTGCTTTACAGCTTTTAAACGATGGTGCATCTTTTGAATTACGCCAAGCTGCAAGTGATGAAGTTCAAATTTTAGTGACACCACGTGTGGGCACAATTTCTCCTTGGTCATCAAAAGCAACCGATATTTTTGCCAACTGTAATACGCCTGTACACCGCCTAGAACGCGGTGTTTTGTTTACCTTAAAAGGTATTACAGACGTTTCAAACGAAGTAAAACAAGTATTGCATGACCGCATGACCGAAAGTGTGTTTAACCACATTAACGATGCTGCAGCGTTATTTGTTGAAACTGAACCAAAACCTTTAAATAGCATTGATATTTTGGGTGAAGGCAAAGCGGCATTGGTAAAAGCCAACAGTGAGTTTGGTTTTGCCTTGTCTGATGAAGAAATTGATTATTTAACCGAAGCATTTATCAAGTTAGGCCGTAATCCGCATGACATTGAATTGATGATGTTTGCACAAGCCAACTCTGAGCACTGCCGTCACAAAATCTTTGGTTCTGAATGGACAATTGATGGCGAAGTACAGCCATTGTCATTGTTCCAAATGATCAAAAATACTTATAAAGAATCACCAACAGACGTATTGTCGGCTTACAAAGACAACGCTTCGGTGATTGTTGGTTTTGATACGCAGCGTTTCTATCCGAAAAAAGATGCTGCAACAGGTCACTACGTTTATAAATATAAGAGCCAAGCTGCCCACATTCTTATGAAAGTGGAAACACACAACCACCCAACTGCAATTGCACCATTTGCAGGTGCTGCGACAGGTTCGGGTGGTGAAATCCGTGATGAAGGCGCGACAGGTCGTGGTGGTAAACCAAAAGCAGGTTTAACAGGCTTTACAGTATCGAATTTAAATATTCCTGGTTTTGAACAGCCTTGGGAAGAAAACTATGGCAAGCCTTCACGTATGGCATCGCCATTACAAATTATGATTGAAGGCCCATTGGGCGGTGCAGCGTTTAACAACGAATTTGGTCGTCCTGCGTTAAATGGTTACTTCCGTACTTTCGAGCAAAACGTGAATGGTGAAGTAAAAGGCTTCCATAAACCAATCATGATTGCAGGTGGTTACGGCAACATTCGTCCAGACCATGTCGAAAAAGACCCAATTCAGCCAGGCGATTTATTAATCGTTTTAGGCGGCCCTGCGATGTTGATCGGTTTAGGCGGTGGCGCTGCATCTTCTGTAGATAGCGGAACCATGGGTGAAAATCTTGACTTCGCTTCAGTACAACGTGAAAACCCAGAAATGGAACGCCGTTGCCAAGAAGTGATTGATACATGCTGGCGTTTGGAAGATGCTAACCCAATCGTATCAGTGCATGACGTGGGTGCAGGTGGTATTTCAAACGCAATGCCTGAGTTGGTGAATGATCACGAACTAGGTGCTGTACTTGATTTGCGTAAGATTCCATCTTTAGAACCAGGCATGTCACCAATGGAAATTTGGTCAAACGAAGCGCAAGAGCGTTATGTATTGGCCATCCGTCCAAGTTCTTTAGAATTATTTGAATCAATCTGTGCGCGTGAGCGTTGTCCGTTTGCAGTATTGGGTGAAGCGACAGAAGCGCGTCATTTAACGGTTGAAGATCCACTGTTCAATAACAAAGCTGTAGATATGCCAATGCAGGTCTTGTTAGGTGGTACGCCACGCATGAGCCGTTCTTATGAAAGCATTGAGCGTCAAGGTGATGATTTTGATGCAGCTCAAGTTACTGATCTGAAAGATGCGATTTACCGTGTCATCAAGAATCCAACTGTTGCTTCTAAATCATTCCTAATCACGATTGGTGACCGTTCAATTACAGGTATGGTTGCACGTGATCAGTTGGTTGGCCCATGGCAGGTGCCTGTTGCAGATGCAGCAGTAACCACTACCAGCTTGCAAGGCTTTACAGGTGAAGCAATGGCGATGGGTGAACGTCCACCTGTAGCTTTATTAAACCCTGCAGCATCTGCGCGTTTGGCAGTGGCAGAATCTATTTCCAATATCATGTCAGCCAAAATTGACCAGATCAGCGACATTAAATTATCTGCAAACTGGATGGCAGCAGCAGGTCAAAAAGGCGAAGACCAAGCTTTGTTTGAAGGTGTAAAAGCCATTGGTATGGAAATGTGTCCTGCGCTAGGAATTGCAATTCCAGTAGGTAAAGACTCATTGTCTATGCGTACCACTTGGAATGACGAAGGTGTTGATAAATCTGTAACTTCACCAATGTCAGGTGTAATTACTGCATTTGCACCAGTGACCGATGTACGTAAAACACTAACCCCTGAATTGAAAAATACCGATTCAGTATTGGTACGTATTGACTTGTCTAAAGGTCAGTTCCGTTTAGGCGGTTCAATTTTAGCGCAAGTTTATAAAGCTATTGGTTCAGTAACACCAGATGTCGATAACTTTGACGAATTCAAAGCATTCTTTGCTTTGGTACAAGACTGGAATAACCGCGGCTTGATTCAAGCTTACCATGACATCGGTGATGGTGGTTTATTGGCAACTGTGACAGAAATGATGTTCGCTTCGCGTTTAGGCGTAGCGCTTGAAGATCAATCTGTTGCGGCATTGTTTGCTGAAGAAATTGGTGCAGTACTACAAATTTCTAAAGCGGATTGGGCTGACTTAGTTACTGAAGTTGCTGCATCTACTCTGAAAGATGCAATTTCGGTAGTCGGTACAGTTAATAACACCGACCAACTTGCTGTAAATGGCTTAGTGCTTGAGCGTGCTGATTTGCAAACGGCTTGGAGTGAAGTATCACACCAAATCCAGCGTTTACGTGACAACTCAGAAACTGCTGATCAAGAATTTGCCTTGATTACAGATAAGAACCACAAAGGCTTAATTGCTCAACCGACATTTGACTTAAATGAGCCAGTTGAAGCGCCATACATCAACACACGTCGTCCTAACATGGTGATTTTACGTGAACAAGGCGTAAACGGTCATGTAGAAATGGCGGCAGCATTTGACAAAGTCGGCTTTAACACCGTTGACGTACACATGAGTGACTTGCTTGCAGGGCGTGTCGATTTAGACGACTTTGAAGGCTTGGTTGCGTGTGGTGGTTTCTCTTACGGTGACGTATTAGGTGCTGGCGGTGGCTGGGCGAAGTCAGTCTTGTTCAACCCGAAATTACGCGACCAGTTTGAGAAATTCTTTAACCGTCAAGAAACGTTCTCACTGGGTATCTGTAACGGTTGTCAAATGTTGTCACAATTAGCACCACTCATTCCAGGTGCAGAAGCGTGGCCACGTTTCCATCGCAATACTTCAGAAGTGTTTGAAGCGCGTAGCGTTAACGTCCGTGTGGAAAAATCAAACTCTGTATTATTGCAAGATATGGAAGGCTCGATTTTACCAATCGCAGTGGCACATGGTGAAGGTCGCGTCGTTGCACCAGAAGCTAATTTGGCAGCCTTGAACGCAGGCAACCAAGTGATTTTACGTTATGTCGATAGCCACGGAAATGCGACTCAACATTATCCAATGAACCCGAATGGTTCGCCAGAAGGTATTTCAGGCGTAACTTCAAAAGATGGTCGTGCAACAATTATGATGCCGCACCCTGAACGTAATTTCCGTGCGCTTCAACATTCTTGGAAACCTGAAGAATGGACTGAAGATGGTGCATGGTTACGTATGTTCCGCAATGCGCGTAAATTTATTGGTTAAGATTTAACTCGCTTAATCTATAGCAGTCAGCCACCTTCGGGTGGCTGATTTTTTTGCTGTGAATATGCAACTTTTATATAGACGTGCATGTTTCCACCTAAATGAATCGTCGGCTTGCTGTTCAACAATTCTGCATTAATCTCAACAATCATAGTCATCCTAGACAACTCAAGCTATCATAAACAAGCAAACACACATGGGATGGCGTTATGAAAATCATTGCAGATGAAAATCTGGCATATACCGATTATTTCTTTGCAGATTTGGCAGAAATAGAGCACAAGGCTGGACGCCGTCTAACGCATCAAGATGTGCAAGATGCTGATGCGCTGCTAGTTCGTTCCGTCACCCAAGTGAATGCAGCATTGATTCAACAGACCGCGCTTCAATTTATTGGCAGCGCGACCATTGGCACAGACCACCTTGATATCCCAGCCATCGAGCAGCAGGGCATTGCATGGTCAAATGCGGCAGGTTGTAATGCGCAGGCGGTGAGTGAGTATGTGATTACCGCATTGCTTCATCTCGAGCCTGAATTACTACATGCCAATCAAAACTTTAAACTTGGCATTATTGGACTGGGCAATGTCGGCTCGCGCTTGGTCAAAATGGCACAATTATTAGGTTGGGATGTCATCGCATACGATCCATTTGTGCAGTTGCCCAATGTGCAGCAATGTGACTTAGATGCACTATTACAACAGGCAGATGCAATTTCCATTCATGTGCCATTAACAGAAACTGGTGAACATCCTACTCATCATTTAATTAATGCAGCGCGTTTGGCATGTATGAAGCCTCAAGCCATTCTGATTAATTCAGCGCGTGGGCCAGTGGTAGAAGAAGCGGCTTTAATGCAGGATATTCAACATACTCAGCGTTTAGTGGTATTAGATGTTTTTGAATATGAACCTGAAATCTCTGCAGAATTATTAGATTTGCTTGCTTTGGCAACCCCGCATATTGCAGGGTATAGCCTAGAAGGCAAGGCACGCGGCACACAAATGATTTATCAGGCTTTTTGTGAAAATTTTGGTTTAGATGCCACAAAACAATTTGAAACTCAATTGCCAAGCTGCGCGCAATATTTCAAAACCCAAGATTTGAAAAATAGTCTGCATGCACATTTAAGTCAAATTTATGATATTGCACAGGATGATGCCAATTTACGTGCCTGTGTCAAAGCGGGCAAAGTTGAGCAGCAGGCTTTTGATCATTTAAGAAAAACTTATCCTCTGCGTCGTGAATGGGCAGCACACGGAGGCCCGCAAGCATGAGTTCAAATCTCCAATATCAACCAACTTGCGACTTAAACAGCATGCGCGCACGTGCACAATTGTATGCACAAATACGCCAGTTTTTTGCGGAACGTGAAGTACTTGAAGTTGAAACGCCAATTTTGTCACAGGCAGGAGTGACAGATGTGCATTTGGCTTCAGTGCAAGCACAGCGCCATGTGCAGGGCAAATTGCATACGCACTATTTACAGACCTCACCTGAATTTGCCATGAAGCGTTTATTGGCCAGTGGTAGTGGTGCTATTTATCAAATTTGCAAAGTCTTTCGTGATGATGAGCATGGACGTAAACACAACAGCGAATTTACCATGTTGGAATGGTATCGTCCCGAATTTAGCCTGAAAGAGCTTATGTTTGAGGTGACAGATTTACTTAATCTGACGTTAAAACAACGCTTTGGCGAAGTACGTCCAACAGTGTTGAGTTATAAACACGCATTTATGGATCGTTTGGATTTAAATCCTTTACAGGCAAGTCTGCAACAATTGAAAGACTGCTGTCATCGTGTGGGTTTGCATCTGGATTTGGGTGATGACCGTCTAGGCTACATCGACCTATTGTTTTCACATTTTGTAGAACCAAGTTTGGGCTTTGATGCTCCTGTATTTTTAACCGATTTTCCACCTGAATTAGCATCTTTGGCTAAAACCAGAACAGATGATGATGGGGAATTGGTCGCAGCCCGTTTTGAGCTATATATCGAAGGTTTAGAGCTTGCCAATGCCTATGATGAATTGATTGATGCTACTGTGCTGCGTTCTCGTTTTGAAGCCGATAATGCAGAACGCGCACAACTTGGTTTACATGTGATGCCAATTGATGAATATTTATTGGCTGCGTTGCCGAACATGCCTGAATGTTCAGGTATCGCCTTGGGCATAGATCGCTTATTGATGATTGCAACTGAGCAGATGCGTTTAGAGCAAGTGATTAGCTTTCCTGCGCAGCTTGCCTAAAAGCAAAAGACAGTTTCTTATTTCAAGAAGGATTTATTTGAGCTAAAAAGCCGTAGCTTCTATATTTTAGAAGATTACGGCTTTTCGATCAGAAATTTAGGCTGACTTAAATAGGTTAAGAATGATAGATCAAAGAACGCATGTAATGACGTTCTATAGACTTAAATAGCCTAAGCAGTAGCAGCCAAGTGACGTGCCTTTAATTGCTCAATCGCTTTAATGCGTCGTTCAATCAGCATTTCACCAATATCGGGGCCTTGGACATCGGCAGGTAAGTCTTGCGCCTTAATGCTGCGTACCACTTGAATCGCTTCCAAAATATAGCTCGCTTGCGGATAGTCACGATCTTCCAAACCTAAACGCCCACGAGAGTCACATTCACAGGCTTGTACAAAGGCTTCTACACGCTCAGGACGACGCAAGACATCCAAACGCTGTAATAAGCGCCATAACGTGCCAGGCTTTAAGCTCAATGCTTGGTGGCATTTTAAATGCTCTTTACATACAGCAAGTGCAAGTTGTTTGGTATTGGTCGGTACGCGCAGGCGTTCACACACTTCCGTTACAGGTCGAATCCCACGTTCTTCATGCATAATGTGCCGTGGTAATTCATCGGCAGGGGTCAAGGCCTTGCCTAAATCATGCAATAACACTGCAAAGCGTACATCGAGTGAGTAATTGGCACGACAGGCTTGTTGTAGTGACATCATGGTGTGCACACCACTGTCAATTTCAGGGTGATATTCAGGACGCTGTGGAATACCGAATAAAGCATCTAATTCAGGAAATAAAACTTTTAAAGCACCACAGGCACGCAATGTTTCAAAATAAACATCGGCACGTGCTTCCATTAAGGCACGTGAAGTTTCTTTCCATACGCGTTCAGGTGTCAGCGCATGTAACTCACCAGATTCTGCCAATTCTTGCATTAATAACAAGGTTTCAGGGGCAACCACAAAGCCTAAAGCATGATAACGTGCCGCAAAACGGGCAATGCGCAGTACTCGTAACGGGTCTTCTACAAATGCATTGGATACATGGCGCAGCACTTTATTGCACAAATCTTGCTGTCCACCGTAAGGGTCGTAGACATTGCCATCACTATCCATTGCCATGGCGTTAATGGTTAAATCACGACGGATTAAATCTTCTTCTAAGGTCACGCTTGGGTCGGTATGAAATTCAAAACCGTGATAACCGTGTCCAGATTTGCGCTCAGTGCGAGCAAGTGCATATTCATCTTTGGTTTCAGGATGAAGAAAAACAGGGAAGTCTTTGCCCACAGGTTGAAAGCCTTGAGCCAAAAGTTGTTCGGGCGTTGCGCCAACGACAACATAATCTTTTTCGTGATAGGGATGCCCGAGTAAGTGATCTCGAACTGCACCGCCTACTAAATAAACTTGCATGAAAAAACCTCTATTCTTCAAGCAATCATGCTACAGAATAGAGGTTTTCTCAAGTCTATAATTCTGAGTCAGTCACTCAGAAATATAGGTTTATGCTTTAACTTGTGCTGTTTGTTGAATTTCAGCAACAGTGAGGGCAGTCATATTCACAACACGACGTGTCGTTGCAGTCGGAGTCAAAATATGTACAGGTTTTGCTGCACCTAACAAGATAGGGCCAATCGTAACATTGTTACCTGAAGTCGATTTCAACAAGTTAAATGAAATATTGGCAGCATCTAAGTTCGGCATAATCAACAAGTTTGCAGAACCTTTGAAGCGTGAGTTCGGGAAAGCAAAATGACGGATATTTTCGTCTAATGCTGCATCACCGTGCATTTCACCTTCAACTTCAAGCTCAGGTGCAATCTCACTCAAGATTTCAAAGACTTTACGCATTTTTTGTGCGCTAGAGTCTTGTTGGTCAGAACCAAAACTTGAGTGAGAAAGTAGAGCAACGCGTGGTGTCATACCAAAACGGCGTACTTCTTCAGCCGCTAAAAGTGTCATTTCAGCCAACTGTTCAGCAGTTGGGTTTGTGTTGACATAAGTGTCGGCAATGAACAAGTTGCGATCTTCAAGCATCAATGCGTTAAGGGTAAAGAAGTTAGTACGACCTTCTTTTAGACCAATCACATTTTTTACGAAATCAAGGTGAATGTCGTAGCTTGAATAAGTACCACATAACATACCATCGGCTAAACCATGCTTCACTAACATTGCTGCAATGAGGGTAGAGCGACGACGTGCTTCACGCTGCGCGTATTCAGGTGTAACACCTTTACGCTGCATGATGGTGTAGTAATCATCTGCAAATTTTTCGTAGTTAGGGTTGTTTTCCTGGTCTACTATTTCCATATTCACGCCATGTTCAAGACGTAAACCTAACTTTTTGATGTTCGCTTCAATTACTGAGGTACGACCTACAAGGATTGGTTTAGCCAAGCCTTCATCCACTGCAATTTGTACTGCGCGAAGGACGCGTAAGTCTTCACCTTCTGCATAAGCAATACGTTTAGGATCAGTTTTTGCTTGAGCAAAAATAGGCTTCATCATAAATGCCGAGTTATATACAAACTCAGACAAACGCTGACGGTATGCAGAGAAGTCTTGAATTGGACGACTTGCTACACCTGAATCCATTGCTGCCTGAGCAACTGCAGGTGCAATTTCAAGAATTAAACGCTGATCAAGTGGGCGTGGAATTAAATAGTCACGACCAAATGATGCAGATTTTTCACCATAAGTTGCTGCATCTGCTTCAATGTGTGCCATGCGTGCAATTGCGTGTACACAAGCAATTTTCATTTCTTCGTTGATGGTAGTTGCGCCAACATCTAATGCACCACGGAAAATATACGGGAAGCAAAGTGCGTTGTTAACTTGGTTCGGATAATCCGAACGACCTGTTGCCATAATCACATCTGGACGTACTTCATGCGCATGTTCAGGCAAGATTTCTGGGTCTGGGTTAGCCAAAGCAAAGATAATTGGATTTTCAGCCATTTCTTTGACCATAGCTTTGGTCAAGATACCCGCTGCAGAAAGACCAAGGAACATATCCGCACCGCTAATTACATCAGCAAGTTGCGTTCCTTCAATGTCTTGCATATAGCGTTTTTTCGAGTCATCCAAACCTTCACGTTTGGTGGTGATTAGACCACGCGAATCCGCAACAATGATATTTTCTTTTTTCGCGCCCAATGCACATAACAGGTCTAAACAAGACAGTGCGGCTGCACCTGCACCTGAAGCAACGATTTTGATTTCTTCAATTTTCTTGCCGTTAAGTAACAAGGCATTGAGTAGGGCAGAACCTACAATGATTGACGTACCGTGTTGGTCATCGTGGAACACAGGAATATTCATGCGTTCACGAAGTTTTTGCTCAATGTAGAAACATTCTGGTGCCTTGATGTCTTCAAGGTTAATACCACCAAAAGTTGGTTCTAATGCTGCAACAATATCTACAATTTTGTCTGGATCATTTTCAGCAATTTCGATGTCAAATACATCGACACCAGCAAACTTTTTAAAGAGTACGCCTTTACCTTCCATCACAGGTTTAGACGCCAAAGGACCGATATTACCTAAACCTAATACTGCTGTACCGTTACTAACGACAGCAACCAAGTTACCGCGAGCGGTATAAAGTGCAGCTGTTGAAGGATCACGTTCAATCTCTAAACATGGTGCTGCGACACCTGGTGAGTAAGCGAGCGCTAAGTCACGTTGGTTGACCAGCTGCTTACTTGGAGTAACGCTGATTTTTCCTGGTGTTGGAAATTCGTGATAGTAAAGTGCCTGCTGTTTTAATGATTGATCGTCCATCTGAATCTCGTGTGTGACAAGTTGGCCAGCGATGCTGGTGGTTTTTTTATGAATCTTATCGAATATACCATTACTTGCCCCCTTAGCACAGACGTCACTGTTTATTTTTAGAACAAACTTAGAGCTTTTGGGTCTAGTTTCAGATTAAGGAGCGATAAGCGCGCGATACTAAATTGGCTTTTAGAAATTGGGTCGCTTCACTTTCAGGCAAAGGCCTAGAGAATAAATACCCCTGCGCAATATCACAATTTAAATTCTGCAAATATTGCAGTTGTTGCTCAGTTTCAATCCCTTCAGCCACCACACTCATGCCCATGGCTTTGCCCATAGCAATCATGGCACTAACAATGGCTTCTTGTTTGGTATTCCCAATTTTAGAAACAAAGCTACGGTCTATTTTTAAACTGTCAATTGGGAAGTCTGTTAAGTAAGAAAGTGAAGAATAGCCTGTACCAAAATCATCTAAGGCGATATGAATATCACGTTGTTTAATTTCATCTAATAAAGACTTCACGGTTGTGGAGTTTTCCACTAAAGAGGATTCGGTAATTTCTAATTCTAAGCTTGCACCTGAAATTTGATAGGTATTAATCGCATCATCTAAATCTTGCAGCAATTGACCACGTTGCAGTTGTTGTGCAACTACATTAACCGATACTTGGATATGATCAAAACCTAACAGATTCCATTCACGAATTTGCTTGGCAGTTTGTTGAATTACAACCCGACCAATATCGGAAATTAAACTGGTTTGTTCCGCAATAGGAATAAATAGGTTGGGTGGAATAATGCCTTTGGTTGGATGCTGCCAGCGCACCAATGCTTCAAACCCGATCACCTGATAATTATGGAAATCAATTTTAGGTTGATAATATACAATTAATTCATCATTTTTAATGGCTTGGCGTAAGTCACGCTCTAAATGTACATCCTGCTCTAGCAGTTTGGTGTTGTCTAAAGTGTAATATTTAATGGTATTGCCACCTAAACGCTTAGCCTCAGACAAGGCTTGTTCAGCACAATTATTTAGATAATCCAACTGGCGTCCATGTTCAGGATAGAGGGAAACCCCCATCGATAGGGTAATAATATGTTCTTGTCCCTGTACATTAAACGGCAAATTAAAGGCTTTGGTGATACGTTCACAGTGCTCTTCGATTGAAGGGCGAATATGAGAAATTTCATAAACAATTGCAAAATCATCGCCATTTAAGTGTGCAACAAACAGCGCTTCGGCATTGGTGATACGTAAACGCTGCGCCACTTGGCGGAGTAATTCATCGCCACCATTATTGCTTAAATATTCGTTTAAAGGTCTGAAACGGTCAATATTGAGTCGAATGACCGCCAATTGCTGCAATGAATCTTGCTGTGAAATAAGATATTGATGTAGTTGATAATTATAATAAAAACGATTGGGGAGATCGGTCAGCGCATCATAATTTTCTAAATAGGATAAACGCTGTTCTTGTAGTTTATGTTCGGTTAAATCAGACACAATCCCAATATAATTAATAATGCGGTTTTGCTCATCGGTGACGGCATTGATATGCACACGAACTGCGAGTTCTTTACCAGAGCGGAATCTTGTATTCATTTCAGCATCATATTTACCTGTGCTGAGCAATTGTTGAAGAATTTCTTCTTGCGTAATGCGTTGATGTGCTTTGTGGGACTCGACCAAATCAAACAGATATTTGCCTAAAATATGGTCGCGTTTAAATCCGCTCATTTGAGCATAGAATGGGTTGGCTTCAATATAACGTAAGTTTTCATCTAAAATAAAAATACCTTCGGCTGCCTGTTCAAGTACGCTGGCAGTGAGTTTTAAGCGCTCTTGTCCAATTCGTTCTTGGTGAATGTCACGGCGAATCCCCACCATGCGCAAAGGTTTATTGGTGACAGGATCACGCTCAATCACCCGACCAATATCATGCACCCAATACCATTGACCTGAACTATGTTGTACGCGATATGTGGCTTGATAGCGTTCAGTTAGACCCCGTAAATGTTGTTTCATGGTTTGGTGAAAGTGCGGAATATCATCAGGGTGAATCAGTTGCTGTAATTTATTCCGATGCTGTTTAGTATTCTCTAAAGGAGTTTGCTGTGCGCCACTACCAAAGACAATACTGCGTTGCCGTATATTCCAGTCCCATGCTTTTAGACCTGCGGCTTCATGTGCCAAAATTAAACTATGTTGTTGATTGATTAAATCTTGGTGCGTTTGTTCTAAGTCAAAGGTACGTTCTCTTACTTTTTGTTCTAGCATTTGATTGTTAAATTGCAGTTGAAGTTCAATATCTTTGGACTTGTTCATTTCAACTTGTAATTGTTGGCAGAGTTGATCTGTCCAGCCGACTTGTTGCTCTGCGGCTTTTTTGAGTTGGTCGTTCTTAAAATAGACGCTCGATAAACGACGATGCATGTGCATTGAAGTATTGGCACAAATCAGTAAGGTAATTAAGGCAAAATTTGTCGCGAGAAAAAAGAAAGCGGAAGTTTCGGAGTGAACTAAAAACTGTGCGACAATATAGGGTGTAATCACTGGAATGAATACCCAGCAAAAATAACTCAAGCGCTGCGTTAAAAAGGTGAGGGCAAAGGTTTGACTCACAATAATTAATAAGGCCGCTAAAATAATCGCTTCATAGTTGCTCAGTTCAGGGTTTTGCTGAGGTAAAAAGTAATACAGTAAACTTACCCCAACCGCGATTGCTGTTCCGATCAAGAAACACACCAATTTTAACCAACGATGTGCTTGTTGGAGTTGATATTGTCCCACTTTAAAGTGAATTGCTGTGAGCAGTAAACACGAACCAATGGTCAGTTCAGTGAGAATAAACCAGATATTGAAGTAAGGTGATGAATGTGAGAAAGAAATTTGATAAATAAAAAACACATACAGGCAAACAATCAGGATGCTG
The DNA here is from genome assembly GCF_013417365.1 of Acinetobacter sp. YH12252. Taxonomy (NCBI): domain Bacteria; kingdom Pseudomonadati; phylum Pseudomonadota; class Gammaproteobacteria; order Moraxellales; family Moraxellaceae; genus Acinetobacter; species Acinetobacter sp. YH12252. The sequence goes on from NZ_VPEA01000002.1 coordinate 232,595, forward strand.
ACCAAAAAGAATCGAATAAGCCGAATGGTATTGGTGATTTGCGCAGCATCTAAGTATTGCTGCAACAATTCATCTTGAGCGTCTGACATACTTCCCCAAAATCTAGTTAAATGATTTCATCATTTATATTTTTAAATAACATCACTTTCATGCATAAAATATTGCTGTTTTGTGTTTAAATTTTATGCAAATTTTTTAATATATTGTTCGAGATTAATCCTGTACTTTATAAATTGCAATGTTATTGGCAATCGATTTCTGTAAAAACGGATAAATTACTCAGCCAAGCGATAATTTAAGAGAGCTAAAGCAACCACAGGTGCGGTTTCAGTGCGTAATACCCGAGTACCAATACACCAGTTTTGAAAGCCAACCGCATTGGCAGCGCTAATTTCTGTTTCGCTTAAACCACCTTCAGGCCCAATTAATAAAGCCAAATCTTTACTGACATTGTTTAGCACATCTACTTGATCTTTATTTGGTGCTAACACTAGTTTGGTGGCAGGAAGGTCGCTATTCAGCCAGTCCTCTAAACGTAGTGGGGCTAAAATTTTCGGTACGATATTCATGCCACATTGTTCACAGGCTGCAATGGCAATGCTTTGCCAATGATCTAATTTTTTTTGATCGCGGTCATATTTTAAGCGCATTTCACAGCGTTCAGAGGTGAGCAACTGAATGTTAGTCACGCCAAGCTCTACCGCTTTTTGAATCGCATAATCCATACGATCGCCTTTGCTCATTACTTGTCCTAATAAGGCGCTAAAGCTTGGGATGCGATTGTCTGGATTAAAACTTTTAATCTGCACTTGCGCTGTTTTTTTGGTAACTTCAACCAGTTCCACTTCATATTCACCACCTTGCCCATTGAACAAGGTGGCGGTTTCACCGACTTGTGCGCGTAGTACTTTCACCCAGTGATGAAATACTGTTTCAGTCAGTTCAACTTGCGTATCTACTACTAATTCAGCCTCAATATAAAAACGGGGCATAGGGATTACTCGTTCAAGTCAATAAATATGAAAAATACAGCTTAAGCCAAACCAAGATCTGTCACTAATTGACGAGTCGGTTCGGTGTTGTTCATGGTGTAAAAATGCAAACTTGGTGCACCACCTGCAATCAGGCGTTCGCACAGTTTAATAATCACTTCATGACCAAAGGCTTTGATTGAAGCTGTGTCATCACCATAGGTTGCTAATTGCTTACGAATCCAGCGTGGAATTTCTGCACCTGTACCATCTGCAAAGCGAATTAAATTGCTGGCATTGGTAATCGGCATAATGCCAGGCGCAACAGGAATATTCACACCTTGCTTTTGAATACGTTCTACAAAGTAAAAGTACGCATCTGGATTAAAAAAGAACTGGGTGATGGCAGCATTGGCACCAGCATTTACTTTGGTGACAAAGTTTTTAATGTCTTGATCAAAGTGGTCTGCTTGTGGATGCATTTCAGGATAAGCCGCAACTTCAATGTGAAAATGATCACCTGAATGTTCACGAATAAAGCGCACCAAGTCAGACGCATACGGCAATTCGCCTAAACCAACTTGACCTGAAGGTAAATCACCACGCAAAGCCACAATGCGGTCAATGTCTTGTGCTTTATAAATATCAAGCAATTCAGCAATACGCTCTTTGTCATCACCAATACAAGACAGGTGCGGCGCTACAGGTGTGCCTTTGCCATTGAAGTCGCTAATGGTCGATAAAGTACGTTCACGAGTAGAACCACCTGCACCATAAGTGATAGAAAAAAACTCTGGATTTAAAAGTTGTAATTCTTGATGCACAACTTTGAGTTTTTCTGCACCTACATCGGTTTTAGATGGGAAAAATTCAAATGAAATAGGAACTTGTTTGGTCATGATTAAATCCTTGTTATAAATACTTATTTATATTTTTTCACCTCTCCTAAATCCTCTCTTGCGCTGGGTTTAAAAGCAGTGCTTTAAACTTGCTCAGGAGAGGACTTACCCTCGAATACATTCATTAAACAATGAATCATTCCCTCTCCCTATGAGAGAGGGTTAGGGAGAAGGATTAAAAACTTAGTATTTATAAGCATCCGATTTAAACGGACCTTCAACAGCTACACCTAAGTAGTCCGCTTGTACTTGAGTCAATTGTGTTAATACACCACCAAAACCAGCAACCATTGCAGCAGCAACTTCTTCGTCTAGTTTTTTCGGTAAGATTTCAACACGAATTGCCGCTTGTTTTTGATCGGCAGGAAGATCGGCAAATTTCTCTGCAAATAAGTGCATTTGTGCCAATACTTGGTTAGCAAATGAACCATCCATAATACGTGATGGGTGACCTGTTGCGTTACCCAAGTTCACTAAACGACCTTCAGAAAGCAAGATTAAATAATCGTTTTCGTTTTCTGAACGATACACTTGGTGTACTTGTGGCTTCACTTCAACCCACTTATAACCACGTAAGTAGTTGGTGTCGATTTCAGTATCGAAGTGACCAATGTTACATACAACAGCGCCTGCTTTAAGTGTATCTAGCATTGCTGCGTCGCACACGTGATAGTTACCTGTTGTAGTCACAATCAAGTCAGTATTTTCTAAAAGCTCTAGGTTGACGTCTGCTTTATTGCCTGTTTGTACGCCATTCTTGTACGGAGATACAACTTCGTAACCATCCATACATGCTTGCATTGCACAAATTGGGTCAATTTCAGAAACACGAACAATCATGCCTTCTTGACGTAAAGATTGTGCAGAACCTTTACCTACATCACCATAACCAATAACCAATGCACGACGACCAGACAATAACATGTCTGTACCACGTTTAATCGCATCGTTGAGTGAGTGACGGCAACCGTATTTATTGTCGTTTTTAGATTTAGTCACAGAGTCGTTGACGTTAATTGCAGGCACTTTTAAAGAACCATCTTTCCACATTTCAATTAGACGTTGTACGCCCGTAGTGGTTTCTTCAGTAATGCCGTGAATGCGCTCTAATAATGCAGGATATTTCTCGTGAACAAGTGCAGTTAAGTCACCGCCATCGTCCAAAATCATGTTGGCATCCCATGGTGTGCCATTTACATTAATTTGTTGTTCAAGACACCATACATATTCTTCTTCAGTTTCGCCTTTCCAAGCAAAAACAGGCACACCTGAAGCAGCAATTGCTGCAGCAGCGTGGTCTTGAGTAGAGAAAATGTTACAAGAAGTCCAACGAACTTCTGCGCCCAATTCAACTAGCGTTTCAATTAAAACAGCAGTTTGAATGGTCATGTGGATACAGCCGAGAATTTTCGCGCCTGCAAGAGGTTTTGCAGCTGAGTAGCGCTTACGCAAACCCATAAGGGCTGGCATTTCTGCTTCTGCAAGTTTGATTTCTTTACGACCAAAATCAGCTAGTGTGATATCGGCAACTTTATAATCTGTAAATGAAGCATTAACCGCGTTCATCACGATCTCCTTATAAAAAACAATTGATCATTCAGTTCGCGGATGCCGTTTCTTGCATAGCAAACGCATTGCTATGCTGGTCGAGCCTGGCGATTTTACGTTTCGTGCCTGTAAAACGTCGCAGCATCCCTCGACTAGCGCGATATTGTACTTGGAAATTGATTCAGTTCCAATCATGTTTTGTTTATTATCACTACAAACATATTTTTGAGATTGAATGATGGCTTTAGAGCTTCCTCAAGAGTTGGCAAATTTAGAAGCCAACGGCGGGATTTACGCAGTGTGGATGTTGCTACGACACTTAGGAATTGATGCCGATATTCAACAATTGATTGAAGTGTGTGGTTATACGCCAGAGCAGGGCACAACCACAATTGGCTTGGCTGTTGGACTGAAAAAGTTTGGCTTTAATGTGCAGTTTTATACTGACCCTGACCCAGATTTACAAGATGCAGAAAAGTTAAGTTATGCCGAAGCTAAACAGCTTAAATTGCCTGTATTGGCGGCAATCGGCTATCAGCAAATTCAGCACGCATTTGATGAAAATAAATTTATAATTGTCTATTACGACACTTTAGAAGGCGTGGGCAATCACTCATTGCTATATTCAATTGATGATGCTGAAATTTGTTTCTTTGACAGTTTTGAGCCGATGCCTGCGGCTGTGTTTGAACAACAGCGTCAGCAAGAGGGCATTTGCAGACAAGTAATTGTGGTCGAAGTCTAAGTGTTATTCAAAGTCTAAGCTTTATTCAATGACGATTCGAGTCATGCAAAAATTGTCTAGCCCATCAATTGATTGGCTAGACAAATAAATTACTCCGCTGCATCGGCTTTTTGTGTCCAATATTCAGCTTTATTTTCGTCAGCATCTACACCCAAAGCATTTGCATAAATAAAAGCAAGGTCACGCATGGCTTGTACTTCGCCCAATTCTGCTGCTTGCTGTACCAATGCCACAGAGCGAGCGACATCTTGTTCAACCACATCACCACGACGGTAGTAGCCTGCCAACTCTAAAATAGCGGCAGGGTGTTGTGCATCACTGGCTTTTTTGAGCCAGACAAAAGCATCTTCAAAATGTTGTTTGGCATCTTCAGGGTCATCTTCTAGAACATCTTTGGCATATACGGTATAGCCTTCACCAAGCCAATACATGGCTTCGATATGTCCGTTTGCGGCAGCTTTGAGCGCCCATTGTTCGGCAAGTTCAATATCTTCATTAAAATCGCTTTGCATATACAGCACCGCCACTTCAAATTGGGCATCGGCTTGTCCTGCAATGGCGCGGTTCATTAGCGCAGGGGAGATTGAAACAGATTCTGACATAATGTCATCCAGCAAAATTACAACATAAGATTGTGCGATAGCCTAAAAGGTCTGCTGGGAAAAAGCCATCTTCGGTGTGATTTTTTTTAAAAAATTAGGGTTAATTGATCATGCGTTTATGCAGACAATAACAAAAAATCACTTGAGCCATATCGTCAAGTTTCAATATGCTGAATGTTAAACATGGTCATAATGAGAACAATAAGATGGCAAATTTTTTAACTGCTGAACAAGCAAAAGTTTATTCAGATCATGCCAAGCTAGATATTGAATTATATAAGCAGCGTTTGGCGTCTTTAATCGAAGAGAATGCCAAGCAGGGCAATACCGCAGTTTTTACTGTGCTGCCAAAACATTTACCTTTAGAAGATATTCGAAATTTATCGGCACAGCTGACTGATTTGGGTTATCAGGTGCGCTTTGAGTTAAATGAGTTCTTTTATAGCTTTAATGTGTATTGGATTTAAAACTCAACTCTACCGACATTTCACCAAATAGTTTTAGTGAAATGTCGAGCGTTTATATTTTTTGATTTAGATTGCGTTTAAGTATTTGCAGTATGTTCTGCCAAAACTTCCAACGCTGCGCGAAAAGCTTCCTGAGTTGCAGGTGCGCCACAATAAGGCAAGCTGTGTAACAAGACTTCCTGAATTTCTTCGACACTTGCCCCGTTATTTAGCGCACCACGAATATGTCCTTTAAGCTCGGTCGGGCTTTTTAAAGCAGTTAAAAAGGCGATAGTAATTAAGGAACGATATTTGCGTGGTAACACACCTTCACGTTGCCAAGTTGAACCCCATGCATGTTCATTAATCCAGTCCTGCAAAGGTTGGGTAAATGGTACAGTGTTGTCCTGTGCGCGTTTTACAAAGCTTTCGCCCATGACTTCAGTGCGAACTTTTAAGCCATTGTCATAGTCTTGTTGTGACATTTTACTATCCCTGTTTTATTGTTTGAGCTCGGTGTATAGATTAAGTGCATAGATTAACAATTTATGGCGATGACACCATGCGCACTTGGTCGTAGACCATCAAAAAATATTCACATCTATCTATTTTTAATATATCCACAAGGTATAAAAAACCCCGAACATAAAGTCGGGGCTGTTTTAGCTTTATCGCAAATTTTGAAATAAGCGAGTGTTAAGCTTCAATGGTTTGCACGCTAATTTTTTTAGCAGGGTCGGCTTTACGACGTACTGTTGGTACAGGTTCACCATAATATTGACGGTCTGCAAAATAACTTGAACGTACCATTGGCGCAGCCCAAATATTTTTAAAACCTAACTTTTGACCATGCGCTGTATAACGCTCAAATTCTTCAGGTGTTACAAAGCGGTCAATTGGCGCATGTTCTTTAGATGGCTGTAAATATTGACCAATGGTCACATAATCTACATCGTGCGCTTTAAGATCATCTAACAGTGCAATAACTTCTTCTTCAGATTCTCCAATACCTACCATCAAACCGCATTTGGTTGGAATATCTGGGCAATATTCTTTAAACATTTTCAGCAAGTTCAAAGAGTGCTGATAGTCTGAACCCGGACGCATGGCTTTATATAAGCGTGGCACAGTTTCAATGTTGTGGTTAAAAACATCTGGCGGACATTCGGTCATAATGCGTAGTGCAATATCCATACGACCACGGAAGTCTGGCACCAAAATTTCTAACAACGTATTTGGGCTTAAAGAGCGGGCTTCTTTAATACAATCGACAAAATGTTGTGCACCACCATCTAACAAGTCATCACGGTCTACAGAGGTGATCACGGCATATTTTAAGCCTAAGTTGGCAATGGTTTCTGCCATGTGACGAGGTTCTTCAGGATCTAGTGCATTTGGACGACCATGCGCAACATCACAAAACGGGCAGCGACGGGTACAAATATCACCCATGATCATAAAGGTTGCTGTACCACCACCAAAGCATTCTGGAAGGTTTGGACAAGCGGCTTCTTCACAAACGGTGTGCAATTTTTGCTGACGCAAAGTGGTTTTAATACGTTGAACTTCTTCTGGTGCCGTCATTTTGACCCGAATCCAGTCAGGTTTACGAGGCGTTTCAACCGTAGGAACAACTTTTACAGGAATACGTGCGACTTTTTCAGCACCACGAAGTTTGACACCCTGTTCTGGTTTACGGTTTGCAGACATATTCAACTTTTCCACTGTTTTTGAAAGGGGAGAGATTTAGTGTAGGCTAGATTTTACGTGAAATAGAGTCTGATTAAACCGAATCTAAGTGCAAAAGTAAAATGTCACCTTAACTTCATCATAAGACGGTTATTATAACGAAATTGTGCTTAAATTGGGTAAAAACGATATTCATATAAAAAATGTGGTTATCACGTAATATATGCACAGTAAATACAGAAAATTCAAAAGATTTACGTCATAATATAGCCCATTGAAAAGACAGATTTAAAGAAAAGGAGCGTTGAATGCCACGTAAAAAAGAGGTCGTTAGTGGAACTTTCGTGAAGTACGATGCGGTTGTTCTCGGTTCAGGCCCTGCGGGTGAAGGCGCGGCAATGAAACTTGCCAAATCTGGTAAGCGTGTTGCGATTGTAGATGTTCGTGAGCAGCTTGGCGGTAACTGTACCCATGTGGGTACCATTCCAAGTAAAGCATTGCGTCAGACAGTGTCGAATATTATCCGTTATCGCCGTGACCCAATGTTTAAAAAAATGGGCGATTGGCGTCAGTTCACCATGAAGCAAGTGTTGCAAAGTGCGCATAAAGTTATTCAGCAGCAAGTTGAAACGCACTCTCGCTTTTATGACCGTAATGAAATTGCGATTTATCATGGTCGTGCTTATATCCAAGATAAAAATACGGTCTTGGTATTTGGTGCAGATGGCATTAAAGAAACCATTATGTGTCAGCAAATTGTGATTGCGACAGGTAGCCGTCCATATCGTCCAGAAATGTTGGATTTCAACCATCCACGTGTATTTGATTCAGACAAAATTTTGGATTTGGATTTCTCGATTCAAAAAATTATTATTTATGGCGCGGGTGTGATTGGTTGTGAATATGCATCCATCTTCATTGGTTTAGATCATAAAGTTGATTTGATTAATACTCAGCACAAATTGCTCAGCTATTTGGATGATGAAATTTCAGATGCCTTGTCATATCACTTGCGTGCGCAAGGGGTGCTGATTCGCCACAATGAGCAAATTGATCATTTAGAAACTTTTGATGATCACGTGGTTTTATATTTGCAAAGTGGCAAGAAAATCAAAGCCGATGCGATTTTGTGGTGTAACGGTCGTTCGGGTAATACCGATGGTTTAGGTCTTGAAAATGTCGAACTTAAGCCAAACAGCCGTGGTCAGTTAACAGTCAATGATCAATATCAAACCGAAGTAGAGAATATTTATGCTGCGGGCGATGTAATTGGTTGGCCTTCGTTGGCATCAGCTGCCTATGACCAAGGTCGTTGCGCGGGTGCAAATATGAGTGGCGAAGAAAATGTTGCGCCTGTGACCGATATTCCAACAGGTATTTATACCATTCCAGAAATTTCTTCGATTGGTAAAACTGAGCAGGAATTGACGGAAGAAAAAATTCCTTATGAAGTTGGTCAGGCATCTTTCCGTCATTTAGCGCGTGCGCAAATTACGGGTGATACAGTGGGTGAATTGAAGATTTTATTCCACCGTGACACTTTAGAAGTATTGGGTGTGCATTGCTTTGGTAATAATGCGGCAGAGATTATCCACATTGGTCAGGCGGTGATGAACAGCCCGAACAATACCATTAAGTATTTTGTGGAAACCACATTCAACTATCCAACCATGGCGGAAGCGTATCGTGTGGCGACCTTGAATGGGATGAATCGTTTGTTTTAAGCAGATTCTGCTGACTGCAAAATAGAAAATTTAGAACACCTCATAAGATCATTCTTGTGGGGTGTTTTTTTATTGACTTGCTGTAAGGAAATTTATGCATTGAGGGAAAGTTGATTTGTGGAACATTGAGCGTTAAATATCAATTATGACTGATGCCGCACTGCGTGGCGTTTCGCCATGAAAGACAGCTTCAATATTGTTACCATCAGGATCAAGTACATAAGCTGCATAATAACCAGGATGATAAGCACGTTCATCAGGTTTGCCATTGCACTTGCCGCCATGTGCCAATGCTGCAAGATAGAAAGCATTGACCATTTCACGATTTTTAGCTTGAAAGGCGAGATGATGACGCCCAGTGAGTATGCCTTGTGCGGCAGGACTTTTTACTGAGGAGATAAAAAGTTCATCTGCCCAAAAGTGATCCTTGGCTGTTCCCATAACTGGAATATCCAACACTGCCAAGATGGCGGTGTAAAATGCTCGACTTGCTTCAAGGTCACTCACCACAAGATGAATATGGTCAATCAGTCTTCCACGATGCAATTGAATCTGCATAAGACGCTCCATGTCTAAAGCGGAATTTTGAATAGCAAAATAGACTTAATATTTTAGAGATTGGGTTTTAATGCGCACAAAACGCCTGATTAAAATATTCAAACAGTTGTGGCGTTTGCATCCATAAAAAAATCGACAAGCCAAAAAGGGCAGTGATTGCGAGTGTGAGCAATACTTTAAAATTCAATAAAGAATTAATCATGAATGACGTGCTCCTCATCTACCCAAAAATGGACCAAGACCGCAAACGCACTTAAAGCAATAGAAACAATCCAGATAACATTATAGTTACCTGTCAGGTCGTGATTTAAACCGCCAAGCCATCCACCAAAAAAAGAGCCGACTTGGTGTGTGAAAAACACAATGCCACTGAGCATGGTCAGGTATTTAATCCCAAACATATTTGCCACAATACCATTGGTTAAAGGCACTGTAGATAACCACAACAAACCCATAATGATCCCGAATGCATAAATTGTCCAGATGCTTAAAGGCAGGATTAAAAAGACGATAATGGCAATACCGCGTAGTCCGTAAAGCCACATCAGCAAGTGCGGTTTCGAATAGCGACCGCCTAACCAACCTGCGGTATAGGTGCCGACAATATTAAATAAGCCCACGAGTGCTAGAAAAACTGTGCCTGTGGTTGCATTAAAGCCATGATCAATTAAGTAGCTAGGGAGGTGAATCCCGATAAACACCACTTGAAAACCACAGACAAAAAAGCCCAAAGCTAAAAACCAAAAGGGTTTATGGTTTTTGGCAATCACCAAAACTTGTTTAAAGCCTAAAGCGGGTTGGCTGACTGAACTTGCATTAGGGTTTTGATACATGGGTGCTTTGAGCATCCATGCCAAAGGAACAATCAAGACAATTAAAATCGCACTGACAATTAATGCGCCCGACCAACCTACACTTTGTAATAACAATAAGGTCGATGGCAACATGATAAATTGCCCAAACGAGCCTGCAGCACTGGCAATACCCATTGCAAGGCTACGCTTTTCTGGAGGAGCAGCGCGACCTACTGCAGAAAGTAGCACAGGGAAAGAGGTTGCAGAAAGTGCCAAACCTAAAATTAAACCCACACTTAAATTTAGCAATAAGCCTGTCGAGCTGACGGCCATGAGCAATAAGCCGAGTGCATACAGTGCGCCACCAACTGCAACTACAATTTTACTGCCGTATTTGTCTGCAAAAGCACCTGTGATGGGTTGGACTGCACCCCAAATCAGGTTTTGCATGGCAATGGCTAAACTAAAGACATTATGTCCCCAGCCAAATTCATGGCTCATCGGTACCAAATACAAACCAAATGCATGCCGAACCCCAAGCGATAATGCCAAAATAATGGCGCTTCCAATTAACATATAAATTAGAGGTTTGGAAAATTGAGCATTCGACATAAGGCATCCACGTATGGCTAACAGCTTGTTATGGTAATCGATTCAGCTCAAGAGCGCGATAAAATAAAATTCATCAAATGATAAAATTGAGTTATCAAGATAGAAGCGATTGCTTTAATTAAATAGTGTAAGAAAAAATAAGACGACCGTAGCCGTCTTAAATTTAGTTGAAAGTGGAAAAGTAAAATTAGAGATTAAAAGCGCATCCCAAAGCCAGCGTATGCAATGATCGGATTCACTTCAATATCTGCTTTAGAGTGAATCAATTCACCATGTTTGGCATCGGTCACCGTAATGGTGGTTTCATTTTTAAGGTGTGCATAAGATAGTGAACCAACTGCAAACCATTTTTCATTAAAGTCATAGGTAAAACCTACGGTTGCAACGGGCGCAAAGGCATCGGTGGCGTCTAATTCAACTTTAGGATTGGCTGCACTTGGTGTGCCTTCTAAAGATGCGCCCGCTTTCCCTTCTTTAATATTGGCAATCATGTGACCAGCGGCGATCAGGTGTTGTTCAGTGCGTGGGTTAATTTCTAACTCATTGAAATAGGCATACATCAAACCGACGCCAACATAGGGGCGGAACTTATTTACGCCTGTTTTGCCAAAGTGATATTGAAACTCAAATGCAGGTGTCCATGCTCGGGCAGAAGCAGCAGGGCCATGTGCTGCTAAATCGGTAATGAGAATATCATTTTGTAATTCTAGCTCACCCAACGCACCGCCTAATGGACGTGCAATTGCGGAGAAGGGAGCATAAATTTTCCCTTTGCCTTGCAAATCAACTTTAGGTGGAATACCGCCTTTAACTTCAAAGGAAATATTATCGGTAAAGAAATAGTTGCTGATAATACCCAGTGTGGTGACATCATCTGCTTCTAAACCTGTGCCGGGATTATCCCATTGCTCCAAACCTGAAATTGTGGCTTGTCCACTCATGTTGGCAGGTACGGTAGGCAGTAAATTTAATGCTCCGCTTAATAATACGGGTGGCTCAAAACCGTCACGTAAATTATCTCTTACAGTTTGAGATTGAACCTCACCGACATCGTCTGTGTAGCCGTTGTGAATGGCTGTATTGACCCGAAAAGGTTGTGCTTTACCTTGTGGCATAACGTGCAGCGCACCTACCGAAACAGAAAAGCGTTTAAAACCATCACCATCTTTTAAACTAAAATAAGGTGAGTTGGCATAACTGATGACTGGCAAACTACTCAGTGCCAAACAGCATAGTGTTTTTTTCATTGTGGAACTCCATGTCCAATTTTGCTTGTTGTTATTTACGGCATTGTTATGCAAGGCATTATGAAATGGACTGGAAAAATAAAACTGTTGTTTTTACAAGATATTTTTTTAAACTTTTGTGAATAACTGGAAAAGTGTGCAGGTGTTTTGTTAAATCCAAAACTGTTGAATACGTGAAAATGCTTGTTTTATTGGATGGCTTTAAAGTTCTATTGGTTTGAAATAAAAAGATTTTATAGAAATTGTATGCGTTGAAATTAATAAAAAAGACCAGTCGGAACTGATCTTTTTGACATACGGGTTAAATTTTTAGCCAATGACAGATTTTGGCTGCAAACACGTTATGCAGTAAAGCGTGATAAATCTTCATCAGGGCGGGCAGTCAGCACTTCCAAGCCATCTTTGGTGACCAAAATGGTGTGTTCAAACTGTGCCGATAATTTGTGGTCTTTGGTCACCACTGTCCATTTATCGCCAAGTAATTTGGTTTGCCATACGCCTGCATTGACCATTGGTTCAATGGTAAAAGTCATACCTTCTTCTAAAATCATGCCTGTGTTGGCTTGACCATAGTGCAATACTTGTGGCTCATCGTGGAAGGTCGTCCCAATACCATGACCGCAATATTCACGCACGACACTAAAGCGTTCAGATTCAACATATTTTTGAATCGCATGACCAATATCACCAATGGTTGAACCGGGTTTAACGGTTGCCATACCGCGATACATCGCTTCTTGGGCAACTTTGCATAAACGATTGGCTAAAATGGAAGTTTCACCACCCACGATATACATCATATTGGTATCGCCGTGGAAACCATCTTTAATGACTGTGACATCAATATTTAAAATATCGCCTTTCTTCAGCACTTTACTTTCTGACGGAATACCGTGACAAACCACATGGTTAACCGATGTGCAAATGGTGTGTTGGAATGCTGGACGACCCGGAGCAGCACCATAACCTAAACAGGCAGGAATAGCTTGTTGTTGATTGACAATATAGTCATGGCAAATCGTATCCAGTTCGAGCGTAGTAACGCCTGGTTTAACGTGTGCTTTGATCATCTCCAAAACTTCTGCCGCCAGTCGTCCTGCCACGCGCATTTTTTCAATATCTTCTGCGGTTTTGATGAGTCGACGAGGTGCTTGATAAGTTGTGTTCATGATCTTTAAAAACTTTTGGAAATTTGTGTGTGACTATGGTATAAATAGCCGCCCATTTTATCAAATGCTTTTTATGAATATGTTTCAAAGAGCTTGGTAAAAGGGAAATTAAAAATCCGCACATATATCGTCACATTACTCTGGGTGCCCTTTGGGGTGGAGAATGCGGATATATGGAGGCCTAACCCAAACATTTAAGGTAAAGAAAATGGCAGATTACAACGTAAGCATGCGCGACCTTCTTCAAGCTGGCGCACACTTTGGTCACCAAACACGTTTCTGGAACCCAAAGATGCGTCAATACATCTTTGGTGCGCGTAACAAAATTCACATCATCAACCTTGAACACACTGTTCCTGCGTTAAATGATGCTTTGAACTTTGCAAACCAATTGGCTAGCAAAAAGAACAAAGTTTTGTTCGTTGGTACAAAACGTGCTGCTTCTGCAATCATCCGTGAACAAGCTCAACGCGCTGGTCAACCGTATGTAGATCACCGTTGGTTAGGTGGTATGTTGACGAACTGGAAAACACTTCGCCAATCTATCAGCCGTTTAAAAGATCTTCAAGTTCAGTCTACTGACGGTACTTTTGCTAAGCTTACTAAACGTGAAGCTTTAGAGCGTAGCCGTGAAATGGAAAAACTTGAGCGCGCTTTAGGCGGTGTGAAAAACATGGGTGGTTTACCTGACGCATTATTCGTAATTGACGTTGATCACGAAGCAATTGCAATTAAAGAAGCTAAAAACTTAGGTATTCCTGTAATCGGTATCGTAGATACAAACTCTAACCCAGACAACGTAGACTACGTTATTCCGGGTAACGACGATGCGATCCGTGCAGTAACACTTTACGCTTCTTCAATGGCTGATGCGATCATTGCTGGTAAAGAATACGCTCAAACTCAAGCCAATGCTCAAGCAAAAGGCGAAGAAGCTCCTGCTTCTGAGGCTTAATGCGTTTTGACGTAAGCTTGTCATTTTTGCGACATGTGATGGTGGCAAAGTAAGCGTCATGTATGCAGACGGCCCAAGAGACACCCTCTGGGCCGTTTCTGTTAAAAAAAGAATTCATTTTCTACCGATTTTAGGAGATAAACATGACTGCAGTTACAGCAAGCATGGTTAAAGAATTGCGTGATCGTACTGGTCTAGCAATGATGGAATGTAAAAAAGCATTAACAGAAGCGGGCGGTGACATCGAATTAGCGATTGACAACCTTCGTAAATCTGGTCAAGCAAAAGCTGCTAAAAAAGCAGGTAACATTGCTGCTGACGGTGCAATCACAATCGTTCAAGAAGGCAACAAAGCGATTCTTTTAGAAGTAAACTGTCAAACTGACTTCGTTGCAAAAGACGAAAACTTTGCTGGTTTCTCTGCGAAAGTTGCTGCTGCTGCTCTTGCTGCAAACGAAACTGATGCTGCTAAAATTGCTGAACTTAAACTTGAAGATGGCGCAACTGTTGAAGAAACACGTGTTGCACTTGTTCAAAAAATTGGTGAAAACATCCAAGTTCGTCGTGCACAAATCGTTGAAGGTGAAAACCTTGCTGTGTACAAGCACGGTTTAAAAATCGGTGTTGTTGTTTCTTACACAGGTGATGCTGCGACTGGTAAAGGTATTGCAATGCACGTTGCTGCATTCAACCCAGTTGCTGTTACTGCTGAACAAGTTCCTGCTGATCTTATCGCTAAAGAGAAAGAAATTGCAGAAGCGAAAGCAGTTGAATCTGGTAAGCCTGCAAACATCGTAGAGAAGATGGTAACTGGTTCAGTTGAAAAATACTTGAACGAAGTTGCGCTTGATCGTCAAATGTACGTAATTGACAACGAGAAGAAAGTTGCTGAAGTATTAAAAGCAACTGGTACAACTGTTGCTCAATTCGTTCGTTTCGAAGTAGGCGAAGGTATTGAGAAAAAAGCAGAAATGAGCTTCGCTGAAGAAGTTGCTGCTGCTCAAGCTGCTGCAAAATAATTTTTACTTAAGGTAAAATATTTTGTAAGGAAAGCCCCAATTTATTTTGGGGCTTTTTTGTGAATATAGATTTTAGCGATATGCAATTGAAGCATAAATATTGAGATGAGAATTAAAAAATATTTATTTTAAATCAGTATGTTATGGGTGATTGACTTAATCGTATAGAGCGGAATCAGAACAAGAAGGTTATATGGCAAATAAAAAGAATTTAAGCATCGGCGCAATTATTGTAGTGCTAATTGCTGCATTTTTTGGCATAGATTTACAGCAGTTTCAGTCTGAAACATCAAATGCACCATCTACAAGTACTGCTCGCACATCGCAAACTGAAAAAGAGCAGTTAGACGTACAGCGAGATGCGCTGCAAGATGATGCTCAGGGTGTTCAGCTGATTGAACGTGCGTTTGAGCGTAAGCAGAGTAATCTACAAGTCCGTGCGAGTGGGCAGGTCATTGCAGTGTTGGCAGATGACAACGAAGGCTCACGTCATCAAAAATTTATTTTAAAACTGAATAATGGGCAAACTGTATTGGTTGCACATAATATTGATCTTGCACCACGAATTACCAATATTGCAAAAAGTGATACTGTTGAGTTTTTTGGTGAATATGAATACTCAGATAAGGGTGGGGTGATTCACTGGACGCATCATGATCCAGCAAATAAACACGTGGGCGGATGGTTAAAACATCAAGGAAGAACCTATCAATAACGGTTCTTCCGATAACGAAAATAGGATATAGCGTTTAAATGCTCATAATGCTGTTTTTACGACGTGTTTTCCAAGAGGGTAGGATTTTACCTAAATAGGCATCCATGCACCAAATTGGGCCAATGAGAAGGAATTGGAGGTCTTTGAAGAATGAAGGCTTTTTCCCTTCAACTTTGTGACCATAAAACTGCCCAATCCACGCCAAAACAAAAATTGCGATATAAAAACCCATTCCAACAGGCAAAACATAAATCAGCCATGCCATTACCAGCATTAATGCTGCCATTGCAACTGCAAGAACCAAGTCTAAACGTGCATAAAAAATAAAACTGAGCACCAGAAGTAATGTTGTTAGTAAAGCGCTGAAATGCGCCAAGATGCCGACAATCGAAAAAAAGATCGTAGGTACGCACACCCAGTGAATTAATTTATTGGTTTTATTTTGATGGCTCTCGCTGTATTCATCTAGCCACTCGCTTACTGTCTTCATGTGCTACTCCTGTAGACCGATCATCCGTTGTTATTGTTTGACTGTCTAAAATATAACTGAGAACAGTGAGGCGGTCAAAACAGTATTCATATTTTCAAAATGAAGTGGCAACAAAATTTGTGTGGATCATCTTTGTGCAGACATGCATGGGATGACTGTAAATCTTACAGGCATTAAAAAAGCCACATTGCTGTGGCTTTCAAGTCAAATGTGAAGTCGTGTAAGCGAATCTTAAGAGTTTGGACCGTCAATACGCTCAATGCTTACTTTGGCAGTACCTGCATTGGTGATGCCCAATTGTTTTGCAGCGCCGTAAGAAAGATCAAGTACACGGTTGCCATGGAACGGACCACGGTCATTTACTTTTACAACAACGCTTTTGCCGTTGTTTTTATTGGTCACGCGAATATAACAGTTGAGCGGTAGGCTACGGTGTGCTGCGGTCATTGCATTCATATCGAATGTTTCACCGCTTGCAGTTTTACGACCGTGGAATTGACGACCATACCAAGACGCCATACCTGTTTGGCTAAATTTACGTACAGTATTTGAAGCCACAGTGTTTAACTTCTCAATCACTGAAGGCTCTTCTGCAGGAATTTCAATTTTCGCTGCAATCGTTTGACGACGAATTTGGTCGCCTGAACGTTCGGTGATTGAAAGGCTGTTTAAATTTGAGAAATGTGAATTAAAACTTTGAGCTTCTTTATTGAGTACACGTGCAGCAAGGCTAGATGACTCATTATCATTATTGAATGATGATTGCACCATTTCAGCTTGCGACTGACTTAGGGCAACAGCTGCAGAAAGTGCAAGTAAGTATTTAAGTGAACTATGCATGGTTTGAACTCCTGAAGACAGAATTTTTAACTTATTTCGCTCTTAACTGATTGAAATAGTGGTAATCCTGTCTGTAATTTCACTTTTTTGACTACATTTGACGAAATGGATAATATTCATCCCTTACCAAAGGTGTCTAGTCTTTATACAAAAATAATGACAAAAAGTACCAAAAAACAACTTTGTTTGATTAAAAAATAATCAATATTGTAACAATATATTTAAAAAGATGATTTTGTGATCAAATTGTTAAAAATATTTCTTGACTTTACTTGTTTGGTTTGGGTGTGGGTTTTATCGGCTGGCAATTTCAGTACCGAGTAACCATAACGCAGTTGCATACATACGGCTGCGGTTATAGGTCGTAATCACCTGAAAATTTGGGTAAGTAATATAGTAAATTGGCCCATAATTCTCTTGCAATTGAATGACATTCACCAAATCCAGATCATCTATTTGTACAATAGGATTCAGCGGTGCGATGCCTTGCGATTTTAAGACACCATAAGGTGTAGGTAAGGTTAAATCTTTGGCAATCACGCTGTCAGGATTGTTACCTGTATAACGTGCTGCAAATGCAATGGGTTGATTTCGCTGCCAGCCATGCTGTGCCAAGTAATTTGCAATTGAGCCAATCGCATCTACTGCTGAATTACGAAGGTCGATATGACCGTTGCCATCATAATCGACCCCAAATTTTGGAATGTTGCTTGGCATGAATTGAGGGTAGCCGACGGCACCTGCATAAGAGCCGACCACTGAAGACGTTGGGATGCCATCTTTATATGACCATGCAATGAGTGCAGCAAGTTCATCTTTAAAGTATTCAGCACGACGTTCATAGCCAAAACCTAACGTTGCTAATGCGTCGCGAGTAATAAATGAGCCTTTATTGCTACCAAAGCCTGTTTCTACGCCCAAAATACCTAAGATGATGGCTTGTGGCACACCAAACTGCTGCTCAGCACGATTGAGTGTATCTGCATACTGCTGTTTAAAACGTACACCACGCTGAATAGTGCTTTCTGCAAGGAAATTCGTTTTATAGGCATACCAAGGCTTACTTTCGCCTGGACGGTTCATAATATTGATGATATTGGGTAAATTTTTAGAACCATTCATTGCCCAGTCAACTTGCGCTTCGCTCAAGCCATAAGTTTGCATCGTTTTTTGTTTAAAACTGGCATAAGACGGATGTTGCTGAAAATCATTGGCCTGACAGAAACTGGTGATAGAAAATGCACCGATCAGTAAAGAAACACGTTTTAGTTTGTTATAAAAATCAAGTTTGAACATATTGGGCAAAATTCCAAATTGATGATTTGCACAACTTATTTATATGCAGTAAATAAGTTTGTACTTATATAGAAGAAGAGGTCTTAGATTGACCTTAAAGCGCTAAAGCGAAGTCAGCGGCTAAGATAGCATTCAAGCGCGCTTGCTTTGTAAAAACTTATACAAAAATAGACAAAGAATGTGTAAAAAGCGCGCAGGATTTGTAACAAAATTCAATCTAGGTGCAAAAAGTTATTCTTGATTGTGCAAAAGTTTCAGACATATCCTGATATTGCATTGCATATAAAAATGCCTGATCAAAATCAGGCATTTTGCACTTAACATGCAACAAAAGGGCTTAAAACGCATTATGAGTTAAACCCACTGATATTAATGATGGAATAAGGTGTCGTGATATTCCGCTAAAACCAAGAGTTCCTCTTTGGTTAAATTTGGGATGATTTTATCCACCGCAATATGGACAGCTTTAATTACCGCTGCTGCGCCAATATCTGCTGCTTTACGCTTAATCATGCCCAAATCGAGGGTTTTGTTAAAGTCGCTCATAAAGTGGCGTACCGTCGCTTCTGCAAACTGTTTATATAGTTCGGTTAAAGCAGCTTTGTTCACTTCATTGCCTGCTTGAATTTCGGCATAGTTGTGTTTCAGGTTGGTCACTAAACTTGCATCGAGCGTTTCACCTACACGTGCATTGCCTGCTGCATCTTTAAAGCTACTGCGCTCAGAAAATTCAATCGATTGTTTCACGACATCATTTGGCGCTTTGCTTAATAATTGTTTTAGGAGTACTGCAACGGTAGATTTGACATAGCCCGCAAGTTTTTCGGCAGTGTCGCGTTTATCGCTGGCAGGAAAACGACGTACCAACTCGGTTAAAATGGCATCAATGATTTCTTCATTAATCATTAATGCGGTTTTGTCGCGCAGTGGGTACAGCGGCTCACTTGAATTTTTTTTCTGTTGTGCAGTTTCAATCGTATTTAATAATTCTGCAGATGGAATGAATCCAAAAAATGGCATTGTTCAACCTCAATGTTGTTATTGTCGCGCTAAACGAATAGGGCGAGGCATCCATGTTAAGTCCGATACACGGCAAGGATTAATGTCTAAACCACCACGACGTGTATAGGTTGCATATACCATCAGTTTTTCTGGTGCGAATTTTTGCCAGATGTCTGCAAACATCTGTTCCACACATTGTTCATGGAAACCATTATGCTGACGATAAGAAATAATATAAGCCAAAATACTGCGATAACAAGGTTTTTTGCCTTGATAACGGATAAAAACCGTGCCCCAGTCAGGTTGTCCTGTGACAGGACAATTGCTGCGTAATAAATGTGAGAAAAGTTGTACCTCTAAATCTTCCGCTTGTTCTAAATCGAATTGCAATAAACTTGGGTCAGGATGCTGCTCTAAACGCTCAGGCGTGAGCTGATCAATACAAATACCTTCAGGTTGGCTAATTGCCAAATCATCAACCTGAAATAAAGTTAGCGTAACAGGTGCTTGTGCTGCAGCCGTTAAATCATGCTCAACAGTTTCAATGAAATTGGCTTCAGACTGAAAGCGAGTAAAGTTCATACTATTAAAGTAGAGCTTTAATGATTTTGATTCGATCAGGTTAGGCGATGAAGCAGGTAGTGTAATCCGACCAATCGCAACTTGCGGAATGCCTGCGGCATTCAACCACGAAATTTCAAAAACGTGCCACCAGTCTTGCCCCAGTTGAATTCCCTCAACATCTGCATATTTTTCACGTGCAGCAGCACGTGAAATAGGGAATAAAATATCGGGTTGATATTCTGTAGGATAATTGGTGTCTTTACCAAGGAGAGATTGTTCAACACTCATTATTCACGCATTCCTGAACCACGAGAAAGTAAATGATAGGCAATACCATAAAGCACTGCGCAGCATAGTGTAATCACAGATAATGAAATCGTCACGTTGACATCACTATGTCCTAAAATGCCGTAACGGAAAGCATTAACCATATACACCACAGGGTTAATTAAAGAGAGATTTTGCCAAAAAGGGCTTAAGGCACTAATGGCATAGAATACACCACCTAAATAAGTCAGTGGAGTCAGTACAAAAGTTGGAATAATAGAAATATCATCAAATGATTTGGCATAAACAGCATTAATAAAACCGCCTAATGAAAATAAAAAGGACGTAATTAATACGGTATAAATGGTAACAAACCAATTGGTAATATAAAGGTCGGTAAAGAATAGACTCATGGTGGTGACAATAATACCGACCAATACGCCACGACTAACACCACCCAAAACATAGCCCCATAAAATGGCATGCAAAGGTACAGGGCTCATGATTAGTTCTTCAATGCTTTTCTGGAATTTTGCACTAAAAAAACTTGAAGATACGTTGGCATAGCTGTTGGTAATGACTGCCATCATAATTAAGCCGGGCACAATAAATTGCATATAGCTAAAGCCGCCCATTTCACCAATACGCGAACCGACCAAATTACCAAAAATCACAAAGTACAAACTCATGGTGATGGCTGGCGGGAGCAAGGTTTGAGGCCATATGCGCATAAAACGACGAACTTCTTTATGCACTAAGGTATAGAGTGCAATCCGTAGTTGGGTAAAATTCATTGCGCAGCTCCATCTAAATTCTTTTCGACCATTTTGACAAATAACTCTTCTAGACGGTTGGACTTATTACGCATACTGCGCACGCGAATGCCTTGTGCTTCTAAAAGTTGGAATAAATCATTTAAGGTGTGAGCTTTATCCATAGTGACTTCTAGGGTCACTGCATCAATTAAGTTGAAACGTACACCAATAATATCTAAATGAATGGGTTGAATCGGTTCAGCTAAATCGAAAATAAAAGATTCTTCACTTAACTGGTTTAAGAAGTTTTTCATGGAAGTGTCTTCTTTAATCACACCACGATCAATAATCGCGATACGACGACACAACATTTCGGCTTCTTCTAAATAGTGGGTAGTGAGAATGATTGAGGTGCCTTTATCATTCATCTCTGTTAAAAAATCCCACATTGAACGACGCAGCTCAATATCTACACCTGCAGTGGGTTCATCCAAAATAAGTAGT
Source organism: Acinetobacter sp. YH12252 (assembly GCF_013417365.1). Taxonomy (NCBI): domain Bacteria; kingdom Pseudomonadati; phylum Pseudomonadota; class Gammaproteobacteria; order Moraxellales; family Moraxellaceae; genus Acinetobacter; species Acinetobacter sp. YH12252. The sequence continues at coordinate 254,006 of NZ_VPEA01000002.1, forward strand.
TTCGGTTCGTGCATCATGGCACGTGCAATCATTAAACGACGCTTCATGCCGCCAGACAGCATTCGCGCTTGAGTGGCACGTTTATCCCACAAACCCAGTTTTTCTAAATATTCTTCGGCACGTTGTTCGGCAATTTTTTTAGGGATACCGTAATAGCCTGCTTGTGTGACCAAAATATCAAACGTCTTTTCAAACTGACCGAAGTTAAATTCTTGCGGCACAACTCCTAAGCACTGCTTGGCTTGAGATGGTTGTGTATCCAGATTGTGCCCAAAAATTTCTACCGTGCCTGCCGTTTTTTTGGTGAGAGAACTGATGATGCTAATGGTTGTAGATTTACCTGCACCATTGGGTCCAAGTAGGGCATAAAACTCGCCTTCAGGAACGGTCAAATTAATTCCTTTCAGTGCTTGGAAACCATTTCGATAGGTCTTTGACACGTCCCTTAACGTCAATGCATCAGTCATGAAATTCTCACTTGAGGAATAGAGCCACTATTGTGAGCGATCTGCGCCAATAAACCAAGTAAGTTAGATGGAATTCTATGTTGCAAGTTTGGAACATTGTTTAAAGCATAAGCATAAAAATACGTAACTTATATATAGTTGCTTTACCTTCAGCAATTTTTTGTTATGATGTGCAGCGCGCGCTCATAGCTCAACTGGATAGAGTACAGGTCTCCGAAGCCTGTGGCGTGGGTTCGAGTCCCGCTGAGCGCACCATTTCACTGTTTTACCTCATCCGAAGAAATACGAAAATCATTAAAAATAAATAGCTTACGTACTTCTCTTGTCCGATATTGTCCGAAGGTGTTTTAGGTTATTTAAGTTTTTTGCGGTAATTTTTGCGGTAATTTCAAAATTATTGCGAAGGCTTACCGTAAAAATGCCAAAAGTAATTGTAAATCTGACAGATACACAGATTCGTTCAGCTGTAAATTCACATAGAAAGTTATCAACCAAGGTTCAAATTAAACTTTCAGATGGTAAAGGACTATTTTTTATTATTAATAAAAATGGCAATTCCTATTGGAGATTGGACTACGCTCGCCCAATCACTAAAAAGCGTAATAGTATTTCTTTGGGCACATACCCAGAGGTATCATTACTAAATGCCCGAGCAAAAAGAACAGAATATCGAGAATTACTTGCTCAAAATATAGATCCAGCAATTCTGAAGAAAAATGATGAAGAGATTAAATCTGGTAAGAACACTTTCGCTTTAATCGCAGATGAATATAGAAAGACAGAGGAGTTAGAGCCTAGTACCCAGAGAAGAAATCAATTTGTTTGGGATAAGTTGTATTGGGCAATTGGTGATAAGCTAATAAGTGACATCACACCTACGCAAATTTTAGAAGTTTGTCGTATTTATGAAAGGCAAGGAAAGACAGATTCAGCAAAGCGTATGAGAAGCAAAGCATCCCAAGTCTTTCGTTATGCGATTGCTTTAGGCTTATGCCAATTTAATGTGGCAGACCAAATCAGTGGGATTTTAAAAGTTGGTAAAACCAAGCATAGATCTGCGGTCACAGATGAGCAGTTGTTAGGACAGTTATTAAGGAATATTTATAATAGTGTTGGTCGGGGTGATATCGCGATAGATTATGCTGTAAAAATTTTACCCCATATTTTTGTACGTCCAGGAGAGTTGAGGGGCGCGAAGTGGGCAGACATTGATTTTGAAAATCGAGTTTGGAAATACACTCCTCCTAAGACGAAGAATCAGACAGCATTACAGCATATTGTTCCTCTGTCAGATCAAGTAATAACCTTATTTAAAGAATTACACCAGATGACAGGTTATACCGAGTATTGCTTTGTATCGATGCGAGATCAGTCTAAAACGATTAGTGAGTCAACTATTAACAAGCGGTTAAAGCAATATGGTTTTGAAAATGGTGAAACGACAGGTCATGGCTTTAGGGCTACAGCCAGAACTTTATTGGATGAGGTATTAAAGTTTCCTATCGAAAGGATTGAACAGCAACTTGCTCATCAGGTTCGTGATATGCATGGCAGAGCATACAACCGTACAAAGTATTTAGAAGAGCGTACAGTGATGATGCAAGCATGGTCTGATTATTTGGATCAATTAATGTATAAAAATGTAGAGTAGTTAATTTAATACATATTAGCGAATTGTAGTTTCAGTTAAGTTGCCGCCACCTCAAATTAATTTTGAGTAGGATTGCTTACAACCTAAATGCAATATCATGTGTTACCTACTATTAAAAAATAGGGGTATTCTTAGCATTTATTATTCACTACCCCGGTAATCCCCACTTTTGCTTATTTGAATAGCTGCATCTTACATTGTAGCTACTCACACTATTCTATTTAATGAAAAAATACCAAATACCATGTGTAATAATAGGGGAAATGAGGAACAAAACCCAAAGCCATGTCAGACCTTTTTTATTAAGAGCATCAATAATCGTGATATACAAACAGAAAATAAAAATAACGTAGAAAATAATTGCAAACCATTTTAAGAAAAAGAACCAAACTCCCAGATCATGTATTCGATCTACCCTCGTTAAATATGAGTGAATGTTGGTACTGAAATGTAATGGTTTATAAAAAATATAGTGAAATACAAGCAATATGTGACTAGTGATAGGCTCAAACTCTGACCATCGTTTAACTGAATCCCATGCAACGTAGCCAGCAGCTCCAAATATGATCAACTCAATTGGGATTGCAGGTTGACCTCCACCATAAGTATATCCTCCAGAATTAGAATCACTATTAGACCTGAAACCATCTTGGTATCTTGCTTGCTGTTTTTTATACTCTATGTTACTAGAAGAACAATTTGCTGAACAATAGGTGTCATTCATACTGACTGATTCGAAATGTCTTCCGCAACCATTACAATAATGAGAATACATAAATTACCCTAAATTTTTTGATATTGAGTTGATTTTAAACTAATGGAAATTGAAAAATAATTGTATTAATTGACAATGTATTTAAATTTATTCCTGACCTAAAATAATAGGTGTCTACTTATAAGGTTAGTCCTTATATATTCATGATAAATTTTCATAAAAAATAATATATAAAAGTATATATTTATATATTTTTTTTAGTGTTTGAATTTTATACTATTAATTATTGTAATGAAATCTATTTAGAGATAAATTTGATATGAGTTCAACTCCCGCCATCTCCACCAAAATTCCATTCAGAGATGTTCGACTGAATATAAAAAAGCCTTTAAACTCAATGTTTAAGGGCTTTTTTATTGGTTGTATCGTCCGATCGTGTCCTAAGCTGTGTGACCCAATTTTTGCCTTCAGTGGGTAATTATTGGGAAAATTTACCCAATAATTTTACGATTGATAAAGGGTAAATACACATGAAACTCACCGATACCGAATGTAGAAAAGCGACACCAAAAGAAAAACGATATCGTCTGTCAGATGAGAATGGTCTTTCACTTCTTGTGACGCCAGCAGGACAAAAATACTGGAATGTACGTTATACCGTTCATGGTGAACGTAAATCAGAGTCGCTTGGTCCATATCCTGATATGAGTTTGAAGAAAGCTAGGGAGCTTGCAATTGAACTCAAATACAAACATTCCAAGTCCGTCTTATACGAAGACATTAAGCCGTTTTTTAAAGAAGTGGCTGAGGACTGGTTTGAGAATCAAAGAGAAAGTTGGTCATCTAAGCATATTAGTAACGTACGAGCGTCTTTAGATGAGCTCTACACTACGCTTGCCAATAAACGAATCAATCAGATTCAAGCACCAGATATCTTGCAGATCATCAAGAAGATTGAGGCAAGAGGATCTACAGAAGTTGCTAAACGCACGTTATCCCGTTGTGGCATGGTGATGAAGTATGCCATTGCACATGGCTATCGATACGACAATCCTGCAAGTGATTTGGTTTATGCACTTAAGAATAAAAAAGTGAAGAATTTGGCTTCACTACCTGAAAGTGAAATGCCTGAATTTCTTAGACGTATTAAAGCTTATCCTGCCGATGCGCAAACGCACCATGCGATTATTCTGATCATGCTTACAGGCGTTCGAGTAAGTGAGTTACTGCAAGCACGTTGGGATGAGTTTGACCTAGAGGGGCGTAAGTGGGATATCCCAGCTGAGCGGATGAAAAATGGTTTACCCCATCGTGTACCCCTAACAAACATGATGATCGATGAACTTGAGGCTCTACGCTTAACACATAACCAAGATTTATTGTTTCCACATCGTTTGAATAATAAAGAGCCCATGCGTAGCGAATCAATTTTGGCCGTAATTAAGCGGTCAGGTTATTCAGGTCGAATGACAACACATGGTTTTAGATCACTTTTCAGTACGGTCTTGAATGAGTCAAATTTATTTAATCCTGATGCCATTGAACGCCAGCTTGCACATGTACCACAGAACCGTATTCGCTCTGCATATAACCGAGCACAGTATTGGGATGAGCGTGTAAAGATCATGGAATGGTATGGGGAGAAGGCGAAGGAATGGATGGCTCAATAAAGAGCCTTCCCTTTCTTATCACGCATTTCATTATCATATGCCTTATTAATCAATATTTCTAAAACTTCGTTTTCAGAAATATTTTTGAACACTGCTAACTCTTCTAAAAGTTTTTTTGTATTGGCTCTTAAAGGCAAATGATATTTATTTTTAGGATTATCTTTATTTTTTATTCTAAAAACTTTTTGCTGCCATGATTTTTTAAGTTGGTTTATTTCAATACAATATCTTTGTAGGTCATCAATATAGATAAAGTCCCAATATCCTAAAAATTTTTCAAGTTTTTCATTAGTATTGGTAGGTGTGAAATTTGGTAAAGTAAATATGTGTTTATTTCTTTCCGTATATTTTAAAGCCCAATCTATAAATTCAGGATTATCTATATATTTGCTTAGAAATGATACCGGATTATCCTCGTTTTTTAGTAGTTTTAAATAATATCTTAGATCATCAGTTTTTAGACGGTAACTTTTTAATTCAATATGGATTAAGTAAAGAAGAGATAAATAACCATTTCTGAAATTATATCTTCTATGTATTAAGTCTTTATATTTATTTTTAAAGTCATTAATAATTAGCCAACATAATCTACTATCTTTCTCTAAAAATCTTAGATCTTCATTAGGAATATAATTAATTTTATACTTATAACATTTTTGTAAGAAAGTGCTTATTTCTTCTGGATTAGATTTTTCAAACTCATTTTCTAAATAAGTAGCTATTGCTTCAAAACTATGCCTTTCATTAAGTAGGTTTACAAATTCTATTTTGCTCTCTCTTTTTTCATTAGCCCAAGAATATGCTGTCCAAATCAAAGACTCATTTTTAAAATCTTTAAAGAATTGTTTAGCTAACTGATAATTCGGGTGTGTTTCATTAATTGTTTTTAACATAGCGTTTACATGGGTATTTTAGTAGTAATTATAGTAGTATTTTAAATAGTATTTATCAATACTTAAATTTTGTAGATATCTTGATGCACCTTGCTCTCAGATGTCATTAGCAGATGAAATACCTTAAAAGCTTAATTCTAGCTTTTTCAGAGGAAAAAATATGCATCAGATTATAAGTGAAACACGTACAACCTATTCCTCGCGCTGAAGGTGGCCACTGTGCTACAGATGAAAATTAGACTATCTAAAGCTTTGGTTATTAATCTTATCTTTTATTAAGTAACACCTGATTGAGAAGTAAACGTATACATATACTGAATTACCTATCTCTTATGTAACTATCACACACATAGGTTCAAACATGAGAGCTTCAATTAATCATGCACAACTTACACTTGATATTGAGAACTTCTTAAAATGTCTAAAAAGAAGAAGTAGGGAATGGGATAAATTCTATTCACAGCTTACTAATCTGTTATTAGGCTTTGATGATATTTATGATCCTGATGAGGAATACACAGGTTATCTTAAATTCTTTGTAATTCTGAGATATGACTTACAGAGAATAGATTCCGATTATTTTGATCTTATGGATGAGCTAAAGATAATTGGGTATAGAGAGATGAGGGCGTGGTTTTTAGATTTATCTGAGGATTTTGAAAAAGATTATAAGATGATCGAAAAACAGAAAGATGAAAATAAAATTGAAGTGCAGGAATATTGTAGATCAATACTTAATAAATGCAGTCGAATATTAGTTGCTCGTGTAGACTTGGGTTATTTACAAGAAAATTCTAGTCGCATCAGAGTTGAAGATATTTATAATGATTTGGATATACTGCTTAATCGTATCCAAAATAAAGATGGCATATTTAAACACGTGATCGGATATATATGGGGAGTGGAGCAAGGCGGTAAAAGTAAAGGTTTTCACTGTCACTTAGCAATCATTTATGATAATGCCTATCGTGATGGAAGCGCAGCATATTGGGGGGATGAAATAATCGCGCTATGGAAGGATATTACTAGAGGTTATGGTCAAGGATATAATTGCTGGAACCGTGAACGTGTAGCGAAACTTAGAAGAGAGAATAAGCTGGGGATCGGTGTGATCTATCGTCGTGATTCAACCCAAGTGACAAATTTCATTGAGGCAATGGAATACCTTACTGATCATCACAAACGTACTCTTCAATACTTACGTGTAAAGCCAAAAGGACGAAGAGTATTTGGTAAAGGTCAGTTAAGAGTGCCGTATGATCGACGCTAAATGAAAATAATCTCAGATATACATTATCTAGATGAAAACAAGTTTTTTAACTTTGCAAGGCTTGCCCATCGGTGAGCCTTTGTCATTTCTAGAGGTATATATTATGAGTTTAAATTGTCCTTATTGTTTTTCGGATCAGGTTATTCAAGTGGTTAATCAGCAGGTGAGTGGATCTGAGTCTACAGGTCTAGCAGCATCTGCATCGTTCGCCACTATTGGTGCATCCATTTCAAAGGGTTTACCTTTGCCTGTATCACCACTGCTTGGCGGGCTTGCAGGTGCAGTCATTGGTGGCTTATTTAGTAGTGTGTTTGATGAGCCTAAAAAGCCGATCACTATGACCTATTACCATTGTAACCACTGTCAGCAGAACTTCCGTTAGTAACCTAGGAGATCAGAACGATGGCACATCAAATCGAACAAATTGCCTATGTTGGCGAAACCCCTTGGCATGGTCTCGGTAATCAGCTAAGTCCGAATCAACCACTGGAAGTATGGGCACAGCAAGCTGGGATGGACTGGCGGATAGAATCCTCGAACGTCAGCTATATGGCACAGAATGAACGTGGTCAGAGCATTATCATGCCATTTGAAGAACAGCGTGTCTTGTATCGCTCAGATACACATGCGCCTTTATCTGTAGTCAGTCAGCGTTATCAGGAAGTTCAACCAATGGAGATTCTGGAGTTCTACCGGGATTTGACTGAGCAATCTGGTTTTGAACTGGAAACCGCAGGGGTTTTGAAAGGTGGTAAGAAGTTCTGGGCTTTGGCACGTACCGGGCAAAGCACCGCGTTAAAGTCCAAAGATGTCAGTAATGGTTATATTCTGCTGGCTACTGCGTGTGACGGCACGTTGGCAACGACAGCACAATTCACAAGTATCCGGGTGGTCTGTAACAACACGTTAGCGATTGCTCTACGTGGGCAGAGCAGTAGTGCTGGTGTAGTGAAGGTTCCACATAGCACCAAGTTTGATGCAGAGAAAGTGAAGCAGCAATTAGGTATTTCAGTGCGTGCATGGGATGAGCACATGTATGAGATGAAACAGCTCACACAGCGTAAGGTGAGTCAACAGGAAGCCAAGGCTTACTTTGATGCCGTGTTTAATAATAGCACCATGTCAATTTCCGATCCTGAAGAAAACATTATTCAGTTCTATCGTAATGTCGCGCAGCAAGCTCAGGAGAAAAAGCCTGAACCCAATGGTCGTGCCATGAATAAAGCCTTGGACATGTTCAATGGTCAAGGTCGTGGTGCCGAATTGTCATCAGCTAAAGATACGGCTTATGGTTTACTGTGTTCGATTACAGAATTTGTGGATCATGAACGACGTGCCATGAGTACAGATCACCGTCTTGATTCAGCATGGTTTGGTGCAGGCGCAGGTCTTAAGCAACGTGGACTGGAACAGGCTTTATCTTTGATAGCCTAAGCTCAGGTAAACCTTAACCCCGCAAGTCTCAACAATCGCTGAATACAGCACACACGTAACTCGCTTCTCTCAACTTACAATCAACAATCTGAATCAACATGCATATCGCCATACCCGACCTCGTGTCGGGTATGGCTTTTTTATGCGTTTCTTTTTTACAAAAACTGAAATTTATAAGGATAAAACTATGAATCAAATCACACCGATATCAAATCAGCCTATACAGGCAGGTGTTCAAACAGCATTAAACCCATTAACCGCAACCAAGCGAGCAAGTTCTGCAAAACGCTTGGTCAGCACCAAAGATATGGCGTATCAAGATTGGCTTGAAGTCCGTAAACAAGGCATTGGCAGTAGTGATGCAGCAACGGCGTGTGGCTTAAACCCATACATGTCGATGCTAGAACTGTGGCTAATCAAAACAGGTCGTCAAGCTCAGTCTATTGAAGATGAAAGCACAGGTGTTGCACCACTGTATTGGGGAAAGCAGCTTGAACCATTAGTCGCTGAATATTACCGCATGCATACCAACAATAAGGTCCGTCGGGTTAATGCCGTGTTACAGCACCCTGATCCTGATAAGTATTTCATGTTGGCAAACTTAGATTACTCCGTTGTTGGAAGTGATGAAGTTCAAATCCTCGAATGTAAAACAGCAGGGGAGCATGGTGCGAAGCTGTGGCGTGATGGTGTGCCACTCTATGTACTTTGTCAGGTACAGCACCAATTAGCGGTGACAGGAAAACAGGCAGCCCATGTGTGTGTATTGCTTTGTGGGCATGAAACTAAAATCTTTAAAGTGACTCGTTCTGAATCTGTAATTGAACACATCATCAATGCAGAACGTTACTTCTGGGAATGTGTGGAAAAGGATACACCGCCTTCAGTAGATGCAAGTGAATCGGCTGCCAAAGCCATTCAGCAGTTGTATCCAATTCATGTGCCACTCACAGTTGAAGATTTATCGCAGAATGAAACAGCCAATCTCATGTTCGATAAGCTGATTAAACTGAAGGAGGAAATTCAGCATAAGCAAGAACGCTTCGATCAACTCAAGCATCAAATCCAAATGTTGATGAAGGATGCAGAGCGTGCCACGTTTAGTCCGGGTTCGGTGGTTTGGAAGAAAGCCAATGACAGTATCAGCTTAGATACTAAAGCTCTACTCAAACATCAGCCTGATCTCATTGAACAATATCCACTAAAAAGACAGGGCAGTCGTCGCTTCAATATCTATACCGATTAAGCCCATTTTATTCACCTCATCAAAAATGCACAAAAATCGCTCCCCGCTCTCTACATCATGTGTAGAGAGCAAATCGGTCGCGATCTTTGTAGCTAAAACTCAGCTTTTTAACATTTGGGTAACTTATTTGGTCCGTGTTCTGACCTACATAGAAGCACCCAAATCTGTAAGGAATTAAATATAGGAGTATCACCATGATCAAAGGTCTAGCGATCACACCGCCTACACTTGGACGTATCAGTATTGGTCGAGTCGTGGAAAAGAATGGCAAACGTCTACCTGAAAAAGATGACCAATTCACTATTACCTCACAAATTCAAAATAAAGATGGATGGGTTAAACATCCCTTAGATGAACAGCTTCGAGCCAATGCACCGAATCAGAAACTCCGCTCGATCCCTGTCAGGATGATCTTTAATGATCCTGATTTGAATTTACGGGCAGAGTACACCTTATTTGATCGTCAGACTGGACGACCTATCTGTGTAGGAGATGGTCAAACTTGTCAGCGTTTAACCAACCAAGGCGTTGAACAGCACCCTTGTCCTTCACCTGATTTGTGTCCATTAGCTCAGGGCGGGCATTGCAAGCCCTATGGACGTTTGCACGTGAACTTAGATGAGTCGGATGAATTTGGCACATTCATTTTTAGAACCACAGGCTTTAACAGTATTCGGACTTTGGCAGCTCGTTTGAGCTATTACCATGCAGCATCGAATGGTTTGCTTTCGTGCTTGCCACTGCAACTGACATTACGAGGTAAAAGTACGACTCAAAGCTATCGTCAGCCTGTGTATTACGTGGATTTAACATTAAGAGAGGGTGTGGATTTACAGTCTGCGATTCACACCGCACGTGAAATTGATCAGCAAAGTAAGCAGGCAGGATTTAATCAAGAGGCGCTTGATCAGATGGCACGACAGGGCTTTGCTAATGCGAAGTTTGAAATGGATCTAGAGGAAGGATTGGATGTAGTAGAGGAGTTTTATCAGACAGAGGAGCAACAGCAGTCAGTTGTTCAAAATGAGTCTTTTAATATTCAACAGGGTTTAAAAGGCTCAGTGACTGCGTTGAATTGAATCGGACAGTGTAAAACCTTACGAGATTGCCGTATCTCATGAGCGAGTTGCTCGACATCATGAGATCGGAGTAAACACCATGAGTACATTTGTAGGACAAACATTCCAAATGAACCAACTGATTAGTATCAAGCAGGTCGTAGAGCTAGTTGGTGTTGGACGTTCCACCATCTATGAAATGATGGATGAGAATTCACCTTACTACGATCCGACTTTCCCAAAGAAAGTCAAAATCACCCAAAACCGTATCGGTTGGTCAGCTTATGAGATCCATCAATGGATTGAAAGTAAGTTAGCGGAACGAGAATAAGGGTAGCATCAGCTCCCTTATTTTTTTGTTTTCTTGTAGACTGAAGAAAACTTTAGCCTAAGTGTTATTAATGAAAACAATTGACTACTACAATAAAAATGCCGAAGAATTTAGCCAAGCTACATTACATGTCGATATGGCAAGTCTATATCAGCCATTCTTAGCAGAATTACCTGAAGTTGCTCATATCCTTGATGTTGGGTGTGGCACAGGACGTGATACTTTGGCCTTTATAAATAAAGGCCATAAAGTTGATGCAATTGATTACTCAGACGAATTAGTCAAAAAAGCAAAAGCATTGACAGGAATGGATGTACAACTCCAAAGCTTCTATGAGCTTAATGACGTTGAAAGATACGATGGAATATGGGCATGCGCATCTCTATTACATTGTCAGCGTGATCGATTAGCTGAAGTCATTGGAAAGTTATTAGAAGCACTTAAACCAATGGGCGTACTGTATATGTCTTTTAAATATGGCAACACAGATCGAGAAAAAGAGGGACGGCAATTCACGGATCTAGATGAGACTCAGGCCAAGGCACTACTTAATACACTGCACAATGTTGAACAGGTTCAGCAATGGATTACGCTTGATCAACGACCTGATCGGCAAGAAAAATGGCTCAATCTTCTTTGGAAAAAGATTGCCTAAACCATCTCTAGGGATAATGAATCATGTCAGAATATTGGTTAAGACCTTGGGTTGATTCATCGGCTTATGGGTGTGGCACAGTCGGGTTAAAGCGAGATGTAGAAAGTTACCAGATCATACCGTCTACAGGAAAAAAGACAGAGATGATCCGAGGGATGTATATTCAATATCCCGAAAGTATCTTTGCAGTATTTGTAGATGAAAATGAACAGCTGTGCGTTTTACTCAAAGATACCGTTATATCGTTAGCTGATATAAAAGCAATGCAGCTGGATATTAGATTAAGTAGACGGCAACTTATATTACACCTGCATGATGATCGTTTGATTCAATACAGATATCTCAGTATTTTTCGTTTGTTGCTTACACCTACAATCTTACTCGATATGATGTTTCTAGATATGTGGGAGCTGAATTTTGAATTACCGAGTTGGGTAGAGAGCAGTTTTCACAGAGGTGATGAGGGAATAAGCTTTATGAAAGAAGTCTGTTTGCGTCATCAGTAGACATGTTTTTTAAACATAAAAAGGCAAAATCGACTAACAAATATTTGCTGAATGTTAAGAACTTCAATAAACGTTTATGAGCAGTATTCAAATAAGGCAGGATGTTGAACATTGATAAAAATGCATGTACCTACTGCGCAAGAACAACTTAAGTTCCTTAAAAATATTCAGCTAATTTTACAATCAGGTAGTTTTAGCAGTACCTACAAGTTTGCCTTACTAATAAGCCTGAGCCGATTGGCGATCGAAAAAGGTGAGGATACAGGTGGGAGCTTATCACTTGAATATACCGATATCGCTGAGAAATTTATTGAGCTGTATTGGAAGCAAGCGGTGCCATATGTGTTTAATGATGAAGGGCAACTGATCTTAAATCAGAACAATGGTAAGCAAGCAGCGATTGTAAATCGGATTATTGAACTTCGGCAGAGTTACTCATCTCTTGGTCTATTAAGACGAGACTCATTGGTATGGTTAAAGCTAGTAAAGGATGTTGCTCGCACTGTTAAAGACATGCCAGTACGTTACCTACAAAACATCAATGGTCAAAATTTTGAGTTTTTATATCAGCTAGATCAGTGTAGGAAACAACTTATTCTTTTATCTCAAGTGATGTACTGCCTACGTCAATTCAGTGAGATCATTGAAGAACTTTGTCAGAAACGTTGGATTGATTACATCAGGAAGAACAGTAGTAATGCACCCATTCTGAATAGATTGCCGAATCTCGAGCAATTCATGTTTGAGCCAAGTCGGAACCAATTAAGTGCAGTGGCAAATGTACTGGTTGAGCTACAAGACTGTAAATGTTTCTACTGTAATAAGCCGATGAGAAAAGGCAATTATGCAGTTGATCATTTTATCCCTTGGTCAATGTATCCATCGGACACCGGGCATAACTTTGTATTAGCAGATTCAAGCTGTAATTCTAAGAAAAGTAATTTACTTGCATCAGATGAGTTTTTGCATAAGTGGAAAGAACGAAATGAAGAACAGGATCTGATCATTGTTGATCGAATCTCTGTGCTTGGTTTTTTAACTGATAAAGAACGTTCGCATAAGGTGGCTGAGTGGGCTTATGCTCAGGGGAAAGAAAATAACTACGGTATCTGGAATATTTAAATTATAAAAAAATCAAATGATTAAGAATATTTACTAACATTTATTAAAAATATTATTCAAAGTACGATTGACATCGTATCAAAAACGAGATAAATTTTAACCATAAAGTTTTAATCGTAAATGAGATACGATTAGAGGCGTACTTGGAGGTGTGTATGAGTAATAAGAAGAAGTTAATAGATATAGCATCTATTCAATCAGGATTAAGTGCTGCAAATCAGCGAGAGATGTCAGAGCCAGAAACAGGCTTTATTGAAGTTGTTTGCTTAACTGGAAATAACCTATTGGAAAATGGGCTAGTGAAATTGACAGACGGTGAGCTGAAAAAAGTTTATGTCGAGCAAAGTCGTTTGGAAGGTCATATCTTGCAGGATCGAGACATTCTACTTATGGCACGAGGAACCAACTTTCGGGCAGCTCTATTGACAGAATATGACTTGAATGTTCCTAGCATTGCATCTCCGAATGTATTTGTGATTCGTTGTGGAGAGAAGATATTACCTGAAGTGATAGTGAGCTTTGTTAATAGTGGTCATGGGCAGGCATTGATGGACGAGATTGCAATTGGATCGACTGTACGTAGCTTATCTATTGCAGGTCTTAAAAATTTAGAGATCTCTGTTCCTGAGATAGAGCATCAAAAATTAATCAGTTCTATTTTTTATGCAAATATTGAGGCTTTAACTCTACTAGATAAGCTTAAAGCGCAACAGCTTATTACTGTTGAAGCTAGTTTACAGCAATTGATGGTATGAGGGTTCAATCATGAAAACGAATCAATTTGATTTAAAAGCACGCATTAAAAAAAGCTTGGATGCATTGCATCTGTTCCAAAAAGCTGAATATGCTTCTGAATTGCTTACGCTTGCAGCTTATATTTCTTTTATTGATATTGAATTTGCTCAATCTATTGAAAAGCTCAGCAAGGCAAAAGTGAAAGAAGAGTTACTGAAATTTCTAAATAAATCTGACTTAAAGTTTGTGAATCACTTAGTCTCAGATAAAGTTGAAGAGGTTGAATTTTCTATCTTAACTCGAGCATTTATTGAAGCCTCTTCTGCTTATGATAATAAGCAAGAATATGGCAAGGCGCTTGCTCAGGAGTTGCCAACCTTATTGTCTAATGAATTTTATTATGAGTTTTTTACGAGTAATGAAAATTTAGCAAACCTCGTTTCAGCTATTCTTGATGGTCAACCTATCAAGCGTTTTTATGATGGGGCGTGTGGTATAGGCTTAGTTGCATCGCAGGTAAATGCTGAAGAGTATTATCTACGAGATATTAATCAGTTACCGATTGCTATTGTAGAAGTGATCTTTAAATTGGTAGGTAAAAAACTGGATTGCCAACTCCAAGATTCCTTAACTGAAAATGAGTTGTCTCATGCGGTTGATTTAGTTATTACTACACCGCCATTTGGGGGGAAAATTAATCCAAATGCAATTAAGACTACTCCGTATTTAAGACAACTATTTAAAGCAATGCCAACGAGTGCTTCTGATAGTGCATGGATTCAGCAAGCTTTATATCAGTTAAATGATACGGGTAAAGCGTTTATCCAAATTCCATCTGGGTGGTTGTTCCGCGGGGGGTATGATCTCGCTTTGAGAACAGAGCTTTTAGAAAATGATTGGATTGACACGATTATTTTGTTACCTAAGGGATTTATGCAACATACCAAAATTGAAACAGTTTTGTTGGTGTTGAATAAGGGCGAAAAACAACATGATGGGATCAAACTGATCGATATCAGTGACCATGTCAAACAGCGTGCCGTTTTACGTTCTGTTCTATCAGAAGAGTCGATTAAACATATTGCGTCAGTTTTTAATGGGCAAGATGATCCTGAGATTTGTAAGATCGTGACGGTAGATGAAGTTCGCTCAAAAGATATGAATTTGAGTTTTAATAAATATTTTATTAATGAGATTAAAGTCCAGAAGTTTAATTTAGATAAAGAAAAGTCAAAACTGCTATCTTTATCAAACGAGCTCAATCACTCACAAAATAGACTAAAGCAACTTTTAGATATGGTTTAATTTGCGGTTTTTTCAAAAAAAGGCTCCCATTTAGGGAGCCCTTTTTATCAGTGTTCTAGCTTAGTCAGAACACTACGGAAATTTTCTAAAGCCGATTCGATATTTTCGATAATCTCATTAGCCAAAATGTCAGGATCAGGCAGATTGTCTAAATCTGTCAGGCTTTTGTCTTTAAGCCAAAACACATCAAGACTTGTTTTATCTCGTTTGACTAACTCATCATAGCTAAACTTTTTCCAACGACCTTCAGGATTGTTTTCAGCATGCCAAGTTTCAGAACGCTCAAAACGATTTAAAGGGTTATAGCATTCGATGAAGTCTTGTAGATCTTCAAAACGCATTGGTTTTTTCTTTAAGGTGTGGTGTACGTTTGTTCGATAATCGTAGTACCAAACCTCTTTAGTCCATGGATCTTTACTAGCAGGTTTATTATCAAAGAAAAGTACATTTGCTTTTACACCATTGGCATAAAAGATACCTGTAGGTAAACGAAGAATCGTGTGTAATTCAGTTTTGGATAGTAATTCTTTACGGATGGTTTCACCAGCTCCGCCTTCGAACAAGACATTATCTGGTACTACAACAGCAGCTTTACCTGTTGTCTTTAACATCGAACAAATATGCTGCAAGAAATTGAGCTGTTTGTTTGATGTGGTTGCCCAAAAGTCCTGACGGTTATATGTTAAATCTTCTTTTTCCTGTTCACCATCTTCATTGGTAAAGCTCATTGAGCTTTTCTTACCAAATGGAGGGTTTGCCAATACATAGTCCACAGTAATTGGACTAGGGGCAATCAAAGCATCATTTGGTGAAATAAGACTATCTTTGTCAATTTCGCCAATGTTATGCAAGAACATGTTCATCAGGCACATACGGCGAGTATTTGCGACGATCTCATTACCATGGAACGTACTGTTCTTTAAAAATGCTTTTGCATCTTTATCTAAAGGAGCATCCGGGTTTTTGGTTAAAAACTCATACGCTGAGAGGAAGAATCCACCAGTACCACAAGCTGGATCAGCAATTGTTTTATTCGGTTCAGGACGGACACATTCAACAATCGTTTTAATTAAAGAACGTGGGGTGAAGTACTGACCTGCACCAGATTTCGTATCTTCGGCATTTTTTTCTAAAAGACCTTCGTAAATATCACCTTTTACATCTGTATTTAGAGTCACCCACTGAGTATCGTTGATCATTTCAATAAGACGTGACAATTTTGCAGGATCTTGGATTTTATTTTGAGCCTTAGTGAAAATTTGACCCAACATTCCTTTTTCTTTAGCTAGATCACGCAAAAGGCTAATGTAATGAAGTTCTAGCTCAGCACCTTTTGTATTTAAAAGCGTATCCCATTTATATTTTTCAGGAATACCAACATTACGACGATAAGGTGGTTTGGAATACTCATCCGCCATTTTTAAGAAGATGAGATATGTAATCTGTTCGAGGTAATCTCCATAACCAACACCATCATCACGAAGGGTGGTACAAAAGCTCCATACTTTTGAAACTATAGATGATGCATTCATGAAGTTGCCTCTGCATTAGCTTGTGTGTATTGGTTAATAAACTGGTTAGATCTTAAGGTCTTACCCATCGTTTGATAAATGAGATGAATGAGGTTGTCAGCTCGTAATTTCATAAATGATTCAAAGTCATCTTTTCGGATCTCATCGGTTGGTATGAGATGACCTTCTAAAATTGAATCCATTTGCTCATCAGAGTATTGAGTCGTATTAAAGTTCTGTAATCGACTTAAGTAAATAGATGGTGCTTTACCTCCAATCGCTCTATTTGTAGAGGCTGATAGAGGGGTTTTGTTAATAATCGAATCATACACCGCTGGTTTTATACCTTTTTCCTTACACCATTGTTGAGGGAAAATATGGTGGATATCTAAAGGTTTGCCATCTAAATCAAGTTGCTGAATGGTTTCATTCCAAAAGAAGTCTTTTGCACCTTCACGGAGTACTAAAGTATTGATACCTTTATAAGCAGCACTTTGGCGAGATCTTAAAGTTTCAAGTCGTTCAGGTTGGAATGAAGCATCAAAAATCGTTCTGATAATGGTTTCATCATTCTCTACCCAAGCTATGAAATCTTCTAGGTCATTGGCAGTTCTAGTTTCAGCAGCACCACCATAGAGCTCACCTAAGACGCCACACCAGAACCATTGTTCTAACTTTTGTAGAATTTTAGGTTCACGCCAATTCATTTTTCTTTCAGCTAATTTTGTCATAATTGCTGCGAGAGGGATAAGCTGACCACGGTATGGCAATTCACGCTCTGAGAAGAAGCATTGTTTCGTAAGGAAGCTTGCGACTTCAGTAAAGCCAATCTCAACAGCATTTGCCCATTGCTTATAATCTTGTAAGGTCAGAGTCAGTACAGCTTGTCGCTTAGCTGAAACTGCAGAAAGTAATTTACCTGTTTTACCTGCCTTTCTGTCAATCTGACGCTTGTCATAAGTAGTTAATAAACTGATAACTTGTAAGAAATCGGTTGGTTCAAGTTTTGAGAGAATTTTTCGATTTTCAACAATACGTTGATAACGTCCTTCAATACCCTGTTTTTGATCACCGTACCAATCTTCTCGTAGATTGTTGTCTTTATCATTTTCTGCTGCAAATGATGCAGTGACCAATTCAAAAACAGAGAGGGGAACACCACCAGTATTTACCTTTTCAAAAACAAGGCATACAGCATCTTTAGATGTGTTTTTGTTGAGCTGAATCACTGGAATTTTATAGGATTTGAATTCCTGTAAGACTTTATCTTTAAAGTCAGCAAAACGAATATATTTATCCTGATTGTATTTCAGCAATCCCATTTCCCAAGCATGGCTATTAAATATTAGGCTACAAGGGAAAAACATTGCTTCATATTCTTTCTCAGTCGTTGAGAAATCTAAAGCAATAAGCTGACCAGCACCATTTTCGATTTGTTTAAAATCACGATCGAAGTTGGTTTTAACCGTTTTATCTTTACCTACCGAAATAAAAGCGTCATCGAATTGTCCATTTAGGGCAGCTTCGATATCGATATAGTAATAACGCTCAATCTCTTGACCTTTTTCAGTAAAGGTTTTAACAGGCTTATTTAAAGCTAAGACTTGTGTTAACGATGTCAGTCGTTGTTGACCATCTAAGATTAAATATTTAGGTGAAGGTGTTTCACCTGAAAATTCTACATTTTCGACAGCACGTACTTTAAAGTTGACAGGTCCGCCAGTCTCTAAAAGCATGACTGCACCCACAGGGAAGGAGCGTGCAATACTCACTAATAGTGAGCGAATATGTTCATCATCCCATACCCAGCCACGTTGGAAGTCGGGTAGTTGAAGTTCACCAGTTTTAATTTGATGAATTAAGGTTTCTAATTCAGGTTGTTTAGTTTCAAAAGTGCTCATATTAGTTCCTGTTGAGCAGGCTCATCTTCTTTTGTAGCTTTGGTTTTACGCTTAGTTGGCTTTTTAGGAGCTTTGTTGGCTTTCGCTTTCGCCAATTCTTCCTCTTTTTCAGCCATAATACGTTCAAGTAAAACTGACGCAGGTTCATCGTTAGGATTTTGTGGAACGAGTTGTCCTGAGAAAGCTTTTTGTAAAATAGATTGTTTTAATAGATGTGCTCGTTTTAGCTCTGAGTCCAAGTATTGGCGTGTAACTTTTTCTTTATCTAGGAAGTTAGAAATAATTTTTACTATTTCTTTCTGTTCTTCTAAAGAACAAAATGGGAATGGGTAATTTTGTAATTTTTCACCATTAATATTGGATTGATTCACACCATCTGTTTTAACAGAGTTGCCGTAGGTTTTAGCGATATGAGAGTTAAGATAATAATTTAAAAAATTCGAATCTATCAGATTTGAATAGTGATTAACACGAATTAAATAACCAGCAAAAATTGCAGGTTGTTCACCTTTATATATAGCAGTTTTACCAACTAATTCTGGACTGTTAGTTCGGTTGAAAAGAACATCTCCTGCTTTTAATTCATACTGCTCGATTTCTTGTTCATCTGATGTATAAACTAAATCATCCCAATCTATAGCACCTTGTTGAATATTACCCATACGTATCACAGGAACAGAGCCTGATTCTTTGGATTTTGCAGAAGTGCCATATTCTACACCTGAAGTGATATTACCCAACGTATCCCAATACCATTCCGAAGGTAGAGTTGGTAATGTTGCTAAAGTGTCATTTGTCAATGTCTGTACATCTTTTGGAACTCTAGGTTTGGTAGGCTTACGTCCCTCTAACTGTCTTAACTCCCATTCTTTAACAGATGCTTTCCATTTTTCGATTTCGTTTTCATATCTAAGTTTTCTTTCATCAGAAAATTTAGATTGTAATATTCCACCTGTAGATATCAAATTTTGATGATTTCTACGCCATTCTTCTGTCAGTTTTCCTTCAAAGGCTTGAATAAGGATAGCTTCTCGATATATATCTAATTGTTTCTTTGCAGTTTCTAAAGATTGAATACCATCATCAATTTCAGAAAATAACTCTTCGATTTTTTGGACAATTCTTTTTTGTTCATTCAAAGGAGGTAAGTGAATATTCAGCTCAACCGCATTGTTTATGGTTACTTGTGGTTGAGCAGTACCCGTTACTAGCTTTTCCTTATTACATGCTTGAAGGAAAAAAAATAAAAGTTTACTTAACGATTCTTCAAAAGCAGGAAAATTTAAAACTAGAGAATTATTTGTGATAAAAGCTTTCGGAGGAGACATATTAATTGTTCCACTATTTGCCCCTCGACAAGAAATTAATAATTTTTCTAGTTCATACAGATATTCAGAATAATAACCAATGACAGCATTAGCACCGAAAACAGGGTATCCTTCGGGTAGAAGTTTACTAGTAGGTAAGCCCTTACCATAGGTAATGTCACAAATATCCCCAAGTTTTACTTTTAACCATGTATTTGGCAAATTGATATCCATTAAGCTACTAGCTCCAAATTCATTTCTTCAATAATAGCGTCCATCTCATCCCCAAATAACTGATACATACGACCTAAACCACCTTCACTATCAAAAGGTGCCATTTCCAAGTCATCATGCTCAATATGGAAAGAGTTTGCAATGTGATCACGCATCATTCGTAACCAGTCAAGCTGTACATCAGAGAACTTAGAACCTTCAGTATTATTGGATTTAAAAATCCAACGTTTAAAGTTTTGACGTACCGTTGCATCATAAGGAACCAAAGCTTCGTCTAAACCACAAACACGGCGTAACAAAGACATCAAGGCAGTAAGGTCATTGATCGGACGAGAAGCGGTTGTGTCGTACTTTTCCAAATATGCAAAAGCATCCCACACACGTAATGGTGCGAGTTTTGGTCGTTCATGTTGTAACTTAACCAATAACTCTTTAATCATGGCATAAGTAACTTGAGCACGTTGTTGCGGAATGTTGAAGTAAATATTTAATGCAGAAATTTCATCAATATTTTCATGAAGGTACTCAATGAAATCTTTTCTCAAGGCTTCACTATTGGTTTGAATATCACCAGCCCATTCCGCAGTGATGACTTCATCGATTTCATCTTCTAGAAATACTTGCTCAGTTTGCTTGCGGATAGTGTCAAGTAAGTCGATCATGTTGCCGTTGAGGATTTTGACTGCTTCTTTGACACGCGCTTTAAGAATCGGTTTAACATGCTCGTCTGTGACTTCCTCATCAGATGTTAAACCGTGCTGTTCCATTGCGATTTGATTCACTTTATCCGAATCAACCGCATCAAATAGATTTTTCACAAAAGAGCGTAAGCTTAAACCTTTTGATTCTTTTTCAAAAAGCTCAAGTTGATAGTCATCTAATTGACGCTCCATTCGAGAAAGTCGGTTGGCAAAAGAGACAACAGTATCTGGGTCATGCGCCCCTAAAGTTAGTCCCCGAGCAAGATCTTTTAGCGGTACAGTTGGCTTAGAATCCAAAGGTTGGCTAGCTGTTTTTAAAGACTCAGTTACACCAATTGCATCTACAATCACGTAACGACTCTTAGCACCTTTAGCAGAAGGAGTTACTTTTTTCAGATTTTCTTCATCTAGGGTACGTGTGCCACGACCTTTCATTTGTTCAAAGTAATTCTTACTTTTCACATCACGCATGAAGAGTAGACATTCAAGTGGTCGAATATCTGTGCCTGTGGCAATCATATCGACCGTAACAGCAATACGTGGATAAAAATTATTACGGAATTGGGCTAAGACTGTTTTAGGATCTTCATCAATTTTATAAGTGATCTTCTTACAAAATTCATTTCCTTCACCAAACTCATCTCGAACGATTTGAATGATGTCATCAGCATGACTATCTGTTTTAGCAAAGATAAGTGTTTTTGGCACTTCAGCTCGACCAGGGAAAATACTTGGTAAATTGTTTTTATACGTTTGTACGACCTTTCGAATTTGATCGGGTAAAACAATATCTTTATCTAATTGCTTTTTTGAGTATTCAGTATCTTCGTCGGTCGTTTGCCATTTGGTTTTACGTGTTTTTCTTTCACGTAATTGAACCAAGCGTTCAGCTTCAACTTTGACACCTTCTTGGGTCTTTTTAGTTCGAATAATAAAGGTATCGTTACCAACGTTTACACCATCTGCAACAGCCTTCTCATGATCATATTCACTGACCACGTTGGCATTAAAAAAACCATAAGTACGGTTATCAGGCGTTGCAGTTAAACCTACTAAATAGGCATCAAAGTAATCAAGCACTTGACGCCATAAATTATAAATAGAGCGGTGACATTCATCGATGATAATGACGTCAAAAAACTCAGGTGGAATTTTTTTATTGTAGACGACAGGCAATGGCTCTTTAGGCTGTGTCATTTGTTCAGCAAGGCTTTCTTCTTCCTCAGACTCATCCAATGGTTCATCTTTAAGAATAGAATACATGCGCTGAATCGTACTGATATAAACCTCAGCATCAGTAGGAACATAACTGCTTCTTAATCGGCTTACAGTATATAGCTCTGTGAATTTTCTATGATCATCTTGAGGGATATAGGTCATGAACTCTTGTTCAGCCTGTTCACCTAAATTTTTAGTATCAACAAGAAATAGAATTCTTTTTGGTTTGGCATGTTTTAATAGACGATAAGAAGACGTGATTGCAGTAAATGTTTTACCAGAGCCAGTCGCCATTTGAACTAATGCACGTGGTTTATCTAACTTAAAAGAAGCTTCTAGATTGGTAACTGCGGTAATCTGACAATCACGTAGACCCGTATGATCTAATTCAGGTAAGTCGTGCAAACGTCCACGAAATGATTTTTTTTCTTGTGAAAGCTTTAAGATAGTTTCTGGTTGGTAAAAACTAAAGATACGACGAGATTTCGGTTTTGGATCTTTAAAATCTGTAAAGCGAGTAATAACGCCAGTACTTTCAAATACAAATCTTAAAGGATAGTCATTATTAATATATTTAAGTGTTGAATTGGCATATCGAGAAGATTGTTCTTCGACAGTGGTGATTTTATCTCCCCATTCTTCAGGCTTTGCCTCAATTACACCAACAGGTTCATTATCAACAAAGAGAGCATAGTCAACTGGTCCAGTAGAAGTTGGATATTCTCTTATCGCAATGCCTAGTCCTGCAGAAAAATTCATTGTATCTAAATTTTGTATTTCCCAACCAGCTTCTTTAAGTTGAGCATCAATGTTGTCCCGTGCAAGTTGTTCTGGGGTTTGGTTCAAAGTCATTGATGTCTATCCCTCTAAAATTATTAAAAATTATGAGAAATAATTTATCATGTTTTTGTCCGAAGAGGTCCGAAGCCATCCAAAAAAGATAGTTAGAATTAGGCTAAAGAAGTAGGAGAGATTAATGGACTTAAATATTTTTAGGAAAAGAGTATGTGGGTAATTATTGGGTAAAAATATGACTGAAGTTAGAGGATAAGATTAAGTTTTATCTGTATTTTTAGTGTGGGTTCAATTGCCACCACCTCAATTTTTTGAATATTTATTAAAATCGGCGAATTCAAACATGAGGTGCGACAGTTTGAAAAGTCTTATGATAATCAACAAGCTGAGCAAATTTCTCTAATGGTGTAAGCCAATCTAACGCTTTTCTAGGACGAGTATTCAGTGACATGGCCACTTGATTTAAATAATGCTGATCTGCCTGATTTAAATCAATCCCTTTAGGTAAATATTGCCTAATTAAACCATTCATATTTTCGCATGTGCCTTTTTGCCAGGGTGAATGTGGGTCACAGAAATATACATCTATGCCTAAATCTTCTTCAAGTATTTTATGTTCTGCCAGCTCGCGTCCACGGTCATAGGTCAACGTTTTACGCAGTTCTGCAGGTAAATATTTCAGAGCTTCAGTTAAAGCCTTGCGCACTGATTCTGCCTTTGCATCAGGTAATGTTGCCAAGATACAGAGCCGTGTATTTCGTTCAATAAGTGTTGCTATCGAACTTTTATTGTCTTTACCTTTAATTAAATCAGCTTCCCAATGACCCGGTATTTTTCTTTCTTGAACTTCGGCTGGGCGCTCATGAATAGTTTTAATATCCTGTAATATAGAATCTTTTTTAGGTTCACCGTTAGCTTTTCGCTTTTTATTTTCATGACGCAGACAGGATAATAAGTCTTTTTTCAACTCACCCTTTGGTAATGCTCGTATCGTTGAATAAATCGTTGTATGGCTTACATTCATTGTTTGATCCAAATCAGGAAATGTCTTTAAACGCTTTGCTATTTGCTGAGGAGACCATAAACAACGGATCGCTTCAACAATAAATTTCCAGAGGATTGAATCGATTTTGAGTTTTCTGTGACCACGTCTACGTCTAGCGAAGGTGTTATCAGAAGCATATCGAGCTTGATAAACGTCATTGATGCTATTTCTTTTAAGCTCACGATAGATCGTACTAGGATGTCTTTTAATGAGTTCAGCAAATTTTCTGGCTGAAAAGCCTTCTTTTCTTGACTCAAGCATTAATGCAGTACGATCTTCAAAGTTAAGATGATGGTATGACAATTTTATATACTCCATAAACCCTTTAAATTAATTAGGTGGTTTATGTCGCACTTCAAGTTTTACTCTGCCACACTATGTTATATTTTATTCAAATTTCTTGGTAAATTTAAAAAATATATAAATGAATAAACTTGAAGAAAAAAGATGTCATCAAATCATTCACACTGCAGCTGTGGCTGCGGCAGGTGGAAACCTATTTCCCGTACCGGGCTTAGGGGTTGCTACAGATATAATTGCAATGACTGCTATGACAATGAGCCTAGCTGCTGTTTTTGGTGGTAATCTCAGTCAAGAAGCGGCTAAAGGTCTAACGGTCCTAACTTTAAAGAGAACGATTTTAAAACAGCCTATGAAGGTTGTAGCAAAAGAGCTTTCAAAATTTATACCAGGAGCTGGACAAGTTGTTGCCCCTGCAATGACACTTGCACTTATTGAAGCAACTGGATGGTCGATTGCTAAAGATTTAGAGAAAAAATTTAAATAGAAATATAAGGGTTATGAACATGAACATTCAGGATCAGATTAAAATAATTTTAGATAATCGTAAAAATCAGTTACCTAAAGTTGAAGCTGAAATTGAGCGTTGGAATAAAATTTCAAGTGATTTAAAGCATTTGAATCAGGTGACGCATTCAATACTTCAAGAGCATGCTTTACCAGATGATTTAGCCCATTTGTTGAGAAATATTTCAATAGAGAGTATTGATAATAAAATTCCCAATGTACTTGCTGATTTATCTTGGCTAAAACAAAGATTTAGTCGAAATACAATTAATATTGGTGTAAGTGGCCGTGCAAGGGTCGGTAAAAGCACATTATTGCAAAAAATTTCTGGTTTAGGTGAACAACAAATTCCAACGGGTTCTGGATTACCAGTTACTGCTGTGAGAAGCCAAATTTATCATAATCCAATTCAGCATAGAGCAATAATTGAGTTTCATGATTTTGCCTCGTTTAGAGATAGTGTGTTACAGCCTTACCATAAAGAATTACAATTATTAGATAAATTGCCAAAAACAGCACAAGAATTTCAAAACATGCAATATCCACAGCGTATTGCAGAGCTAGCAGAAGCTATACAAGAAAATCCATCGAAAGCGGCATTATTGAATCGTTTGAATGAAATGCATCGTTCTTTTGCTTCTTATCGTGATTTATTAGAAAGTTCAGAAAGAGAAAAAATTTTTGAGCTCGATCAACTACGTGAATATGTAGCCTATCCTACAAATGAACAAGTGGAATCGGGACAACATATACGTAAATACTTAGCGGTCAAAGAAGCGAAAATCGAGTGCTCTTTCCCAACGGTTGAAGTAAATAATTTAGGTATTATTGATTTACCAGGTTTAGGTGAATTAGCAGCTGATGCGGAAAGACATCATGTCCAAGGACTAAAAAATGATATTGATTTAGTAATTTTAGTTAAGCGTCCGCTAGAAGGTATGGGGTATTGGGGGGCGGAAGATGGTAAAGCTACTGATTTATTAGATGAAGCTCGAGGCTATATTGAAAGTCGTAAAGATTTTGTATTTATTTTAATCAATACAGGTGGGGTAAACCAACAGCAGATTATATCGCTACGTGACCATATCAAGAGAGAAGCCAACGAAGGTCAAGATGGTTCTTTATACAATATTATTGAAGCTGATAACGCTGATGTACAAAGTGTGCAAACACACGTATTAAATCCAGTACTAGAGCATCTAGCATCACGTTTAGGAGTAATGGATCAGCAAATTATTGAAGGTACTTTACGCCAATATAGTACGGTTGAGAGTCAGATAAAAATATTATTGAATGATCTAACGCAGGCTATTCAACAAATCAGTTATAGCGGTAGCTTACGTGAAGAAATAGACAATTTAGCGACTGATTTGAGAAATGAATTATCAGAACAATTAACGGATATGGTGTTAAGTCTAAAACATAAAGCTAAATCTGATGATGGTGCTGAGTTTGTTGATCGAGTAGAACTTATATCACAGAACATTATTAGTTGGATAAATAATGGATTTAATTCACAAGCGGACGGTTTAGAAGCTTGGAAGAAAAATGCTTCTAAAATAACTAAGCGAGATCGCAATAATGGGCGATTTGCTGTTGATGAGTTAAACCGTATTCGAGTGGAGATTAGTAAACAATATTGCCAATTAGATAACTATTTTAATGATACTTTATTTAAGGAGTTATTTGTACAAGTAGCTGAAACTTTAGGAGAAAATCTAGGTGCCTTGTTGGATAATAAAACTGAAAAAGAGGCAATAGAATATTTTGCTAAATGTTTAGCAGAGGCAAATGAACCTTGCGAGACGTTATCGACGGCTACAGAAAATTTATTGGCCTTAAAATTAGAATACCGTACACAATTCCACCCTCGTGTACGCGCACAGTTAGATAATCTGAATTATCAAATTGAAAATGCAGAGGGAGAACAAGAAATCCAATTTGTTGGTGATGTTGGTGATGCAGATTATTTATACCAACAAATGAGTAATCTTGCTAAGAAAGCAGCCTACGATACGAAAAAGGCTTTGTTAGAGGAAGTACGTCTGCCGAACTTAGTTTTATTTGCCGCTGCCGAACAGTTTGAGGATGAATTAATTCGATCGGGAGATAGTGAGAGAGAGTTTAAGCGATTAGCACACTCGTATAGTCATGAAATATGGCCTAACCACTTTGGTGAAATTGATGCATCTAACGCACGTGTAAGTAAATTAAAGTCATGTGTTAATAATATTTATCAATGGTTATAAAAACTCAATTTAAGTAGCTATAGAAAAGAGAATTTAAAAAAATGAGTGAGCTGGAATATAAAATCAGTATGCTAGGACCTACACGCGTTGGTAAAACTTCGCTAGTTGCATCCATACTTGGTAGTACCAAAGAAGAGGTATTAGCAGGAACAGCACTAAATTTGAAGACGTTAGACTTGGCAACTGAAAAAAAGCTATCTACTCATGCCAAAGAGTTAAAGAGTTCTTTGAATGCTGGTAGTTTTAATTCTGGTGCTGTTGCTGGTACGCAGGAACCCACCAAATTTAGATTTTCTTTAACTGACGGGGCTAATGAGTCACTGCTTAATTTTACCCTTTTAGATTTCCCAGGTGGGTGGATTGACCCAACTAATCGTCCTGAACAGCGCCAAAATGACTGGGAAGAGTGTAAAAAGTTTATTCACAGTAGTTCTGTTGTGATTATTCCTGTTGAGTCACCAGTTCTCATGGAAGCAATAGCCTCTAAGCAACAGGGAGCGATTGAGTACAATATTCATAGTGAAGAAATCAAAGAAATTATTACAGATTGGGCAAAATATCGTAATCATGAACATGCAAATGAACCATCGACAATTATTTTTGCACCAGTAAAGTGTGAATCTTATTTTACAGATAATGGCTTTACTTCTAATAAAGATAAAAGTGACGATTTGAAGAGGTTGGTAGAAAAATATTATGCCGAGGTCATTGAGTCTGCGCAAAACGAATTTGAGCATAATCAAAACTCTCCACTTAATATTATTTATACAGCAGTAGATACAATAGGCTGTGTTGAAATTATTAATGGTCAATGGGATCACGATAAAGAAAGTAATTTTTTACGCTTTAGTGCGGATTATGCTATCCGTAAAAGTCCGAAAATTAATCGTAAGGGCGGAGAAGATATTTTTATTACACTATTTAAAAACTTACTTAAAGCACAAGAAATTCGTGAAAAAATTCAACTTGATTCTACTTCTGCCGATTTATCAAATGTGGATAAAGAAGCTCAAAAAGCTAAAGATGCAGAAAATGGTTGGGATGATTTCTGGGGCTTTTGGGGAGTAGAAACAGAACGTGCCAAAAAAACTACAAGGCTATATGGAGAGGTAGACAAATTAACTGAAAAACTAGAAGAACAATCAGAGCAAATAAAGAAATTGAAAGAGATCATTGAGGACATTGGTAATCAGTCTTTTAGTAATCGTACCTCGGTTTTATTATAATAAGTTGATAAAAATGAATATATATATCCAAACTCGTAGTGTGATGAAAGATTATCAATTTTTAGGTGATAGTCCTAAAGATAGTTGGTGGATGGCTTATAAGGAATATACAAGCTTTGAACACCCTACTGTCATTGTGGAAGGTAATACTAACCAACAATGGCGAATCTATTTAAGTGGGATGAATAGCTCTCGGGTAGACAAAGTTAATACACCGATTCGGTATACGTTTATTTTAGAAGATACTAAGCCTGTACTTGAGTCTGAGCTTCCGCAGCTACTTGGATTTATGCAAGCGTGGACACAAGCAATTTATGATTCTGAATCTAAAACTAAATTACAAAGCTGTTTGGATAGTTTATTTAGCATCGATGAAATTGATACATATTTCGCAAGTTCAGAGCAAAATAAAGCACAAATACAAAGTAGATTTAAGCAGTGGTTGTATGATTTTTCGTATAAGGATGTCGGGCTTGAAGTTGTACAGCTAAGCAAGAGCTACATTGGCTCACAGCAATCTCAAAGTGCTTTTTATCAACGCTGTAAGTCGATCTTGCAAATGAAAGAGTCTGTTCAAATGCAGTCAGCACTTCATTTAAATTATATTGAATCTAAAAAAGAGCTGGAAAATACTCAACTTGTAAATGAAGACGAGTATAAGTTTAGATTTACATTATTAGTTGAGGCTGAAGACTTTAAATTTTCTGAAGTTTACTTAAAAAAAAAAGCTATACATGTGCAACAAGTCCCAACGTTGCCAAACCCGCCAACCAAGTACCCAAAAAAGCTTCTATATCTACTTGTAGGGATAATAGCCATAGTTCTAATGATGATATTTTTTTAAAATTAATTAACTCTCATGTATCTAATGTTCCAGAAACTATGAAAATAATATTGAAAATCAAAAAATTGGATAGATTGGAGGCTGCTGCTAGTAATACCAAAGATCAAATTCATTCTAAAGACAGCGGAACTGAAAAAATAAAGCAGCTTACTTTAAATATGGCTAAAGAATTAGGAGCAGCATTTAAAGAAAATGTTGGAAACACTCAATATTGTTCAATTATATTTAGTGCTGTTAAAGATGGCTCAAGCGAAGATTTAAAAATAAATTACGAATATATTCCTTCTAAGTCAGGTCCTGCTGAGAAGTTTTTTAAGGGAGTTGCAAATATTAGAGCAGGAGCTTTGAAGGAGCTAACCTTTATTAAAAGCCATGAACTGATAAAAATTAAATTTGCAGATGATTTGACTTATGAATATGGAGTGACTGGTGGAAATATTAAAAAATTATTCGATTTAGATTGAAAATGATTCTTTATATTGATTGCGAGGAATAGTAGTTAGCTTTTTTATCACTTGGGTTTAAAAATTTACGTATAAAACTGATAAAGTTTTTTTATTTAAATTTTTATTATAAGTTTTGAGTTCATACACCCATTTGCAGATGGCAATGGGTGTATGGGGCATTTATGGCAAACTTTAATTTTGAGTCAATGGAATGCCATTTTACTGAATATTCCTGTTGAAAGCTTAATCTATCAAAATCAGAAAGCGTACTATGATGTCCTTCAGGCAAGCACAGACCGTGCTGACTCTGCGCCATTTTTTTGCAAATGATTCTAGATACTACTGTCGCATCTAGCACCAGCGATTAAGACACCAATCAAGATACCATCAAAGCTGATCTATATCCCTAGAACAACCTGATAAGGTTTAAATCCATCCAGAACAGCTTCAGCAACCAACTGAATGAAAGCCTCAGTTTTTCCATAAGCCATCCATTGATCTAGGGCTTCATAGTAGGCCAATCGGTTTTCAACTGTTATTACACAAGGGGGATAACCAGCTTTAAGCAATTCGAGATTCATCAATAGACGTGATGTACGTCCATTACCATCAATGAATGGATGGATCCCTACAAAATCAGCATGTACTTTGGCCGCACGCTCAATTGGATGCAGCTTATGTGCTTCACTATTATACCAGTCTACTAATTGAGCCATCTTGTTATTTAGCAGTGTATAGTCGGGTGGGGTGGTTGTAGTGCCTGAAATTAAGACGTTTTTCTGGCGATAACATCCTGCATTGTCATCATCGATATTTTTTAAAATGAGTTGATGTATATTTCGAATCTGCCATTCAGAGAATGGTTCTTCTTTTCGAATAATATCTTCAACATAATAAATCGCATTTCTATGATTGATTGCTTCGAAGTGTTCGCGTAAGGCTTTGCCACCAACGGTTATGCCTTCTAAAACAACTTTTGTTTCAAGCAGTGTAAGTGTATTGCCTTCAATTGCATTCGAGTGATATGTCCAACGGACAATAAGATCTTCTTGTAAATTTTTTACAATTGCAGGAGAAAGAGGACGATGCTGATCTAATTTTTTCTTTAAATCATCAATACTTTCAAACATGCTCTGAACCCTGAATCTTAATTAATTAATAATATATGAAAAACGGAGCATCTAAAAACGCAATGATATAACATATCATAAATGAGGGATTGAATATGATAGAATAATGAGATAGATCTAAATCATGTATGTGGGAAATAAAATCATAAGGCATTTGATGTCATACATCTGATTAAAGTTTTTACGGTATTTAATACGGTAAATAAAATCTTTGAGTATAAAAAGTTAAATATTATCAATAGTCTACTGATGGTTTCTGGTGCGCGCTGAGCGCACCAAATTAGTATATAAGCATTGAACTGTAATATAAAAAATAGTTGAAAAGTATATAAAAAATTAAGATAAACATTCGATCTTATTTGCCATAGCCTGATCACGTTTTTCAGCATATAAAACTCACATATTTTAAAACTGAAAAATCTGAGGGCAGCTTCGTGGGCTATATCGTTAAACTCATTCCAGAAAACTTATATTTTGTTCCGCATGATAATGAAATTGGTACCACGGAATTTCGCAGTAAAGCCGTCGCAGAAGGTTTGTTCTACGATTATGCTGAAGCAACAGCAATGGTAAAGCTATACAATAAAGATATGCTGCAAGATGTTGATTATGAAATTGAGTTAATTGAATAATCGTCGACTTCTTATTATTTGAAAGTATCGCCAAGTTATGCAGAAGCTAATCGCAAAGCTGGAGCTTTTAACCGCATAAAATTATGCCGTAACTGAAAATTAAATCAATTGAAATTTTGCTGTGTGAATGTGTTGAAATGTAGTGGGCTATTGCAGCAAAAAATAAGTTTCACTATATTAAAACTACAGTAGGTCATTCAATGTAATAGACGCTACGATGCAGTTGGACGGATCAATGACAGCTCGTTGAGTTTGTAACTCTTGTTCAAACAATAAAATCAGCACTAGCCTTCCAACATAAAAAAACTCGCAGCAATGCGAGTTTTTTCTGTGCTAGAATGAAAAACAAGCAAATTTACTGTGGTTTTGTAAGTTGTAAATAAAATTTTAAAAAATATGTGTTTGAATTTATTAGATAATTTAAATTTAGTTTAAAAAAATACTACATTGTCAAACAATCTAACAACTCACTTTTTTAAAAAATTTATAAGCTATGGTATAAAAAATTTCCGTCAAGAAAAAGGGAACAACAATGACGCAAATCATCGATATTAAAGTTAAAGACCAGTTTAGCCATATTTACGAAGCAAAAGCATTGCTACGTAATATCCCAGAAACTTCATTGGCAGCGGGTTTGGCACTATTTCACAAAATTGAACACATTATTGTGGAAGGTGAAGTGATTTTACCAAGCATCGAACTTTTGTTTGAAAGCCGCGAGTCTGATAGTATTTTCCGTGTGTTGGAGTAAATATTTGTGAGACTACTTTATTTTTAGAAAAGCTCATTTCGATGAGCTTTTTTGTGCGCAGGATTTTTAAAGCACACGTAAATAAAGTGCTCATTAAGTGTAAAACATATCGCTTTAAACCGTCTGATCTTCTACAAGTTGGATATTTACATCGTATTTATCAAACTCTTGAATAATTTTTTGAATGACCGCTTGCCCAATGTCATCATCGGGTTGAAAACTCAACTCTTGATTGGTTTGACTATCAAAACATTCAATTTGCAAGATTTGCCAGAGCTGGGCATCTGTACTTTGTTGAATCACTATGCGTCGCGGTTGTAAATGTGCTGAAATTTGACGCGGCAACACATTGGTAATCGCTAACTGTATTTGGCTTTCCTGATCTTTTGGGCTTAAAAAGGTAATCACCCAATTGCCAACTTTACTGAGTTGCATTGGATTGTCATAAGCATCAAACGCTAAAAAAAATGCATGATTCATCATGACCCTGTGCCTCAACAATTCTGGAAAATACTATATCGCTGATTTTTATGAGTCGGGGCTATGCCGCTAAAGTCTTAGCTTTTATAGGAATAATGGATCTAAGGTTTATATGTGTTTTTAAGGTGTTGAAAAGTAATAAAAATAAATTAATCCATAGGTCCCTGAGCATGGTTTTAATTGTTAAAAAGACTTAAAACTAAGTAAAAAAATCTAAGCTTTAAGTCGGATTAAGCTTTTGCAGAGAGTGGTTGATTTGCTGCAAAATCTGATTGAGTGCTTTCGGTGGTAAACGAGTTTCTTGCAAAGAGGTAATCCATTGCATTTGGCAGAGTTTTAAGCTGCGAATATCCTGAGCTTGTAAAATTCGCTGAATCAGTTGTTTTGCCATTAATCCACAATGACGCTGCAAAGTATCCATCATGAGAAATTTTACATCTTCAAAACTCAAAGCGGTAATTTCAGGCTGTATTTCTGCTTGGGGTTCAGGTTGTTCAGCGGGCTGTTCTGTATTGATGGCAGCTGCAACACGTGCTTCTAAATATGCAGGAACTGAATTTACTTGAAGATGTTGGGTGTGGATTGGTTCTGCCAAACTTTCAGCATGCGCTTGCGGGGTGCTGCTTGCAAGTTGGCTATGAATTTCTGTGTGTAAAGTGGTAGATGATGCCTCTTGCTCTTGTTGCAGCAGAATGTTAGCCGTTTGCTCTTGGTGTTGCAAAGTGTCTTGCTCAAGCGCAGCAGGGGCAATCAGGTGCATATCTAATAGCTGTTCAATCAATTCAGGTGGTGCAAGACGTTGCTTGAACTGATCTCCGAGTAAATCAAAATCTTCAGTACCAATCAGTACCAATAAACGACGTTGACGTGCATTTAAATCACGTGTGCGCTGTTGTAATGCATCTAGACCGAGTTGAGTTTTTTGATAATTAAACATGAGCCTTAATTTATTTCCCCAATAAATTAAGGCAAAGCATAGACTTTGAAAATTACAATAATATGAATAATTTATGACAGGTAAATGCAATAAGATTCACTTGAAACATTTATAAAGTCAAAATGCTGGTATTTTCGAGCGCCTTGCGTAAGTAAGAATCTAAATCTTCTTGTCTTAATAACCATTGCACATAATCGGCAGGAAGGTCGGCAATTGCCGTACCACGATGTTTACCAAAATTGATAATTTGTGGAATACGTGCTTCTTCTGAGGCGATATAGAGTTCTTCAATATTTTGAATTTGTAGTTGATGAACTTCATGCATCAAAATATTGGCTGTTAAAATAATATCCATATCGGCACGATGCGCTTTTTTAATCATGTCACGCGCTTTTTCGCTGCCTTTGGTAATCATATAAATTAAAGCTGAAATATTGTGTGCTTCGGCGTTTGGCCATACGCGACGTGCAAGTGCCAAAGTGCAAATGGCTTTAATTTTAGAAGTATCCACACCACATTTTTCTAAAGCGCGAATATCGTAATCAATATTATGCCCAATGATATAGGTGGTTTCGGCAGGTAATTCAAAACTGCTGTAATGCGGTTGATCAATTAAATCCGATTCTAAAATATGATGCACCGCCATCGCTGCGAATGAAATCGGCTCATCGACTTGATATAACTGATCGAAAATTTGACTTTTATCTAGACTGATTTTGCCATCTTGAATTTGAATGGGGGCGTAGGCAATCTCAATGGGTTGTCCATTTAAAGTATGGGTTTCAGTGTCGAGAATAATTGCCTGCATGTCCTGATTCGCTTGCGTCATTCAATAAAAATGCAATCTAACATTAGCCGCTGCGTATGACAAATTGAATTGAAATTTAATAGGCACTTGTATATGTGATCAATTTACTGATTTTTACCGTAAGTGTTTAATTTTAAATAAAATACACTTGCATATTAATTGTTGAAATCTTGCCTGATACGATAAAAAAGCGTACAAATAAAGATTGCGAAGGATGCAATTAATAAGAATATGAAGACAAGGGTAAGCAAATGAAAAAAATATGGTTAAGCGTGGCTTTAGCCAGCAGCAGTTTGTTTTTAACTGCGTGTAATGATGATCATGACGATACGAGTGTTGTGGTTATTGAGGATGGCATTCCGAAATATAATTTTAGTGCCCCTGTCGTGAAAACAGAGCCTTATTTAGATCAGGGTGCCAATGCGAATAATGTTTTAGATACAGTAAGTGCCTCTAAAACATTGATGACTTATAAAATGTTAGGGGTAAATGGACAGGAAACTCAGGCAACTGCACTTGTTTTTACCCCTCAAACAGTTAAGCCTGCGGGCGGATAGCCACTTGTAGTTTGGGCGCATGGCACAACAGGCGTGGCAGATGCGTGTGCACCAAGTCGTCAAGGTTTAAATGGAAATGAGTACTTCATTGCTAAACTATTGGCAGCAGGTTATGCCGTTGTTGCACCCGACTACGAAGGTTTAGGCGAACCGAGTGGTAAAGAATTACATCCATTCTTGAATTTAAAAAGTGCAGCTTATTCGATTACAGATGCTGTTGTCGCTGCAAGCAAGCTTTTGGGTAATACTGCAGAAACGCGATGGAGTGTAGTTGGACATTCACAGGGTGGACATGCGGCTTTAGGTGCAGCACAGTATGCATCGCGTGCGCAGTTAAATTATAAGGGTGCCATAGCTATCGCACCTGCATCAAATTTAGCGTTGGTATTGGCGGGTGGTGAACAAAAAGCAGCTCAGGAGCCAGATGTAATAAAGAAAGTACAGACACTTGTACCATTAGATACGTTTACTGCTCTAATTGCTGCGGGGCTAAGAAATACTGCTCCAACCTTGAAATATTCTGAAATATTTGTGTCACCAACAGATCAACTTGCTGCTCAGGCAGAGTCAATCTGTTATGAGGCATTAGGTGGGAGTATGCTTCAGCCAATGCGAGAGCACGCACAGACTTATGGAAAATTGGATGGTTATCCACGTACTCAACCGAATTTCATGACGACCATCCCTGAAGTTAAAGATTTCTTAACCCATGGTTCACAGCCATTAAAAGTGAAAATCAGTACGCCTATATTTATTTATCAAGGAACGGCTGACCCAACTGTACCGAAACAAGTCACGGATTACTTGGTTCAGTCAGCTCAAGGGATGGGAACTAAAATTCATTACGTCACTGATCAGGATTTACCTGTAGAGCAAAAATGGGATCATGGTTCGGTGTATGTGGATAATATGGATGAGATTGTCAAAGATGTTCAATCACTAATGCCTATTCAATAAGTTGTTGAATTACGATAAAGATTGATTTGACCTAAAATAGCTCATGTTTTATCTGAAACATGAGCTATTTTTATGTAAAACTGAGCAAAGTTCATTCTCTCAGTTCACAAACTTTATGCTACAATACGCGCCAATCTTAGCACGGCTTAAAAGCCCTAAATTAATAGGACCTCGCTAATGTTTGCCAATATTTCTATTGCCGAATTTGATCCAGAATTAGCTCAAGCGATCACCAATGAAGATGCGCGCCAAGAAGCTCATATTGAGTTAATTGCTTCTGAAAACTACTGCTCACCTGCAGTAATGGAAGCTCAAGGTTCAAAACTTACCAATAAATATGCAGAAGGCTACCCAGGCAAACGCTACTACGGCGGTTGCGAATACGTAGATATTATTGAACAATTGGCGATTGACCGTGCTAAAGAACTCTTTGGTGCAGATTATGCTAACGTTCAACCACACGCTGGTTCACAAGCAAACTCTGCAGTTTACTTAGCTTTACTTAACCCAGGCGACACTGTGTTAGGTATGAGCTTGGCACATGGTGGTCACTTGACTCATGGTGCAAAAGTAAGCTTCTCAGGTAAAACATATAACGCTATCCAATATGGTTTAAACCCAGAAACTGGCGAAATTGATTACGAAGAAGTTGAGCGTTTAGCGCTTGAACACAAACCACGCATGATTGTTGCGGGTTTCTCTGCGTATAGCCAAATTGTAGATTGGCAGCGTTTCCGCGACATCGCAGACAAAGTTGGTGCTTATTTATTTGTAGATATGGCACACGTAGCAGGTCTAGTGGCTGCTGGTGTATATCCGAACCCTGTGCAAATTGCTGACGTAACGACTACTACTACACACAAAACATTGCGTGGTCCACGTTCTGGTCTAATTCTTGCGAAAGCAAACGAAGAGATCGAGAAAAAATTACAATCTGCTGTGTTCCCTGGTAACCAAGGTGGTCCATTGGTACACGCAGTTGCAGCAAAAGCAATTTGTTTTAAAGAAGCAATGGCGCCTGAATACAAAGCGTATCAACAACAAGTTGTTAAAAATGCGCAAGCGATGGCTGAAGTTCTTATTGAACGTGGTTATGATGTAGTATCTGGTGGTACGAAAAACCACTTGTTCTTGCTTTCTTTAATCAAGCAAGATATTACAGGTA
The DNA here is from genome assembly GCF_013417365.1 of Acinetobacter sp. YH12252. NCBI lineage: Bacteria > Pseudomonadati > Pseudomonadota > Gammaproteobacteria > Moraxellales > Moraxellaceae > Acinetobacter > Acinetobacter sp. YH12252. The sequence goes on from NZ_VPEA01000002.1 coordinate 290,765, forward strand.
AAGATGCAGATGCATGGTTAGGTGCTGCGCACATTACTGTAAACAAAAACTCTGTACCGAACGATCCACGTTCTCCATTTGTAACTTCTGGTATCCGTATCGGTACTCCAGCGGTAACTACACGTGGTTTTGGTGAAGCAGAAGTACGTGATCTTGCAGGTTGGATTGCAGACATTCTTGACAGCAAAGGTGACGAAGCTGTAATTAATACTGTAAAAGCAAAAGTTGAAGCTGTTTGCGCGAAATTCCCAGTTTACGCAAAATAAGCACAGCCTTGAGAAAAGCCCCTCAAGGGGGCTTTTTTTATGGATGTAAAAAATTGATTTTTCGTTCAATAAGCTGAATTTCTGTTATAACTTAAGCGTATTGAATATGATTGTAGGCAAGCTGATGATGACAGTATTGTCGGAATGACAGGAATAAAAGTAAATGATTAGACCAAAGATTATTATTTCAGAACAAGATTTGCACCGTTTGGAAACGATGCTTGAGCATCAACCTAAATTGACGCCAACGATGCAACATCTAGAAGATGAATTGGCACGTGCTGAAGTGGTTGCGCCACAAGATGTACCGAATAATGTGGTGAGCATGAATGCCCGCGCATTGATTACCATTGCACCTGCAAAAGAACCGACTGAAATTACCTTGGTTTATCCGCATGACTTTAAAGGTGAGAAAGGGCAGGTGAATGTGGTTGCACCTGTCGGGACTGCCATTTTAGGTTTAGCTGAAGGTCAGGAAATTGAATGGCCACAGCCCGATGGTCATATGATGAAAGTCAAAATTGAGAAGATTTTGTATCAGCCAGAGCGTGAAGGCGATTATTTATAATCTGTTTATCATCCTGCGTTAGGAACATTGAAAGCCATGTTGATCATGGCTTTTTTATCAAATGGAGCGTAAAACTCTGTCCTTCAGGTCAGAGATATAAGCGACACGACATAAAGTGTCGTTTGATTTAACTAAGGACTATTTTCCTTGAGTTTTGATTGTTAATATAAGTACATGAAAACCCTTAAATTACGTATAAAAGACAAACATTGCAAGGTGTTAGACCAACTAGCATCAGAAGTGAACTTCGTCTGGAATTATGTCAATGATTTAGGGTTTAGGCATTTGAAGCGGAAAGGTGAATTTCTCTCTGCTTTTGATATTGCCAAATATACGAAAGGCACATCCAAAGAATGTAATTTACATAGTCAAACCATTCAGGCTGTAACTGAAGAATTAGTCACCCGAAGAAAGCAATTTAAAAAGGCAAAGCTGAAATGGCGTATCAGCAATAAAAAATCAGCAAGGCGCTCTTTGGGATGGGTTCCCTTTAAAAAGTTGGCTATCAAATATGCCACTGGATATGTCCAGTATGGAAAACACCAATTTAAGCTTTGGGATAGCTACGGTTTAAGCAAATACACGTTAAAAACAGGTTCATTTGTAGAGGATAGCCGTGGGCGTTGGTATGTATGTCTTGTTGTTGAATCGCCTAAGCAAGATAAATCGACAGCAACCAAATCGATTGGTATTGATCTAGGCTTAAAAGATATTGCCACCTGTTCTGATGGCACTGTAATTTCAAATCCAAAATTCTATCGAAAATATGAGCAGAAATTATGTATTGCTCAGAGAGCCAGGAATAAGAAGCGTGTTCGTGCATTACACGCCAAGATTGCAAATAGTCGAAAAGATCATTTGCATAAAGCAAGCACCAAGCTTGTGAATGAAAATGCATTGATTATTGTAGGTGACTTGAGTGCTAAAAAATTAGTAAAAACCAAAATGGCAAAATCTGTTTTGGATACAGGATTTTCGGCACTAAAAACAATGCTCAAGTATAAATGCGAGAACGCAGGCGTATTGTTTGAAGAAGTCCAAGAAGCCTATACCACCCAAATCTGTTCGTGCTGCAGTGAGATCACCTCAAGTAGTCCTAAAGGTAGTACAGATCTTGGAATAAGAGAATGGGAGTGCATGAGCTGTGGTACAGCTCATGATCGAGATATAAACTCAGCTCTAAACATTCTTGCGCTTGGGCATAAGCGTCTAGCTGTAGGAATCACCCTCTTTTAAGGGGGTGAGGATGTCAAGCACTGGTGTTTTGAATCAGGCATCTTGTGACTGATGTTATGCGAATCTATAAAAAAGCATTTAAGCAGATCGAAATAAAAAATTGCAAAATATTACATGACCTTAGCCGAAAAACACGTACTATAAAATCATGTAAAGAGGGTTGTGATGGTCTATGGCTCAGTTTGAAGTGTTACTGCCTTTGCAAGAGATTACGGTGGATCGTGCAGAGCTTTTGGCGATTCAACGCAATGATTTAGTTCCGTTGTTGAATGATCAATATCGTCTAAATCATTATGCAGATCAGGTGATTCAAGCGCAGTCAGTTTTATTGGATGGGGTGGATCCACATTTAACTCAGCAATTGAGTGTGACCATTGAGCAGTTGATTCAGGCGCTTGGCAAATCTAAAAAAGTGTTAAAGCAACGTAAGTTTAATGCACTACAAAAGTGGCTAGGCATAGATTTGGAATATGGCGCGGGGCAAGTGCAATATTATAAAAACCTAGATCATTTATTAGGACAAGCAGATCGTTTAAGCCAAAAGCTGCAAATCGAAATTCAGAAATCACAATCACGTTTTCAGCAGTTGGTTGGTTTGCGTGAGCAAATGGCGAAATACATTCAAGCTGCCGATGAGTTTTTAGTGGAATATCCACGATTTGTGCGCAATCAGCATCCTTTGGATAATTTTAGCGAACGACTGGCCAAGAAAATTTATAGTTTAAAGACTTTGCAAAGTAGTAATGATATTGCGATTACTCAAATGCAACTTTCACAGCAACTCTCTTTTAGTTTGTTAGATCGCTTTAAAGAAGCGCAGCAGGTACTCATTCCTGCATGGCAATATCATGTCAAACAAAGTCAGCAAAGTGGCTCACACAGTCAGCTAGAAAAGCTGGATCAAAGTCGTGAGCATTTAATTAAGACATTAAGAAAATCCTTAGAAAAACCTGCGCAATCATAAGGCATGGTTTTGATTAGATAGAGGCGAAATATGACAACTTCTGAACAACGCAACGTCGCTGTGCAAGTGAGTGATGAACAGACTCAGCAACAATTTCAGCAACTCAATTTGCAGGAAATTGGCTTACAGCCTGATGACTTTCAGGAGGTGCTGGCTGCGCGTAAAGAATTAAGCGATCTTAGCCATCATTCGGTTGCAGAATATGGCAAAAATATCGCCACTAAAACGTCAAGTTATACCGATGAGCTTTTAGGTTTGGTGCAAAATAAGGATTTGGATGTCACAGGGCAAAAGCTGAATCAGGTGGTGCAGGTTGCACAGCAGTTAAATACCAACAGTATTTTAAATCCAAACAAAAGCAGTGGCTTTTTGGGTGGTTTATTCAATAAGTTAAAAGGCGCTAAACAAAGTTTTGATCAAAACTTTAACAGCACCAAAGCGCAAATTGATAGTCTGGTCACAGAAATTGAAAGCTCACAAAATGGTTTAAAAAACCGTGTAGATACACTGGATAAAATGTTTCATGGTGTGCAAGATGAATATAAACAATTGGGGATTTATATTGCAGCAGGTAAGTTAAAACAGCAGGAAATTCAGCAGCAAATTTCTGAATTTTCCGCGCAGCCGCAGGATCAGACCACGACTCAAAAAATTTATGATCTCAATCATCTTGCTAATAATTTAGAAAAGCGGGTGAGTGATTTGCAGGTGTTGCAACAATCTGCCATGCAAACTTTGCCGATGATTCGGATTATCCAGTCCAATAATTTAATGTTGGTCGATAAATTTTATGCGATTAAAAACATTACCTTACCTGCGTGGAAAAACCAGATTAGTTTGGCGATTTCTTTAAATGAGCAGAAAAACAGTGTGCAACTGGCCAACAGTATTGATGATGCCACCAATGAATTGCTGCGCCGTAATGCAGATTTATTGCATCAAAACTCGGTTGATACTGCCAAAGCCAATCAGCGTTCGGTGATTGATATTGAAACCCTTGAACACGTACAAAATACCCTCATTAAAACAGTGAACGATGTGATCCAGGTACAAAAAGAAGGCATGCAAAAACGTGCAGAAGCGACTACGCGTTTGCGAGCCTTACAGGAGAATCTGAATCAATTGGTGATTGGTTCAAGTCAACAGTCTGGTCAATAAATGCATTTTGACAATGACTTCATTTAATCTGAAATTTACCTGATAAGGAGTCGGATTTGCCCCCACTTGATGAATATGCCATTCAGCCACAGCAGCTAAAAACAGGTGTTGTGGCATTACAGCAGCGTCAAAAAAAGCTCAGTTTTTTGGCTGTGCTGTCTATGACGGTGGTGCTTATATCGGCAATTGGCTTTTTTATTCAGCAAGATGTGATTTATAGCTTCTTTGGTTTAAGCACTGAAGTTCAGCAATTACACATGCCTGCAAGTGTCGATGCGACTTTGGCAAATTTAGGGCAGCAACCTGATTATTTTTTCAGTTTGTTGAACTGGTTGGGTTGGTTGATTTTAAAACTGTCGGTGTCATTTATTGGTGCATTCGTTCTAGTTCATCTACTCAAGAAAATTCGTTTTTTTTATATTCGCTTTCAGTCCTTTGTCTTGAAATTTGTAGCTTGGTTGCTGAGTTTTATTTTACTTTGGTCGGCATTGAGTTATGTTCAGCATGACCGACAAGATGATACGCAGCAGGTATATGCCAAAATTGTGCATTATGAAAAGCACATTCAAGAAAGTGAATTGGCGCGTTATTTACAAAATGCAGAAATGGCAGCGCCTGTTAAAGCCTATTTGTTGGCGCAAACGGCATTGATGCATCATCCCGCAGATAAAGATGCAGCCATTCCGCAAGTGTTGACCTTGGTCAAAGCAGAGCAGCAAGATCCGCAATTTTTACATTATGGATTTAAACCTGAACAATTATGGACGATGCAGCAGCAAGTTTATGGCAAAGCTTTAACGCCTATGGCGCAAAGCGTACATAAGCAAGTGCAGCAAGCACAGCAATTAAATACGCTGGTTTATTATATGAATCTCGCGGTTATGGCGCTTATGTTAATACTGTCTGCGGTACTCTGGTTTTTATCGCGACATTTACAGCAGCGTATTCTGCGGATTCAACAACAACTTGAATAAAAAATGATTAGGCTCAATTGCTTAAGGCAGACATTCAGTTTTTATGTTAATGTCTAAATTGAATAGCTTTAGGTATTTTAAATGAAATAGTAAGCTTGAAACTCACTATCATTTAAAAAAACGATCATAAATATAAAAATAAACCGTTTCCCCTATGTAACTATTTTTCGTAAGATGACATCAACAAATAAATTTACTCCCTTGGAGACGTTAGCCATGTTAGACCAAAATACTTCTACACAACTTAAAACTTTATTAGAACGTCTTGAAAGCCCAATCGAGCTTGTCGCGACTTTAGATGGTTCTGATAAATCTGCCAAAATTAAAGAATTGGTTGAAGAAATTGCAGCACTTTCGCCACAAGTTACTGCACGTTTTGACGGTAACAACGCACGTGCACCAAGTTTTGGGATTGCAAAAGTAGGTGAGCAACCGCGCGTATTCTTCGCAGGTTTACCAATGGGGCACGAGTTCACTTCATTAATTTTGGCTTTATTGCAAACTTCTGGTTATGCACCAAAAGTATCGGATGAAGTATTAACGCAAATCAAAGAATTGAATCTTTCATCTCACTTTGATGTGTTTGTATCGTTGAGCTGCCACAACTGTCCAGATGTAGTACAAGCTTTGAACCTCATTGCGATTTACAACCCTGGCACAACAGCAACCATGATTGATGGTGCATTCTTCCAAGAAGAAGTTGAGCAGCGCAAAATTATGGCTGTGCCGATGGTATTCCAAGATGGCAACCACATTGGTCAAGGTCGTATGACTTTGGAAGAAATTGTAGCTAAATTAGATACAGATTCTGCGAGCAAAGATGCAGCGAAACTGAATGCCAAAGAGGCGTTTGATGTCTTGGTAATTGGTGGCGGCCCTGCAGGGAATACATCTGCAATCTATGCAGCACGTAAAGGTATTCGTACAGGTATTGTGGCTGAGCGTATGGGCGGTCAGGTGATGGATACCATGGATATTGAAAACTTCACTTCTATCCAAAAAACACAAGGTCCAAAGTTTGCGGCAGAAATGGAAGCGCATGTGCGTGAATACGATGTCGATATTATGAATCTACAAAAAGTATCTGCCATTAAAGGTGCTGATGAAACTGCCAATGGTTTGGTCGAAGTGACTTTGGAAAATGGCGCAACACTTGAATCGAAAACGGTGATCTTGTCTACAGGTGCACGTTGGAGAGAGATGAATGTACCTGGTGAAGCAGAATACCGTACCCGCGGCGTGGCATACTGCCCACACTGTGATGGCCCGTTGTTTAAAGGCAAACGTGTTGCAGTGATTGGTGGTGGTAACTCAGGTGTAGAAGCAGCGATTGACCTTGCAGGGATTGTAGAGCATGTGACTTTGGTAGAGTTTGATACTAAATTACGTGCAGACCAAGTCTTGCAAAACAAATTGAACAGCTTGCCAAATACTACTGTAATTACCAATGCATTATCGACTGAGGTGATTGGTGATGGCGCACAAGTGACTGCATTGAAATATAAAGACCGTGCGACAGATGTTGAGCATACTGTTGAACTTGCAGGAATTTTCGTACAAATTGGTTTATTACCAAATACGGACTTCTTAAAAGAGTCAAAAGTAGAGCTGACGAATCGTGGTGAGATTGTGATAAATGAGCGCAATGAAACCAATGTAAAAGGTGTATTTGCGGCAGGTGACTGTACAACTGTACCGTACAAGCAAATCATCATTGCAACAGGTGAAGGCGCGAAAGCATCACTTTCAGCATTTGATTACATCATCCGTTCAGGTCAATAAGTCTGAACGAATACATCTGAATACGCGGATTAACCATCCTTAAATTGTATTCGCTAAAAAGATAGCGCCTGAGTTCCCCAATACTCAGGCGCTATGTTCAGTAAAGTGCGTTATCGCACAGTATTAAAAGTTTACTCTGTACACGACAAATTTCACAGAACCCTTATCCTATCAGGATTCTGCTTTCTTAAAATTGCCAAAATTTCCTTAAACTCTTCTTTTTTCCCAAAACCAATTAAACGCTGAATCGCCATTTGAACATAGTCTAAACCATAGCGAAATAAACTCATTGAGAGTCGTCCATGCTTCTTTATTTTTATCGCTTTTTTTTGATCATGTTGCCATTCACCCGTTAAGTAACACCAACAGAAGCTTATAGCTAACACCGCAATCAATTTTTTCACTCGTCTAGGGTCTGTCAAGCGCGTATTTTCAAGATTAAACCCGCGTCCTTTGAGACAA